>NZ_AP022826.1:331719-663438 GCF_014466985.1 Nitrosophilus labii
TAATATAGTATTTTATATTATTTTTTGTTAATGGTGTATTTCTTAAAATTATAAATATTAATAATATTCTAAAAATATCTAAATTTTTCCGTAAATTATATATTACAGTGTTTTGATATTCTGATTGAAAAGAGCTTATTAAAGAAAATATAAAAAACATTAAAAATGACCAAAAAATTACATCTTTTTTTATTTTTATTTTATATTTAATTATTATTGATAATCCAAGCAAAATAGTTAAATATGAAAAAATCTGTTTTCCAGCTTCAGTTAGAGGTAGCGATAAACATAGTAAAAAAAGAGAAATTAAAAAACTTCTAAATAAAATATCTGTTTCCGCAGATGTATTTTGTAAGAGGTTATCTTTATCAAATCTCATAATTTTTTCCGTGTTTGTTGTTTAATGCTTTATCTATTTGTTCAATAACTTCTTCTATGCTAATACTCATCATAGCAGTACTTATTTTTTTGCCGTTTTTAAAAACGATTTTATCGTTTGGATGTTGTATAATAACATGTTTACCGTTGAATTGGGTTTGTTTGATTTTTTTATAGCTAGATTTTTCCGTTTGATTGTCCCATGGACCCCAAATAGTAGGTTCAGTGGGACCTAAAAGAGCAATAACCGGAATATCCAGGGCTGCAGCCATATGCATCGGCGCCGTATCTACGCCTAAATATAGAGTTGCTTTTGAAATAAGAGCGGAAAGCTCATATAAAGAGATTTTGCCTCCAAGATTTAAAGGGGTGCTTTTACAATACGAGAGTATTGTATTTACCTTATCTAACTCTTTTTTTTCTGGAGAAGAGGTTATGATGACTTTGAAGTTTGTTTCGTTTTCTATATAGTCTATAACTTTGGCGAATTTTTCGTCGTCCCAACATTTAAACAGCCATCTTGAGACCGGATGAACTATTATAAACTTTTCGATATTGTGAGATTTTAAAATATTTTCTATCTTTTTGTTGCTAATATCATCTATATAAATTTCTACTTTTTTTTCTAAGATATTTTTTCCCAAGTGTTTTACAAATTGTAAGTCTTTTTCGACTGTGTGAATAAACGGATCAAAAGATATTTCTTTAGTATACGGTTTTAAAAGGTTTAAAAATTTGTTCCTGGTTCTTATACCTAATCTTTTTGGTGCTTTAGATAATATAGATATTATAGCTCCTCTATCGCCTTCTGTTAAATTTATAACAATATCATATCTATTTTTGATTATCTGCTTTGTAAAATCAATTTCATATTTTATTTTTTTTAAAAAACTTTGACTTTTATTTTTTCTATCGTATGAGAAAATTTTATTGATATTAGGATTATTTTTAAGAATAGGCAAGCTTTCTTGGTTTAATACGAAATCTATCTTTGAATTTGGAAAATTTTTCTTTAAATTTTTTATAAGGGCAGTAGATAAAAGAACGTCTCCTATATGTCTAAATTTTATTAGAAGAATTTTCATTATAGAACCTAATATATAAAATCTTTTTTTCTTTTAAAAACTGAATTCTAGTAAAGTTGCAAATAATTAAAACTGAAAAAACTTTTTATATATACATTTTTACAATAGTTTAAACTTATTTAATTTAGTTTTTTTAAAAAATTATCGAAATTTTTGCTTCTGTTTTTGTAAGAAAATTTTTTTGCCAATTTATTCATTTTTGTTATTTTTTTCTTTTGATTTTTATCTGTTACTATTTTTTCTATAGTCCTTGCAAACTGTATCGGATCGTTATCCGCAAGATATATTTCATCGTTTTTAACAATAAGATTTATTGATGGATAGTTAACCGCCAATACAGGAATTCCTGTTGCCATATATTCAAATAGTTTCATAGGGGAAGTTAAATATTTTGATTGAATATTATTTCCTAATGGTAAAAGTAATACGTTAGAATTATTAAGGACTTTTTTTTACAATTTCATTTTGCTTTATAAATCCAAGATAGTTTACTCTTTTTTTGTCAATATTGTATTTTTTAATTAATTCTTCTATTATTTCAATACTTTTTCTATCCCCTTTTCCTCCTGCTATTTTTAGGGTAAATTTTTCATCAAGTAGTGAAAAAGATGAAAAAATTAGATCAATATTTTTCCATTTATTAAACTGTCCAAGATATGTTAAGACAAAATTATCTTGTTTTTGTGTATATTTAAACTTGTCTATTTCAACACCGTTAGGTAAGATGATATAATTAACGGGAGAGTTTTTCTTAAACTCTTTTTTAAAAAAAATCACTTGTGAAAAGTTTGTAAAAATAAGTCCATCTAGCTTTGAAATTGATTTAAAAAACTTGTTTTTCGTTTTTCTTGATCATAAAAGCCGTATAGATATATTTTATAACCTAAATTAGATAAACTCTTATAATCTCTTATTATTTGAATAGTTTGTACGGAAGTAAAAGTTAAATAAAGTGGATGAAAATAAAAAACAGTTTTTTTCATTAAAACTTTTCTTATTATGCTTAGATGATGTTTATTGAATTTTTTTGGTATATTATTATATCGTAGTTTATTAATTCTGGTTTTGATACAAAAAAATATCAACTAAATGGAAGTATTATGTTCAATAATAAAAACATACTTATAACAGGCGGAACCGGAAGTTTCGGGAAAAAATATACCGAAATTTTACTAAAAAGATACAAACCCAATAAGATAATTATCTATTCAAGAGACGAACTAAAGCAGTTCGAGATGGCTCAGGAGTTCAACGAGCCTTGTATGAGATATTTTATAGGGGATGTAAGAGATAAAGAGAGACTAATGATTGCTATGCAGGATGTGGACTATGTTATCCACGCTGCGGCGCTTAAACATGTTCCAGTGGCCGAGTACAATCCTATGGAGTGCATAAAGACAAATATTCACGGAGCCGAAAACGTCATACAGGCTGCTATAGCTAATAATGTAAAAAAGGTTATGGCTTTATCTACCGATAAAGCGGCAAATCCTATCAATCTATATGGGGCTACTAAACTTGCGAGTGATAAGATGTTTGTAGCTGCAAACAATATAGTTGGAAAAAGAGAGACTAGATTTAGCGTTGTAAGATACGGAAATGTAGTAGGCTCACGTGGGAGTGTAGTACCTTTTTTTAAAAAACTGATAATACAAGGAGCTAAAGAGCTGCCTATAACCGACGAGAGGATGACTAGATTTTGGATAACTCTAGAGCAGGGAGTAGAGTTTGTTTTGAAGAACTTTGAGAGGATGAAAGGTGGAGAGATATTTGTTCCAAAAATCCCTTCTATGAAGGTTGTTGATCTTGCGAAAGCTATGGCACCGGAACTTCCTTTAAAGATAATAGGCATACGACCCGGAGAAAAACTTCACGAAGTAATGTGTCCAAAAGATGACAGTCATCTGACTTTGGAGTTTGAGGATCATTACGTTATAAAACCAACAATTCAATTTGCACATAAAGTAGATTTTGAGGAAAACACTATTGGAGAAAAGGGAAAACCTGTTGAGATTGGTTTTGAATACAGTTCGGATAAAAACGATTGGTGGCTAACCGAAAAAGAACTTCTTGACATGATAGAAAAGATATGATGGACTTTATACCTTACGGAAAGCAGTATATAGATAAAAAAGATAGACGTGCAGTAAAAGAGGTTTTAAAATCACCATTTATCACTCAGGGTCCCAAAGTAAAAGAGTTTGAAGATAAAATTTCCGAATATATCGGCGCAAAATATGCTGTGGCGGTATCAAATGGTACAGCAGCTCTTCATCTGGCTTCTTTGGCTATCTTGAATCCAGGGGATAAAGTATTGACGACTCCTAACTCGTTTGTAGCCACTTCAAATGCTATTCTTTATGTTGGAGCGAAGCCGGTTTTTGTAGATATAAAAGATGATGGCAATATAGACTTGGATAAGTGTATAGAGATTTTGGAAAAAGATAAAAATATAAAAGCCTTATACGCGGTTCATTTTAGCGGAAACCCCGTAGAACAAGAGAAATTAAGTTATATAAAAGATAGATTTAAAATAGCTGTTTTGGAAGATTGTGCCCATTCGATAGGGGCAGAGTACAAAGGGATTAAAGCAGGTAGCTGCAAATATAGCGACTGTTCGATTCTCTCTTTTCATCCTGTAAAGCATTTGACAACAGGAGAGGGTGGTGCGGTAACTACAAATGATAAAAATATTTACGAAAAACTGCTTATACTTAGAAACCATGGCATAACTAAAGATGAAAAGCAATTTTTAAACAAAGAGATGGCTTATGATGAAAAGGACAATCTAAATCCTTGGTATTACGAACAGCAGTTTTTGGGATACAACTACCGTATAACTGATATGCAGTGCGCTTTAGGGATAAGTCAGTTTGAAAAACTTGATACTTTTATAAAAAGAAGAAGAGATATCGCTTTAAAGTATGATGATGCATTCGAAAAAGAGGATATTGTAAAGCCGCTGTATAGATACAATGACAACTCATCCTATCACCTCTATGTGGTAAGGGTAGATTTTGAAAAGCTCTTTATAACCAAATCGGAACTCTTTTACAAGATGAGAGAGAAAAATATTGGACTACAACTTCATTATATACCGATAAATAAGCAGCCATATTACAGGATGTTGGGTTATGGCGAAGAGTGTACTCCGAAAATGGATAGATACTATAAAGAGGCTTTCTCTTTGCCTATGTATCCACCTTTGGAAAGAGAAGAGCAAGAATATGTGATAAATACGCTAAAAAAGATCGTTAATGAGAATAAAAAGTGATCTTTTTGTCATAATTCAGGCCCGTATGACCTCTACCAGGCTTCCTGGAAAGGTTATGCTCCCTCTTTGCGGCAAAACCGTATTGGAGGTAATGATAGAGAGATTAAATAGATTTGCAAAAAACATTATCATAGCCACTACTGACGACGGAAGCGAAAAACCTATAATTGAACTTTGTGAAAAAAAAAGATTGCGATTTTTTAGAGGAGATACAAACAACGTACTAGATAGATACTACAAAGCCACTACTGCTTTTGGCGCAAAAAATAGTGATACGATAGTTAGGCTTACGTCTGATTGTCCTTTAATAGATCAAGAGATTTTGAAAAAGATGTTGGAAGAGTTTGGAAAAAAGAAGTGCGATTATCTTTCAAATACGATTGAAAGAAGTTTTCCAAGAGGACTCGATATAGAAATTTTCAGTTTTGAAGCGTTAAAAAGAGTCTATGAAAATGCAAAAATGGAGTTTGAAAAAGAGCATGTGACTACTCACATTCACACTACCCATAAAGACGAGTTTATGATTTGTCAATATAAAGATAAGGAGGATAATTCAAAATATCGTCTGACTTTGGATGAAGAGGCTGATTATGAAGCAATAAAAGAGATATATAAACTTTTAAAGTGTAAGACGGATTTTAGTTATGAGGATTTGATAGAGATATTGGAAAAAAATCCCTACATATACGAAATAAACAGCCATGTAGAACAAAAAAAGGTATGAAAAAAATTTTAGTCAGAGCGGACAGCTCAAAAGAGATAGGAACAGGGCATATAACAAGAACTCTTGTTTTGGCAAAAGAGCTAAAAAAAAATGGTTTTGATGTAATATATCTAGTGAAAAATCTGCCTGGAAATATAAATTTCAAGATAAAAAAGGCTGGATTTAAGAAAATTGAACTTAAAAGCAAAGATAAATATAGCGAGATTAAAGAGGTAAAGAGCATTATAAAAGAACAAAACGCATCTTTTATAGTGTTCGATCATTATGGAATTGATGAAGATTATGAAAGAGAGATAAAAAATAGTGGTGTAATGATCTTTTCCTTCGACGATCTATATAAGAAACACTATTGTGATATATTGTTAAATCAAAATATTTACGCAAAAAAAGAGGATTATAAAGGACTGGTACCAAAGGAGTGTAGCCTACTTTGCGGGATCGAATTTGCACTTATAAGAGATGAGTTCAAAAGAATCAAAGATATAAAAAAATCAGAATCCAATAAGAAAAATTTGAGAATTTTAGTTACTCTTGGCGGAGCCGATCCTGAAAATGTGACTTTTGAAGTTATAAAAGCTTTAGATGAGGTTGAAGATGTTTTTTTTGAAGCGGATATTGTAGTTGGTGCCGCAAACAAACATCTAAAACAGCTTCAAGATTTTGCGAAAAATAGCGAAAAAGGATTTAATATTATTGTAGATGCCAAAAATATGGCTGAGCTTATGAATAGATCAGATATAGGAATTATATCTTGTGGAACTACAAGTATAGAAGTTCTATATATGAAACTTCCTTTTATAGCTCTACGATTAGCAGATAATCAAAAGAAAATTTTTGAGTATCTTACTAAAAATGGTTATGCTATTGGTGCAAAAAACTGTAAAAATGAAATAAAAAATGCCTTTGTGACTCTTGCAAATGATGAAGAAACGAGAAAATTTTTGATAGAAAAGATGAAAAATCTATCTATAGGAAGAGTTGATAAAGTTACAAAGACAATAATCTGCAAAATATATGAAGACTTTTATATAAGGAAAGCGGAAAAACAGGATATAAAAATAATTTTTGATATCTCTAACGATGAAGAGGTTAGAAGAAACTCTTTCAACAGTGAAAAAATAGTTTTTGATAACCATCAAAAGTGGTTTTTGAATAAGTTAAAAGATAGAAATACTCTGTTTTTAGTTGCACAAAAAGATGATGAGGTCTTTGCCCAAGTAAGATTTGAAAAAGATAATGAAGGCTATATTATAAGCATATCTTTATCCTCTAAAGTTAGGGGATGCGGGTTGGGAGTAAAAATATTGGAAAAGAGTTTAGAATATTTCAAGGAAAAAATAGGCAATGAAGAGATTTACGCTTATATAAAAAGAGAGAATATCTCTTCTATAAAAATATTTGAAAAAATCGGTTTTAGAAAGGAAAAAGAGACTTTGTATAAAAATATTCCTACCTACATTTTTAAAAGGTCAAAAGATGATTAAAATAGGTTCCAAAACCATCTCAAACGATAGTCCAGTATATATAATCGCAGAAGTTTCGGCAAATCATAACCAAGATTTTGAAATAGCCAAAGAGATGATAAAGGCTGCAAAAGAGGCAGGGGCAGATGCGGTAAAGCTTCAGACTTACACTCCAGATACTATAACTTTAAAATGCGACAATGAGTATTTTCAGATAAAACAAGGTACCATCTGGGATGGAAAAACTTTATATGAATTGTATGAGGAAGCGTACACTCCTTGGGAGTGGCAACCAAAACTTAAAAGTTACGCAGACTATATAGGAATCGATCTTTTCTCTTCTCCTTTTGATAAAAGTGCGGTAGATTTTCTTGAAAAGATGGATGTGTCCGCCTATAAAATTGCCTCTTTTGAGATAACGGATATTCCTTTGATAGAATATGCGGCTTCAAAAGGAAAACCTATGATTATATCTACGGGTATTGCGACTCTTTGCGATATTGAAGAGGCGGTGAATGCTTGTAGAAGAGTCGGCAATGAACAGATCGTACTTCTTAAATGTACATCTGCTTATCCGGCACCCTTGGAAGATGCAAATTTAAGAACCATTCCCAATCTATCCGAGACTTTTGGCGTAATAGCGGGATTTTCCGATCACACTTTAGGTATTACCGCTCCCGTTGCAGCTGTAACTTTGGGGGCCAAAGTTATAGAAAAACACTTTATTTTGGATAAAAGTTTAGGTGGTCCTGATGCTGCATTTAGTTTGGACATAAATGAATTCAAAGAGATGGTAAAGGCTGTTAGAGATACTGAAAAACTTCTTGGAAGAGTTGACTACACTATGGACGAAAAGAAAAGAAAAAACAGGGAGTTCTCGAGAAGCCTTTTCATAGCTAAAGATATTAAAAAAGGTGAAATTTTGACTGAGAAGAACATTCGTTCTGTCAGACCCGGTTTTGGGCTTCATCCAAAATATTTAAAGGATATTTTAGGCAAAAAAGCGGCGGTCGATCTAAAACAGGGAACGCCTCTTAAGTGGGAGCATATTAGCTAAGCAGATTTTGATAAATATATAAGATTTTGTCTGCCATTACTTTTTTAGAAAAATTTTTAACAACAAAATCCCTAGCTTTGAGGGAGTGGTTTTCTCTAAGCTCGGGATTTTGTATCAATTTATCCACACTTTCAACCAAATTTTTCATATTTTTGGGCTCAACTAGTATAAAATTTTCATCGCGCCACAAATCTTTTACGCTGCCCACATCTGTAGCCACAACGGGCAATCTCATCATAAGAGCCTGCATAACCGATTGGGGAACGCCCTCGTTTGAATCGGAAGTGAGAGTGAAGATATCCAGAGCCGAGAGGAATTTTGCCGGCTCATTTATATGACCCAACATTTTGACTTTTTTTTCAAGTCCGAAATCTTTTACCAATTTTTTAATGCTTTCTCTTCTTGGACCGTCACCTGCTATCAAAAAAATGGTATTTGGATGTTTTTTTGATATCTCTTTTGCCATTTCTAAAAATAGATCATGCCTTTTAAAACCTCTTAAAACCGCTAAGATTCCTATGGCGATTTTGTCTTTTTCTATACCGAAAAGCTCTCTGTTTTTTTCTTTGTCGTATTTTGAAGGATCAAAAATCTCTTCATCTATACCTGTTGGAATGGATTCTATTTTTTGTGGCTTTATTCGATTGTAACGGATCATATTTTCTTTTACGCTTTCCCCTGTAGTGATGATAAAATCGGCCATCTCGTTGATGAAGTTTAATCTTGAAGGATTAATTTTATTTGATAAATGTCTGGTTCTGATAAATTTTACTCCGGCTATTTTAGCCGCAAATCCTCCCACCCAAGTATCTTTACCGCTGTGGGTGTTTACTATATCGATATTTTCATCTTTTATGATTTTAACTAAACTAAATAGTGTCTTTAAGTCTGCATTTCCTTTGAAAGGAAGTGTGTGGACTTTAAACCCTTTTTTTAAAGCTTCCTTTTTTATTTTGGCATGATCTCGACAAGCAAGTTGAAGCTCCACTCCTTTTTCACGCAGAGTCTCCATTTCTGAAATGATTCTTATTTCTTGTCCGCCCCATCCGTCAGACCATTCTGTATGTAATACTTTTATCTTTTTCATCTTTTTAAAATTACCTTTAGAGTTCTTTTTTGCTTTTTACATATTTCCAAAAAGTATATTGGCTGTATAGTCTTGCTATCAAAAATCCTTCCCAACCATCGAGAAAACCCAGCTTTAAAAAATATATTTTAAAAAAAGTCCAAAAAGGGTTTATTAAAGCTTTGAGCTTGTTTGGTTTGGCACCAAGAGAAGAGTATCGGTTTTGTTTAGATATAAACTCTTCAACGCTTTCATAAGCAAGATGGATCATATGGTTTTTTAGCGAGCCAGTTTTACCTTGCGTAACTACTTTTTCGTGAACCTCGTCTTGAGTGAAATGGGCTTTTTCTTTATCGAATAGCCTGATAGTTTTATCTGGATAAAGCCCGCAATATCTTATAGGTTTTCCAAAAAAGTAGTTTAGTCTTGGAACTTCATAAGCCTCAAATTTTGGATTTTTCAAAATTTCATTTATCTCAATTTGGAGATTTTCGGTTATTCTCTCATCACTGTCAAGCACGAAAACCCATCTGTTTTTGGCTAAATCTACCGCTTTTTGTTTTTGCTTTCCAAAACCCAGCCACTTTTGATACTCCACTCTTGCACCAAGACTTTTTGCCACATCTAATGTTTTATCACTAGAGCCGCTATCGAGGATCAAAACTTCGTCCGCAAATGAAGCGCTCTTTATAGCATTTTTTATATATTTTTCACTATTAAAAGTTATGATAACTACAGTTAGCTTTTCCAATCAAACTCCATAAAACTCTCTATACCATTTGACAAACTGTTCTACTCCATATTCGATAGGTGTGCCTGGCTTATAGCCTAGATCTTTTTCCAAAGAGGAAGTATCCGCCCAAGTTGCAGGAACGTCTCCTGGCTGCAAAGGAAGATAATTTTTCTTAGCCTCTTTGCCTAGAGATTTCTCTATAGCTTTTATAAAATCCATCAGTTCAACAGGAGAGCCGTTTCCTATGTTATATACTTTATAAGGAGCTTTACTAGTGGCAGGATCGGGCGTTTTACCGCTCCAGTTTGGGTTGGGTTTGGCCGGATTGTCTATGACTCTGACAACACCTTCGATGATATCGTCGATATATGTAAAATCTCTTTTCATTTTTCCATAATTAAAAACGTCAATAGTTCTATCTTCCAAAATCGCTTTAGTAAACAAAAACAGAGCCATATCCGGTCTTCCCCAAGGACCGTAAACGGTGAAAAATCTAAGTCCGGTTGTAGGAATATTGAAAAGATATGAGTATGTGTGAGCCATTAGTTCGTTACTTTTTTTGCTTGCTGCGTAAAGGCTTATTGGATGATCTACGTTGTGATGAACGTTAAATGGCATAGTCTCATTTAGTCCGTAAACACTGGAACTGCTTGCATATGATAGATGTTCAACTTCGTTATGACGGCAAGCTTCTAAAATATTGATAAATCCCACTATATTGCTTTGAGCATAAGCGTGCGGATTTGTCAATGAGTACCTAACACCTGCTTGAGCGGCGAGATTACATACTCTTTGAGGATTTTCGTTTTTGAAAATTTTCTCAATAGCCTCTTTGTCTTCGAGATTTGCTCTGTAAAATGTGTGGTTGGAATATCTTTTGCTTACATACTTTTTTCCAAATTCAAAATCTTTCTCTTCAAATCCAAGTTCTTTTAATCTTCCGTATTTAACCCTGATATCGTAATAGTCGTTAATATTGTCTACTCCTACTACTTCGTCTCCTCTTTCAAGAAGTTTAATTGCTAGATGAAAACCTATAAATCCTGCCGTTCCTGTTACAAGGATTTTCATTTGAAAATCCTTTTAGTTAATGGTTGATGGTTTATGGTTGATAGTTGTTTGTTGATTATTATAATAGAGTTTTTCATTTTGTTTTTCCTTTCAAAGAACTTATAAGACTGTTTAACATTTTTCTTAATTTTGTTATTTCGAGAATATAATTTTCAATATTATTAATATATCCAATTTTTTTTGCAATTATAATTTGAGTTTCTAATTCAGAAGCAGAACCTAAAGCTATATATAAAAATTGTATAAACTCTTTTTTAGTATTTCGAGATGCACCTTCTGCTATATTACTTGGAATTGAAATTGCTGATCTTCTAATTTGATCTGATAATACATATATTTCACTATTTGGGAAACTTTTAATAAGCTGATATATTTTTTCCACTAAGGATATGGAGTTTTGCCAAACCTTCAAATCTTTGTAATCATTCAACTATTATCCTTTCAAAACTATCAACTATCCACCAGAAACACCTACTTGGTAATATTCAAATCCCATCTCTTTGAGTTTATCTTTATTGTATTGATTTCTTCCGTCAAAAATTATAGGGTTTTTGAGTCTTTTTTTCATCTCAAAAAAGTCCGGGCTTCTGAACTCTTTCCATTCAGTTACTAGTATCATAGCGTCCGAGTCGTTTAGAGTGTCGTATTTGTTGTCGAAATACTCGATATTTTCAACACCTTTAAGCCAAAAGTTTTTTGCCTCATCCATAGCTTTTGGATCGTAAGCTTTGATTTTAGCGCCTCTTTTGGTAAGCTCTTTTATGATTGTGATGGAGGGAGCTTCTCGCATATCATCCGTTTCTGGTTTAAAGCTTAGTCCCCATATAGCAAAAGAGAAGCCTTTTAATGGCTTATCTTTTGAGTTGATAGTTGATAGTTGATAGTTGATAGAAAAGCGGTTTAAGATTTTGTTTAGAAAATAGATTCTTTGCTCTTTGTTTACCTCTTCGACAGCTTTTACGATCTTTGGATCAACTCCCGAATCCAGCGCTATCTTTTCAAGAGCCTTCACATCTTTTGGAAAACAGCTGCCGCCATATCCGACTCCAGGATATATAAAGGCATAACCTATACGACTATCGCTACCGATTCCAACTCTTACTTTATTAATATCGGCTCCTACCGCTTCGGCGATACGCGCCATTTCGTTCATAAAAGATATTTTAGTTGCAAGCATTGCGTTTGCGGCGTATTTGGTAAGTTCGGCGCTTCTAACGTCCATACCTATAAACCTTTCATGACTTCTTGTAAAAGGAGCATATAACTCTTTTAAAACTTCCATTGATTTTGGATTATCGGCGCCTATGACTACTCTATCTGGTTTCATAAAATCATTTACCGCGTCACCCTCTTTCAAAAATTCAGGGTTGCTGACAACGTCGAACTTCATTAGCTCTTCAAATTCGCCTTCGGTGATATCTTTGTTATGAAGTCTGTTTTCGAGCTCTTTTTTTATAGTTTCTCTAACTTTATCTGCGGTTCCTACGGGAACAGTGGATTTATCCACTACTATCAAAGGATGGCTCATATATTTTCCGATATCTTTTGCTACAGCTAAGACATACTGCAAATCTGCACTTCCATCTTCACCTTGTGGAGTTCCTACTGCAATAAAAACTATATCAGAGTTCTCAAGTGCATATTTTATATCTGTGGTAAATTCCAAAGTACCGATTTTGAAGTTATTTTTAACTATCTCTTCAAGACCTGGTTCATATATGGGTATAATTCCCTTTTTTAGATTTTCAATCTTTTTTTCGTCGATGTCAACGCATACTACGCTATTTCCCATCTGTGCAAAACAAGCACCGGTAACGAGTCCTACATAACCTGTACCAATAATGCTTAGCTTCATTTTTTTCCTTTATTTATAAATCTCTTCATACTGATTTTTCCACCTTTTATGAAACCAAAACCACTCATCAGGTTTTTGACGTATCACTTTTTCCGTTATATCTGCCTGAGCCTGGGTGCATTTTCTTATATCCTCTTCGCTGTTTTGGGTTTTTTTGCAGATTATGGGTTCATAAAAGGTGATTGTATATTTTTCATAATCGTTTGTGCTTATGAACGTAGGTATAATTTTAGCATTAAATCGTCTAGCCAGTAAAGCCGCACTTGGGGTATGGCGTGCACGTTTGCCAAAAAAGTCTATCAATATCCCTTCGCTTTCAGCTGTGTTTTGATCTACTAAAAGTCCAACCATTCTTCCTTTTTTAAGATCGTTTATAAGTCCCTTCATGGCTCCTTTTTTATCGAGTATTCTTATATCATACTGCTCTCTATTTCTTTTTAAGATATCGTTCATCGTTTTAGAGTCAAGCGCTCTTCCTACTGCAGTAAGTGGTCCAAAAAAAGCGGCTATGGATAGTGGCAGAAGCTCCCAGTTTCCGTAATGGGCTGTTATGAGTATAACTTTTTCGCCATTTTTCAAAGCGTCTTTTAATATCTTTTCGTTTTTAAATTCAATCTTTTTTAACAGTTCCTCTTTAGAAATACCTTGGTTTTTTACAAAATCTGCCAAATTATAAAGCATATTTTTATAGCATTTTTTAATGATTTTATCTTTCTCTTTTTTGCTAAGTTTATCTCCAAAAGCAAAATCCAGATTGGTTTTTATTATTTTTCTATGCTTTTTATCCAAAATATATATCAGCCATGAGAGTGAGTTTAAAATGGCGTTTAAAACCTTTTTTGGAGTATGTCTGACTGTCCATTGGAAGATATTGAAAAGTCCCAGATATATTTTATCTTTCAAGAAGCTCCTTTGCTTTTTCTATAATTTTTTTAGGCTCTATCAGCTTGATTGAATCGTCACTTTTATCAAATCTGCAAGCTCCGGCGGATGACGGAGATTTTATAGCTATATTTTTAGGTGTTTGATACATTAAAGTAACAGGGGTATAGCCAAAAAGAACTATCGAGGCTCTATTCATAGCCCAGGCCATATGAACCGGTCCCGTGTCCCCTCCGATTATAAGATCCATTTTAGAGATAAGATATTTTAAATCGTTTAAAGATAGTTTTGGCAAAACTTTAGCGCCACTTTTTTGGGAGATATACTCTGCCTTTTTCCTCTCCTCTTCATTTCCCCATAGAAGCAAAATATTTTTCTTTAAACTTTTAGCTACTTCAATAAAACCTTCACTAGGATAGTTTTTGTTCTCTTTGCTTGAACCTGGAATGAACAAAATATTTTTATCTTCTAAAAAATTATTGATAACTGAGTAGTCTTTAGAAGTATCATAAAAAAGATAAGCCTCTTTTTTTAAAATCTCTTCATCATTATATTCAAATCCGAAAATTTTGGAAACAAAATCTAAGTTTCTATAGATCACATTATTTTCGCAAGGAATTATTACTCTATCTGTATAAAAAAGGGAAGCTAAAGATTCTCTTATGCAACCAACTTCCAAACCGTATCTTTTTTTACCCAAAAAAAAGGAGATAGTAGCCGATTTTATAAGCCCTTGTATATCTAAAACATAATCAAAACTATCAAGACTTTTTAAAAACTTGGCTGTTTTTTTGAACTCTTTTAAAGATTTTTTAGTTTTTAGTTTTTTAATATCTATTCCCACAACTTGTTTTATACCGGGATTGAAGTTTAGTACATCTTCGAAGTTTTTTTGAGTAACCCAAGTGATATTGGCATCCGGAAAATGTTTTTTTATAAACTGTAAAACAACCATAGAATGAACGATATCCCCAAGCGCACTAAGTCTAATAATTGCTATATTCATCTTACTCCTTGAGATTTGGTATTTTATCAAAACTGCAAAAAATTGACAATTTTTGTATAATATTTGTTAATTTTATCTACGGAGTAGCAATGATTTGTGTATTTGACTGTGAAACGATCCCAGATACCGAGCTTATAAAAAAACAGTACTCTTTTAATGAGGATTTGGATGAGTTAAATCTAAGTTTAAAGGCTATGAGCCTTCAAGAGGCAAAAAACGGTTCTTCTTTTTTACCTGTTCCATACCATAAAGTTGTGGCTATTTCGGCAGTTATAGCCGATGATTTTGGAAATTTCAAAAAAGTCAGCTCCATTGATGGCACAAATGAAAAGGAGATGATAGAAAACTTTTTGAATTTTATCGACAAACACAATCCAAAGCTCATTAGTTTCAATGGAAGAGGTTTTGATATTCCTATGCTTTTTATAAGAGCTTTAAAATACAACCTTTCATGTCCTGCATATTTTGAGCAGGACAATCAGATGTTAAATAAGACCAAATGGGAAAATTATCGATCAAGATACAGCGAACAGTTTCATATAGATCTTTTGGAAGTTCTGGGACATTACGGTGCCGTTAGAAATCTAAAACTAGATACTATCTGTACTATGGCTGGAGTTCCAGGAAAATTTGACATAAGCGGCGATATGGTGTTGGAGCTTTATTATAAAGGCGAAATTAAGAAAATAAAAGAGTATTGCGAAAGTGATGTTTTAAATACTTATATTCTATTTTTGAAGTATGAGATATTAAAAGGAAATCTCTCTCAAGAAGATTATAAAGCTATCCTTTTGCAAATGAGTGATAAAATGCCAAAAGAGAAAAGTTACAGCAAAATTTTTTTAGATTTTATAAAAAAAGAGGTAAAAGATGATAGTTAGAGAGATTGAGCAGTACGCCGAGATAAGAACGAAAGCTAGAGCCTATTTATGTTATTTGTTACAGCGTTACATACCGAACTATATGCCGGTTCCTTCGTTAGACAACATTATCAATACGTTAAAAATACTTAAAAAAGAGCTTCCTCAAGCGGAGGCTTTTTACGTATTGGATAAAAGCGGAATGCAGATCATCGATGCTATCTCAAAAAATCCCGAATATAGAAAAGGAAAAGGGATTAACAGAAGTATGAGAGCCTATTACTATCGTGCTGTAAAAGAGAAAAGATGCATTTTGACAGATCCTTATCCCTCTTTGTTAACTCATGAACTTACAGTAACGGCCTCATATCCTATATATAACGATAAAAAGCAGTTAGTTTATATAGTCTGTATCGATCTCTCTTTAACGGATGTTTTAAAAGTTTTTCATCCTACCTCTATAGATTCGATTTTTGGTAATTTTTCCAAAATCTCATATTTTCTTTTTACTTTTGCACTTTTGATAGTGGCTATTCTTCTTTTTTTTAAAGGGATTATGAGTGTTATGGCTCACGGCATTCACGTATATAATCTAGACGTAAAAGAGATTTTTGAATCCACTATTTTGATAACTTTGTCCTTAGCCATATTTGATCTGGTTAAAACTCTTTTTGAAGAGGAAGTATTAGGCCGTCATAAACAAAGAAGTACCTCCGATATACATAAAACTATGATACGATTTTTAGGTTCGATTATAATCGCTCTATCTATAGAAGCTTTGATGTTGGTTTTCAAGTTTGCTATAATCGGGCCGGAAAAAATTATATATGCTGTTTTCTTAGTAGCAGCCGTTACGATGCTACTATTTGGTCTCTCTTTCTATCTAAAATCTATGCAAGGGTATAGAGAGGAAGAGTAGATTTTAGATGTTTGATGTTGGATAATTGATAATGAATTGTTCAACATTTAACATTTAACATTCCATATTTTTCAAAGAGGTATTATGAAAGTAGCGATAGTTGACTATAATATGGGAAATCTAGCAAGTGTTAAAAATGCTTTTTTAAAAATAGGTGCAAAGCCAGAGATTGTAAAAGAAGGTGAAAAACTAAAAGGTTTTGATAAGCTTATTTTACCTGGAGTTGGGGCTTTTGGAGACGCAATCTCTCATCTAAATCAATATGGCCTAATTGAGCCTATTTTAGAGTTTGCAAAAAGTGGAAAACCTCTTCTTGGGATTTGTCTTGGAATGCAGCTTCTTTTTGATAAAAGTTATGAGTTTGGCGAGCATAACGGGCTTGGACTAATTTCTGGAGAGGTGGTTCCTTTTTATAAAAGCAGATTCGATCATAGGCTGAAAGTTCCACATATGGGGTGGAATGAACTTTTTGTTCAAAAGGAGACTCCTATCTTCAAAGGACTTCCAAAAGCTTTTTATCTCTATTTTGTTCACAGTTTTCATGCCGTATGCGATGAAAAGTATGTTATCGGGAAAACTATATACGGCTATGAATTTGTAAGTGCGGTTCAAAACGAAAATGTATTTGGCCTTCAGCCGCATCCGGAAAAGTCACACGAAAACGGACTTAAAATTTTGGAAAATTTTGTGAGACTTTAGGGTGAATAGTGTGAGTGTGAGTGTGAGTGTGAGAGGATTATCCCTTACCACTTACCTCTTATCACTAATTACGCTTTACAATTCAAGATTCACGAATCACAAAATAAAGGAATATAATGACGATTTATCCGGCAATAGATCTAAAAGATGGAAAAGCGGTAAGACTAACAAAAGGTTTGATGGAAAGCGCCAAAATCTACAGTAATGAGCCGTGGGAGCTTGCTAAGAAGTTTGAAGAAATGGGTTCAAAATGGCTTCATTTAGTTGATCTAAACGGTGCTTTTGCAGGTGAACCTAAAAATCTTGAGCAGATAAAAAAGATTAGAGAAAATTCCTCTTTAAAGATGCAGTTGGGCGGCGGTATAAGAGATGAAGAGACTATAAAGAGATATCTTAATATTGGTATTAACAGGGTTATTTTGGGTTCAGTCGCGGTAAAAAATCCTAGTTTTGTTAAAGAAATGGCAAAAAAATATCCCATTGTAGTTGGAATAGACGCAATTGATGGCTATGTGGCGGTAGAGGGATGGGCAAAAACCAGTACTATGAAAGCTACTGAACTTGCAAGAGCTTTTGCGGATAGCGGAGTAGAAGCGATAATCTGTACCGATGTTGGGCGTGATGGAACTTTAAGCGGAATAAATGTGGATTTTACCGTAAGTATAGCCGAAGCTAGTGGCATTGAGACGATTGCTAGTGGCGGTGTCAAAGATATAGAAGATATAAAAAGATTGCTTGAAACTAAGAAAGTAGCCGGTGTAATAATAGGTAAAGCTTTTTATGAAGGTACTTTAGATTTGAATGAGGCGTTTGAACTAGTCATTAGTTATTAGTCATTGGTGTCGATAAACTTAAAATTGCCGCTAATGACTATTATGTATTACATGTTATGTATTACGGTTTAAAGGATTGTTTTGAGAGATTATTACTATGAAGTTACGATTACTCCATCCTCTCATAAAGAGGAGATAGAGAGTTTTTTGATGGATCATTTTTATAACGGTATCGAAGAAGTCGGAAACTCTTTAATCTTAAGAAGTGAAGAGCCGCTAGAGGATATTATTGAAAAAACTAAAGAGTATGCAAATGCTTTGAGTAAGATTTTTTCTGAAAAAGTAGAACTAGATATAAAGATTGAAAAAAAAGAGAATCAAGACTGGATAGAAAACTATAAAAAAAGTATTACGCCTGTTGAAGTAGAAGAGTTTTATATACGTCCAAGCTGGTATGAAAAAAAAGAAACCAAGATAGATATTGTTATGGATCCGGCTTTAGCTTTTGGCTCGGGGCATCATCCAAGCACTCTTAACTGTTTGAAAATAGTAAGTCAAAAGGTAAAAAAAGAAGATAAAGTATTGGACGTAGGTACCGGTAGCGGTATATTGGCTATTGCTGCGGCTAAAAAGGGAGCGATAGTCGATATTTGCGATACGGACGAACTTGCCGTTAAAGAGGCAAAGAAAAATTTTAGATTAAACAAAGTTGAATTTAATAAAGCATGGATTGGTTCGGCCGTAAATCTCAAGGAAAAGTATGATATAGTAATAGTCAATATAGTAGCTGACGTTTTGGTATTTTTAGCCAAAGATTTAAAAAGTTGCGTAAAAGATGGAGGATACTTGATACTTTCGGGGATAGTGGAAAAGTATCTTTCAAATGTATTGGAAAGATATAACGATTTGAAACTTATAAAAAAAATTCAAGAAAAAGAGTGGATCACTCTTTTGTTAGCAAAATAGTTATAATACGTTAAAGTAAATGGAGCTTTAACTCTAAAATATTTAAATTTTTCAAGAAAAGGATACAGATGGCAAAAAAGAGACCGAACAGAGATAAAAAAGATAATTTTTTCAACCAAAATCCTCTTATAACTTTTGCAATTTTTTCGATTATTATCATACTACTTTTCAAATCGATGATAGGTCCAACTGGCGGGAATATGGGAGAGGGTGCGGCTACGCATATGGTAGGAGCGCCTATACAAAAGAGTAAAGAGGTTAGTTATTCTGAACTCAAAAATCTTATAAAACAAGGACAAATAAAGTATGTTGCTATTGGCCAAAGAACCATTAAGGCAATAGCCGACGAAAATGGTTATAAAGTTATATACTTTGCAAATAGAGTACCAGAAGACAACACTTTGATACCTCTTTTGGAGCAAAAAGGCGTTGATTATGGTGGATATAGTGAAAGCAACTGGGTAAGCGAGGTTATTTTTGGCTGGGTTATTCCTATTTTTATCTTTTTTGCGATATGGATGTTTTTAGCAAGCCGAATGCAAAAGAGTGTCGGTGGCGGGATTCTTGGTATGGGTAGTGCCAAAAAACTTATAAATAGCGAAAAACCTAATGTAAAATTTAGTGATGTGGCCGGAGCGGAAGAGGCGAAAGAAGAGGTAAAAGAGATAGTCGATTTTCTAAAATATCCCGATCGTTACGTTAAGCTTGGGGCTAAGATCCCAAAAGGGGTTTTGCTTGTAGGACCTCCTGGAACAGGAAAAACTCTTTTGGCAAAAGCTGTTGCCGGTGAAGCGAGTGTTCCCTTTTTCGCCGTTAGCGGTTCAAGTTTTATAGAGATGTTTGTTGGGGTAGGCGCGGCAAGAGTAAGAGATCTTTTTGAACAGGCTAAAAAAGAGGCTCCTGCGATAATTTTTATCGACGAGATAGATGCCATAGGAAAAAGTAGAGCTGCTACGGGACCTATCGGCGGAAACGATGAGCGAGAGCAGACGCTTAATCAGCTTTTAGCAGAGATGGACGGTTTTGATAGTGCGAAATATCCGATTATAGTTTTGGCTGCCACAAATAGACCCGAAGTTTTGGATCCGGCACTACTTAGACCGGGACGTTTTGATAGAACGGTAGTTGTGGATAAACCGGATTTTGAAGGAAGGTTAGCCATACTTAAAGTTCACGTGAAACATATAAAAATGGCTAAAGATGTAGATTTGACAGAGATTGCAAAGTTAACGGCCGGACTTGCGGGAGCCGATTTGGCAAATATTGTCAATGAAGCCGCTCTTTTAGCAGGTAGAAAAAATAAAAAAGAGGTAGAACAAGAGGATTTCCTGGAGGCGGTTGAGAGAGCTATAGCCGGGTTAGAAAAGAAAAGCAGAAGAATAAGTCCAAAAGAGAAAAAAATAGTAGCATATCATGAGAGTGGGCATGCACTGTTAGCCGAGACCACGCAAGGTGCAAAAAGAGTAACAAAAGTCTCTATTATTCCTAGAGGGCTTGCCGCTTTGGGTTATACTCTCAATACTCCCGAAGAGAACAAATATCTTATGCAAAAACATGAGCTTGTTGCTGAGATAGACGTACTTCTTGGAGGTAGAGCGGCCGAAGAAATTTTTATAGGGGAAATTAGCACCGGTGCCGCTAACGACCTTGAAAGGGCAACCGATATAGTAAAAGCTATGGTTATGATGTACGGGATGAGTGAAGTAGCGGGCTTAATGGTGTTGGAAAAGCAGAGAAACCTCTTTTTAGGCGGTGGAATGGCGCCTGTTAAAGAGTATAGCGAGAAATTGGCCGAAGATATAGACGAGTTTATAAAGAGATTTTTAAACCAGAGATACGAGCACGTTAAAGATCGGCTTAAAGAGTATAGCGAAGCGATAGAGGAGATGGTTAAAGAGCTTTTTGAAAAAGAGGTTATAGAGGGTAAAAGGGTAAGAGAGATAATCAGAGAATTTGAAGAGAAACACTCTATAGAATCAAAGTTGGTTTCTGACGACTTGGAAGATATAAAAGAGGCTAAAGAGAGAGCGAAAAAAGAGTCTCAAAAAGAGGATGAGCCAAAAAGGGAGAAGGAGTAAACTTTGAGCCTCTTCTTTGATTATTTTGCTTACGAAGGACGTAAAAAGTTGGTAATAAGCGTGTTAATTGCGCTTATTGTGGTAGTTTTTGCTAAATCTTGGTTTTTGAAAGCTTTTTTTATTTCTGTCTTTTTGTTTTTTTTATATATCTACTATATTCCGAAAAACAGAGTCGAACTTTTAGAAAAAGATGCCATTTTTTCTCCCGTAGATGGACAAGTTACCGATATTTTCGAAAAAGATGGAAAAAGAGTTATAGAGATTTATAAAAACCTAGAACACGGTTCTGTTATAAAATCTCCTATGAGCGGGATAGTAGAGGATATTTACTTTAGACACGGAGCATTTTTGGATTTGACCTCAAGAAAATCGCATAATTTTAATGAAAGATTTACTTTTGTGATAAAAGATGATAAAAAGATGATAAAAGTTGTTTCATTGGCCGGAAAATTGGGTTTTTTTGGACATTCGTTTTATAAACCTAAAAATAACCGATGCGATTTCTCTGAAATTTTGGGATTTTGTACCGAGGCGTTATTTAACATAGAGTTACCCGAAGAAGCCGTATTGAATGTGAAAAAAGGTGAAAACCTAGTTGCAGGTATAAGTGTATTGGCTTATCTAAAGGGATAAAATTGAATAAACCTAGTTTTCATTTGATGTATATATTGCCTAATCTTTTTACCGCAGCAAGTGCATTTATTGGCGTTATAAGTATCATAGCAGCTTCTAAAGGCGAATTTCAAAAGGCCGCATGGCTTATACTTTTGTCTTTGATTTTTGACGGTATAGACGGAAGAGTAGCAAGACTTACCCATACTACTAGTAAGTTTGGCGTAGAGTTTGACTCTTTAGCTGATATTGTCGCTTTTGGTGTCGCGCCGGCTATGCTTTTGTATTTTTGTTGTGGTCACGAATATGGAAAATTTGGCTCTTTGGTATCGGCTATGTTTGTAGTTTTTGGTGCGATTAGACTAGCTAGATTTAACGTAATGGCACCATCGAGTGAACCATCAGTATTTATAGGTGTGCCTATACCTACTGCAGCAGTTTTTGTGGCTGTATGGATATTGCTTTTTCAAGAGTATCCTATTTTGCTTAAATACTCCTATTTTCTTTTGATTGGCGCTCTGCTTTGTGCATTTTTAATGGTCAGCAATATAAGGTATCCTAGTTTTAAAAAGATAGAGCTTCAAAAAATAAATGCCATAAAAATTTTGATAATTTTGGTTATTGTTTTATCTCTTTTGTATCTTTTTCCTATTGAGGGTATAACTATACTTACTACAATTTATATACTTTATGGTATTTTTAGAGCAGCCTATTTTGTTATATTTAGAAAAAAGAGAAAAATATAGTATAATAATGGAAAAAAATTATTAAGGGAAAATAAATGAGTGATGCAGGTGTTGTTAAGGCTATCAAAATTCTTCCTAAAATAGAGATTAAAAACCTTCTCCTGCGCTTCTGATAGATTTTATCAACAGATATATAATAATCAAAACATTTTTTAATTTAAAGGATAGAAAATGAGCGATATAGTAAAAATTTTCGATACAACTTTAAGAGATGGTGAACAAAGTCCCGGAGCATCTATGAATACAGAAGAGAAGATACAGATAGCAAAACAGCTAGAAAAGCTTGGAGTAGATATCATAGAAGCAGGTTTTGCAGCGGCAAGTCCGGGAGATTTTGAAGCTATAAATAGAATAAGTGAAATTGTAAAAAAAAGTACCGTATGTTCTTTAGCGAGAGCAGTTGAAAAAGATATTAAAGCAGCAGGGGAAGCTATAAAACCGGCAAAAAAGAAAAGAATACACACTTTTATCGCTACAAGCGATATTCATATGAAATATAAGCTTAGAATGAGTCCTGATGAAGTTGTAAAAAGAGCAATCGAGGCAATTAAATTTGCTAAAGAGTTTGCGAATGATATAGAATTTAGTTGTGAAGATGCAGGTAGAAGTGAGATGAGTTTTTTAAAAGAGATAATAGATGAGGCTATAAAGGCAGGTGCTAAAACTATAAATATACCGGATACCGTTGGTTATAGATTGCCTCACGAGATGGGTGAGATGATTAAAGAGTTAAAAGAGTTTATTGGTGATAGAGCCATAATTTCCGTTCATTGCCATAACGATTTGGGACTTGCTACTGCAAACTCTTTATATAGTGTTTTAAACGGGGCAAGACAGGTTGAGTGTACTATAAATGGACTTGGCGAACGAGCAGGTAATGCGGCTTTGGAAGAGGTTGTGATGGCCATTAAGACTAGAAAGGATATCTTTGAAGGTATTGAAACAAATATCAATACAAAAGAGATTTATCCTACTAGCCGTTTAGTTTCTACAATAACAGGTATTGAGCCTCAACCAAATAAAGCGATTGTTGGAAGAAATGCTTTTGCTCATGAAAGCGGCATCCATCAAGATGGGGTATTGAAACATAAAGAGACTTATGAGATAATGAGAGCCGAAGATATAGGATTTGAGACAAATTCTATAGTTTTAGGTAAACATTCAGGACGCCACGCTTTTAAAGAAAAAATCAAATCTTTAGGCTTTGATTTAAGTAATGATGAGATTAATAAAGCTTTTGAGAGATTTAAGATCTTAGCAGATAGAAAAAAAGAGATAACTGACGATGATTTAAGGATGATAATAACTAGCGAATTAACTAGCATACCGGAAATTTATAAACTTAAAAAGTTACAGATAAATGATTGTAGTGAAGGGGTTCCTAGTGCCGCCGTAACAATAGAGCATAATGGAAAAGAGATAACTGATGCCGGTATTGGCGACGGCACTATTGACGCTATATTTAAAACTATAGATAGAATAAGTGGTTATAGCGGAACATTAAACGATTATGAAGTAAAAGCTGTAAGTAAAGGAAAAGATGCTTTAGCTAAAGTCGTAGTCAAAGTCGTATTTGATGAAAACAAACCTGCGGTTATTGGTCATGGCTTAAGTATAGATACCATGATGGCAAGCGCCAAAGCCTATATAGGAGCTTTAAACAGCTTTATTTCTATGAGAGATATTTTAAAGAAAAAAAGTTGCGTTGAAGGAGATGATATATAGCAGGTCAAGTTTATACTTGACCTGAATTTCTTTATATATTTAGTATTTTTTCACTTTTTTTAAAAAGCACTCCGGCATATTTATAAACTCTAAACCGATTTGATAACTATCATCTTGTAAGATATATTTTATCTTTGCCTCTGTTGATTTAAATTCATTATCAAACAAAATATTTAATGTGACTGTTTTGTTTCTATCTATATCAATATTTTTTTCATTAGTAGTTACTTTTACACCGTCTAAACTAATATTTTCGACCACACAGTTAAATGAGCTAACAAATCCTTTTTGGGTTTTATAAGTCAGTTTTGCTTTCAAATTAGTTTTATATCTTTCATGGCCTCTTGTTTCTTTATATGATAGTGAGGTACTATGTTCAGTTGTAATAATACACCCGCTTTCGCTAAAATCGATAGATATTATTTTTGTATTAAATTTATAAAAACGCTTATCTTCACTTCTTGAAAAGCCTATTTCTATTTTTTCACCTTCGTTCAAATATTTTACTTGATTACAATCTATATACCAGAATAGTTTTGATTCTGAGTTTCTTTGAAGAGATATAGGTATATTGTTTTTACTGATAACTACTGCTTTTTCCCTATCTTTGATATGTTTTGTATTTGATAGGGCATACTTTGTATCATAAAAGTTTAGTTTTTCTCTTATATTATTAAGAAGATTTTTCTCTTGATAAGTCAATCCTTCTATATGCTGTTTTAGCCAATCTGCAACACTATTTTCAAATTCTGAAATATTTTTTATCTCTATATCATATTGAGAAAAAATTTTACGTAGAAGATCTTTTTCGTTTTCTGTGAGTTGTATCTCTTTTAGTATTTTTTCTATCTTGTTTCTATCCATTTCTAATGTCCTTGTATATACTATAACATTTAATTAAATAATATCATAAAAATATTACAAAAAAAATATTGAATTGATTAATATAATAAATATTTAATAAATATTAAAAATAACTTTTCAAAACTTCCGGGATTTTGATAGAACCGTCTTTTTGCTGATAATTTTCCATAATGGCAATAAGTGTTCTTCCCACCGCAAGGCTTGAGCCGTTGAGGGTATGGACCAGCCTGTTTTTTTTACCATCTTTAAATCTTATCATGGCTCGTCTTGCTTGAAAATCTCTGGTATTTGAGACGGAGCTTATTTCACGGTATTTTCCTTGTCCCGGTAGCCATACTTCAAGGTCTATCGTTTTAGCGGCGCTAAATCCCAGATCTCCGGTACAAAGCATAACTAGTCTATGAGGAAGTCTGAGAGACGTTAAAAGATCACTGGCGGTATTTACCATCTCTTCGAAAACTTTGTCGCTATCTTCGGGTTTTGTGATGGCTACAAGCTCCACCTTGTCAAATTGATGCTGTCTTATCATACCTCTTACGTCTTTCCCGCCGCTTCCTGCCTCTTTCCTAAAGCACGGGGTATAGGCAGTGAGTTTTATAGGTTCTGTTAAATCGGCAATGATCTCGTCTCTATAAAGGTTTGTAAGAGGCACTTCAGCTGTAGGTATGAGATACAAATCTTCATCGCAAACTTTAAAAAGATCCTCTTCAAATTTAGGCAGTTGTCCTGTTCCAAGAAGCGTGGATGAATTTACCATAAATGGGACATATACCTCTTCGAATCCTCTGTTTTTATTGAAATCTAGCATATAGTTGATTAAGGCTCTCTCTAGTACGGCAGCCTCTTTTTTAAGAACGCTAAAGCGGCTTTTTGCAAGTTTTACCCCTCTTTTAAAATCTATCCAGCCGAGATCTTCCCCAAGCTTGAAGTGCTCTTTTGGTTCAAAATCAAACTCTTTTGGTTCCAACACTTTTTTTATCTCTACATTATCCTCTTCGTCTTCTCCTATAGGAACGTCCGGATCTGGAATATTTGGAATTTGAAGGGCGATTTTTTTCAAATCCTCTTCTATGTCTCTAACTATCTCTTGGTGGGCTGATATTTTGGCTTTGTTGCTATCTACCTCTTTTTTTAGTTCATTTATATCTTTTCCCTCTTTTTTGTATATTCCAAAAAGTTTAGAAAGTTTGTTCTGTTTTGCCTGAAGCTCTTCTAAAACTTTTTTTTCCGATTTATATTTGGTAAAGAGCTCTTTAAGTTCGGCCAAAAGTTTTTCCTCTACACCTCTGTTTTTAAGTTTTTCGGCAATCTCGTCAAAATTTTTTTCTAAAAGTTTAAGGTCAAGCATAAAGGCTCCTGTTAAATTTATTAATAAAAGTTAAAAAAGCTGAATAACAAAAAAAATATTTAAACATTTGCTATTTTAAAATCAGATTATATATAAATATTGCTATGAGTGTGATAAATTTTGGCATATTTGATGAAATGTTTGAAAATTTTGTGAGAGGTTTTAGAGAAGGGGATAAACTCCGGATGCCACTGGACGCCGAGTATGTATCTGTTTTTAATATGCTCTATGGCTTGGGTTATACTGTTTTTGTCATAAGCGGCGATTTGCAGATCTTTTCCTAATATATCTATAGCTTGGTGATGTAAAGCATTTACTTTGATTTTTTTTCTTTTTAGAATTTTATATAGATGCGAGTCTGAGTCGATAATAACCGTTTTTAAAGGAAGAGGGGTTTTTGAGTGAGGATGATTTAGATCAAGTTCGTTTATATCATAATGCAACGTTCCTCCAAAAAAAACGTTTATAAGTTGCATACCTCTGCAAATCCCTAAAATAGGAATCTCTTTTTTAACTGCCTCTTCAATGAGAGACAACTCAAGTAAGTCTCTTTTTTTATCGCCGTTTTTTATATAACGTTTTTTGCCGTAGATAGATGGATCGATATCGACTCCCCCACTAAGAATGAGTCCTTGAAAGTTTTTGGGATTTTTTTTAGAAGAGGGAGAAACAAAAACAAGTTTGATTCGATATGGTGTAAGCATAAGTTTGATAAAGCTCCATACAATTTTACTTCCTTTATCTGAACCTGTAATAACTATCTTTATACTCAAATAATACCTCTATCGTTTAATATTGTATCTACTCTTTTTACCCACATTGATGTAATAAACCAAAAAGGAGATTCTAAAAAGTCTCTATACTCTTTGGATAAGATATATAATCTATTTTCGTCAAAAGCCAATTTTTCTATCAACGCCCAATAGTTAAACTCATAAGCTATAGACCAGATATCCTCGTCTATTCTGGAGTTTGGCAGTCTATAATGAAAAGCCGGTCTTGGGGTTATTTTTTCATTTGGTAGTTTTTTTTTGACCTCTTTATCTAAATAAGCAAAAAGAGGAAGCATATCCAAAGCTCTGTTTCTTGTCGGATTGAATCGGATATAATCATCTATCAACTTTTTAAAATCAGGTGTGTAGTTTGAAGCCATTACTAAAAGAATATACTCTTTATCAAATGGCTCTATAAACCATGAGAGTTTCCTTGTTAAGTCTATATTGTCCTTCTCTTTTATCCAATCATATAAGATCAAAAAAGCTCTAAAAATATTTAGAATATGTTTTAGTTCCAATGATGGAGTCTCTATGTTTATATGAAGGCCAAAGGCGTAAAAAGCGGAAGATTTCGTACCCAAAGCGCCTCTTCCTTTTAGTTTTTCTCTTAGATAATCTATCTCATCTAATCTATCAAAGGGTATAGGGGGAGTTACTATTTCGTATGGTATAAAGATTTCCGATACAAAAAAGAGAAGATCTTCAAAGAATTTTTTATCACCATTTTTTTTGTTTTTTTCATAATCTTGTAAAAGTTTGCTATCTATGTAAATCTTAAAATCTCCAAATAGAGTCTCTTTGACTATTAACGAGTGCTCTTGCTCGTACTGTGCTCTTCCTCCAAAAAGTTCAATGATTGTTGCGGCACTTTGAGTGGGGGTTAGGCCGCTAAACTCAATCTCAAATCCAGCTTTTCTTATTTTGCCTTCTTGATTTTTTAAAAGCGGAGGAAGAGAGAAACCATCCATTATATCTCTTTAGGAGATGAAAGCTCAACCATTATTTTCATAACATTTCCCTCCTCAACAGCGTAAAATCTATGTTTTTTACACCAGTTAGCGTTTGCGTGGTTAGCGAGTCTCAAAGCTTCAAACTCGGCCTCTTTTTTATCTTTAAATGTTTTGTTTAGCCATTTTTCTTTTAGTGTTTCATCTTTTTTGGCACATCCGCACATCATTTGCATCTGGATTTTATACATTATAAACCTCCATAAATTTTTTTAAAAACTATTATACCCATTATTGTTGCTCCAAGCGATAAAATTACGTTTAAAGTTATGTTTATAAGAGCTCTATAATAGAGTGAATTTTGAAGCATGGTTACTGTTTCATAGCTAAATGTTGAAAATGTTGTTAAAGCTCCTAAAAAACCGGTAACAAGCAGAGCTTTTTGAGTTGGGTTTATTACATTTTCGAAGTAAACTATCAAAAAACCTATTAAGAAACTACCGATAACGTTTACGCTTAAAGTACCGAAAGGAAAAAATGAAGAGCTTAATTTTTGAATGAAACTTGAGATTAAAAATCTGCTTATTGCTCCAAAAAAACCGCCGACTCCTACGGCAATTATCAAACTTATATTCATTATTTACCTCGTAATTTAAAATCCGGGATAATTTGAGTGAGTAACAAAATCTTACTTCACACCTTTTCCCTTATTCCCAATTCCTAATTGAGTACTCTGAAAAATTAAGAAATTTCACTCAAGCGAGTTACAATTTTTCCTAACGGATTGCTTGAAAATTTTATTAAAAAGTGCTAAACAAGCGCACTTTTTTAGCCTTTTGGCGAACATAAAATTTTCAAGCTAAAATTACAAAGCTTTCGCTCAATTTTGATTTTCCAGAGAGTTCAATTCCTAATTACTA
Source organism: Nitrosophilus labii (assembly GCF_014466985.1). Lineage (NCBI taxonomy): Bacteria > Pseudomonadati > Campylobacterota > Epsilonproteobacteria > Nautiliales > Nitratiruptoraceae > Nitrosophilus > Nitrosophilus labii. The sequence goes on from NZ_AP022826.1 coordinate 360,547, forward strand.
ATAATCAAATTTCTGATGTTTATAACTTATTACTTCCGTATCTGATAGCGTTACCAAACCTTCTTTAACCATGAGATCTACAACTCTTAAAAAACTCATGATTTTATCTTCTTTATCGATTATCTCTATGACTATAGGTAGTTTTTGGCTAAGACTCCATACCGAAAACGAACTTATCTCAGAGTGAGCACCCATTCCGGCAACTCCTTTGAAGACGGTTGCACCGGCAATACCGTTTTCCTTTGCGGCAGATAAAATAGCTTCCCAAAGAGGTTTTTCATCGTAAGTGTCGTTATTGTCTATATAGATTCTTAAAATCTTTCTTGGTCCTAGATAGCGCTTCATAGGTTTCCTTTTTTTGCTCTACTATCCAATATCACATTTTATCTCAAATATGGCTCTATTTACTTTTTCCATCTTTTTAGCGGTGATCTCTTTTGCCTTTTCGTTTCCTTTTTTTATGATGTTGTCTATCTCTTCGTTGCTTAAAGAGGCTCTTTTTTCTCTAATGGGTTCCAATACTTTTTCTATCGATTGGGCGCACCATTTTTTACACTCAACGCAGCCAATAGTTGCGCTTTTACAACCATCTTCCACTTTTTTGACTATCTCTTCGTTGCTGAAAGCTTTGTGATAGTCGTAAATGAGACACACTTCGGGATCTCCTGGATCTGTTCTTTTGACTCTTTGAGGATCTGTTTTTGCACCTCTTAGTTTTTGCCAAACCTCATCTTTTGAATCGTTTAAAAATATGGCGTTATTGTAACTTTTGCTCATTTTTCTACCGTCCAATCCCAAAAGACGCGAAGTTGAACTTAAGAGCTCTTTTGGTTCAGTGAAAATTTCGCACTCGAAAAGATGATGAAAACGTCTAACAATTTCTCTAGCTATCTCTAGATGAGGTCTTTGGTCTTCGCCTATGGGGACTCTATTTGCGTCATAGAGTATGATATCCGCCGTTTGCAAAACGGGATAAGTTAAAAAACCGGCGGTGTGGATTTCTTTATTTTTCATCTGCTGAAGTTGATCTTTGTAGGTAGGGTTTCTCTCAAGCCAGCCAAGAGGTGTTATCATATTTAGTATTACGTATAGTTCGGCATGCTCTTTGATGCTGCTTTGTATAAAGATGGTTGAACTATTTGGATCAATACCCGAAGCCACCCAATCTTTGACGAGTTCTAAACTAAGCGACTTTAGGTTTAGTTTATCTTCGTAACTTGTAGATAATGCGTGCCAATCTGCAACGAAAAAGAAACATTCGTTTTCTTTTTGTAGCTCTATCCAGTTTTTCAAAACACCTAGATAGTGTCCTAAATGAAGTTTGCCTGTTGGCCTCATACCGCTTACAATTCGCATTTTTCTCCTTTTTTATTAGTATGGGTGTGGGTGTTTGAATTTCGTAATCCGTAATACCTAATTCTCAAATCATGAATCGTAACATTTTCTTCCATACCATTAACCATCAACCATGAACCAAAAATCCTAATTTCCAATATACCAAATATACTAATATACTAATAATATACTAAATTCCTCTCACTTAAAACTTGAAACTTTACCGCTTCACTACTTATCGCCTTACCTCCTAATCATCATCCAATATCTCCTCCCTCTCTCCTCTTTTCCTTGGACTTAAAATAACCGGGCTTCCTTCTAAGTCGAAATTTTCTCTTAGTTTATTTATAAGATATCTTTTATAACTAAAATGGAGTCCTTCGGGTCTATTCATAATAAGAGCAATTTTAGGCGGTTTTGTTTCATATTGAGTGGCAAAGAGGATATTTACCACCTTTGAGTAGTATGCCGGTATAGCGTGGCGTTGGGTAGCCTCTTTTATAATTTTGTTTAGTTGTGACGTAGGTAACCACTGAGAGTAGTTTTTATAGACTCTAAGTATTAGATCGTATATTTTGTCCACTCTTTTTCTCGTTTTTGCCGAAACGGTTATTATAGGAGCAAAACTTAAAAACTTAAATCTATCTCTAACCTCTTTAACCGCCTCTTCGTAACTCATCTTAGCCTTGTCCCATTTGTTTAAAACGATAATGCAGCCTAGTTTATACTTATCTACAAGTCCCGCGATCTTTTCGTCTTGTTCGGCAAAGCCTTCGCTAGCGTCTAAAACTACCAAAGCTATGTCAGCGCGCTCAAGCATCTTTTGGGTTCTGTTTAGCGCGTATTTTTCTATGCCTACAATCTTGCCTCTTCTTCTAATACCCGCAGTGTCTATAAAAGTGATAAGTTTATCTCTATATAGATACGTCTCATCTACTACGTCTATGGTTGTTCCCGCAATATCGCTTACGATTGATCGTTCCTCTTTCAAAAGAGCATTCAGTAAAGAGCTTTTTCCCACGTTGACTCTTCCTATAATTGCGACTCTGATTTCGTTTGAATCCTCCTCTTTTTTGTTAATTTCAAACTCTTCTAAAAAAGATTCGATATCTAACTCTTCATCCTCTTGGATATTTAAACTCTCTTCGTTGGGTATTTTGCTCTCTATCCACTCAAGCAGTTTTTTAACTTTTCTATTGTGGGAAACGGAGATTGGAAATATGTTTTTAGTTCCGAAACTGTAATATTCCCAGACGTTTTCTTCTAGTTTGTCGTTGTCTATCTTGTTTATGACCAAAGCTATATCTTTATCAAGTTTTTGAAGCTCGAAAAATAGTTTTCTATCCTCTTCATCGGGAAGCTCTTTCCCGTCAACCATATAAAGGATTATGTCCGCCTCTTTTGCGGTCTGCAAGGATTTTTCTTTAACTTTGTTAAAAAGCTCGTCTCTGTCTTCAAGCCCGCCGGTATCTATTAGCTCTATCTCCTTTTCTCCCAAATTGGCTATCTTTTTTTTTATATCTCGCGTTGTTCCGGCTACTTCCGAGGTTATGGCGTCACGCTGTTTTAAGATTCTGTTAAAAAGCGAACTTTTGCCCACATTTGGTTTTCCTAAAATTACTACTTTTTTCATTGCTCCTCTTTTTGGTGTGAGTGTGAGTGTGGGTGGATGTAAGTGAGAGATTTTATTAGATTATAAAGCATTTTACTAATTTTATCTGTTTCTTTTATTAAAAAATTATAATTTTCTTTTGTAATATATCCAATATCTTTTGATAATCTAAGAAAATATTTCAATTCACCAGCAGAGCCTCGTGCAATTCCTACAAATTGTTTAAACTCTTTTTTATTTATTCTGTGTGAGCCTTCCATTAAATTTGCTCCTATAGAACTTGCAGATCTCCTTAGTTGGCTTGTTATACCATATTTTTCATATTCTGGAAAATAATTTGTAATCTCATATATTTTTATTGTTAATTTATGTGCTATTTTAAAAACTTCCAAACCTTCTGCACTTTTTATCTCATTATTCATATTATATCACCTTTAACACACACCCACACCCACACTAACATCCACACCCACACTGTTCACCCACACTATTTTACAATTTTCTCAACATATATAGATTGGCTAGGAAAGGCAAACTCAGCTCCGGCACTTTCCACTATATCCATAATTTTTAGATTTACATCCTCTTTGATTTCAAGATATTTTTGCCAGTTAGCCGTATTTGTAAAACAGTAGATGAATATGCTTAGACTGCTATCTTGAAACTCATCGAAATTAACAAGCATAGTCGCTTTTTTATCGATTCTTGGATGGGATTTTAACATATTTCTTATATTTTTGAGAATTTCGTCCATCTGCTCTTTTGTTGTGGAGTAGGTTAGTCCAACTCTCATTTTGATTCTTCTTATATCTCTTCTTGAAAAGTTTTCGATAGGATTGTTTGCCACTATCTGGTTGGGAACCGTAACGAGAGATTTTTCGAAAGTTCTTACCTTTATGGTTCTAAGACCTATATCCTCTACCGTTCCTTCCACATCTTGAACTTTTATCCAGTCATCTATCTTAAGCGATTTATCGGCTAGTATGGTTAGTCCTCCAAAAAGATTGGCCGCCGTATCTTTGGCAGCTAAAGCAAATGCAAGACCTCCAAGTCCCAAGGAGGCTATAAAGGCGCTTACGTTTATGTTCCACTCTTGTAAAACTGCCACAAGACCAACCGAAAAGATGAATATCTTAAGTGTTTTTATAAAAAAGTTTCCAATTTCACGATACAACTCTTTTCCAAATTTTTTAGCGAAATTGAAGATGGTCTTTTCAAGGACGCTAACGGCGTCAAAAAATAGCCAAAATATAGCGACGATAACCATCGAACGGACTATCTTGTCAACCGTTTCGCTATCTATATCCATTACCTTTACTGAAAGGTAAAAGCCTACGATTATAAAGGCAAATTTTAAAGGTTCAGTTACGATTGCCAAAACTTTGTCGTCTAATGAAGATTTCGTTTTTTCGGACATCTTTTTAAGAATCTTTAAAACAATAAGGACAAAAAGTTTTCTTAAAAAGAGAAATAGTAAAAATATCCCTATACCGGCTACGATTTTATAAAGGGGGATATTAAAAAATCTGTTTTGAGTTAGAAAAAACATAGCATTTTCTTTTAGTTGATATATATACGTAGTGGTTTTTCCTAACCTTGATTCGATAAAAATATTTAGAGCTTCGTTGAGGGCATCCTTAATATCTACGTTTTTAGATGAAAACTTGGAGGCGGTCTCTAATATGTCGATTTTAAGTTGAAATACTTTTTCGCTTTTTTGCTTTAATGCTTTAAAAAAAAGGAGAAGTTGCGATTTTATCTCTTTTTTTATATAGCTATCTTTGAGATTTGTTAATCTTTGAATCTCTTTTTCAAGGTTTTCAACATACCTTTTTTTATCAAGTATTCTCCATCTCTCTTTTTCTATCTCTAACTTTTTTATCTTTTTATCTATCTGTAATATTTTTTTTTGCAGCTCTTTTACGCTTTTATTGTTATTTGTAGTTTTAAACTCGATTTTTGGCAAGTATTTTAACAGCTGTTTTAACCAAACCTCGTAAAGTGTCTCTACCTTTTCGATATCTTTTTTTATTTTGTCGTATTTTTTATAGTAATAGGCGTACTCAAGCTGCAAAGTTAAAAGGTTGGTTGCGTTGGAGTCTAGTTTAGAGATATCCTCTTCTATATCGCTTAGTTGCTCTTTGAGTTGTGATAGACTCTTTTTATACCTTTTTGCTTCGGCTATTTTTTCAACGATTGTAAAAAACGTATCTATAAAATTTTTTTGGTTACTTACTTTATAGTTGTATATATCAAAACTTTTAATACCCTCTTTTTTAATATTTAATATCTTTACGATAAGAGTTTTTTGCAAGGCGGTTTCCGGGTTATCGGAAGTTTTTAACGACTTTAGAATATTTTTGTAGATAGCGCTGGTGTTATTGTCCTTTAAAAGAGTAGTGTTAAGGTCGGCCGCTTTTATAAACGTTATAAGAAGAGATATTATTAAAAAAATCTTTTTCAACTAACTACCTTTTTGAAAGTATAAAGTATTATATAATTTTGTGCTATTTTAACACAGATGAATTGATAAAGGTTTTATATGAGAGCTTTAGCGTTAGGTTTTTTTCTGATTTTTACTCTCTATTCTCAAACAATTGAAGCAAAATATAGAGTAACTTACGGTATTTTGGGCAAAGTTGGATACTCAGTCGCCACATTTACGAAAAACAAAGATAGATACGTTATAAAAGTAAAGGCTAAAGCTACCGGTCTGGCTAAAATTTTAAGCCGAGGAAGAGAAGAGGAGTATATAAGCGAAGGCGTAGTCCAAAAGGGGATTTTGATACCAAAGGTTTATAAAAAGGTTCGAAAAAATGCATCTAAAAAAAGTATAAAAGTCTATAGATTTGATCATGAAAAAAAGAGGATTTTCGTTCATACAAAAAGATATAAAAGCGGTAAATTAGAGAGTAAACACGATGAAATTTTGCAATACTACGCAAAAGATGATATTTTAAGCCTCTATTTTAACCTAAAAAAGTATTTTATTAACGGCAAAAAACATCTTGTATTTTTTGCGGTGGGAGGAAATAGAAAAGATGGAAAGGTTGATGTTTACTTACCGGAAGGAAAAGAGCTGAAAAAACTAAAATCTCTTTTTGGTAACGAAAAAGGTCTCTATATGGACGTTGTTATACATCAAAAGATTTTTGCCTCTAAAGAGGGAAGGCTTCATATAGTTATGGATGAGAAGAGTGGAGTCGCTAAAAAAGCTCTTTTAAAAGATGTGATATTTTTTGGGGATATTGTTGGAAAATTGGATAAATTAAAGATTAAATATTAGTGTATTGGTATATTAGTATATTTGGTATATTGGAAATTAGGATTTTTGGTTGAGTGGTTGAGTGGTTGAGTAGTAAATTAACACACCCACACTTACACCCCTTTAGCCTTCATTTTTTGAATCGTAAATCGTGGTAAGGGGATAAGGGGGTAAGGGGATTGCTTGCACTACACTACTATATAAAGGAGGAGGGTGATAAAAAGAGTAGAAATCGGTATTTGGTATATGCTTTTTGCCTCGCTTTTGTTTGCTGGAATGGGAGTGTTTGCCAAACTGTTGAGTCAAAACTTGCCCTCTTTGGAGGTCGTTTTTTTTAGAAACCTATTTGGCGTTATACTTATAAGCGCTACGCTTTTTGCAAAACCTATGAGGCATAAAGGCGGGAGGCCTTGGCTACTTCTTTTTAGAGGTTTGATGGGTTTTTTGGCACTTTTGTGTTTTTTTTACGATATAGCGCATATTCCTTTGGGAGAAGCTATGACTTACTCTAAAACTTCTCCTATATTTACAGCGCTTTTTGCTTTTTTGTTTTTAAAAGAAGCTCTAGGTAAAAGGGGTTGGTTTGCGCTTTTTATAGGTTTTGTCGGAATCGTTTTTATAACAGATCCCTTTCATACCCCTTTTGATAAATACGACATTTTAGGGATTTTAAGCGGTGTTGGAGCCGCTTTGGCTTACACGAGCGTAAAAGAGTTAAAAAAGTATTACGATACTAGGGCCATAGTTCTTTCTTTTATGGTGGTAGGAAGTGTCGGGCCTCTTATATTGATGGGTGTTTCAAGATTTGTAAAAGTTGAAGAGCTCGATTTTATGTTGGCCGAATTTGTAATGCCCGAGGGTGAGATGTGGGTATATATTTTCTTTATGGGGCTTTTGGCTACTTTGGCACAAGTATATATGACAAAGGCTTACGGCGCTAGTAAAGCGGGAGTCGTAGGGACTATAAGCTATTCTAATATACTTTTTTCCATCGCTTTAGGGATAGTTTTTTTAAACGATCCTTTTCCTGAAACTATCAAGATTTTGGGTATAATCTTAATAGTGATTAGTGGAATTTTGGTAGCTAGGAGATAATAATGGCAGCTTTGGATTTATTGGATAGATATACATATGAAGATTATAAAAAATGGGAAGATAGATGGGAATTGATAGATGGAATTGCATATGCAATGAGTCCGGCGCCAAGTCTGAAACATCAGAGTGTTGTAGCAAGAATATGGAAAGAGTTGGATGAAAATTTAGATTGTGATAAATGTAAAGTCTATATCTCACCCGTTGACTGGGTAATAGACGATAGAAATGTTGTTCAACCGGATGTTTTGGTAACTTGCGAAGAGGTAGATGAGGATGCAAAATTTTTGACAAAACCTCCGAAAATTGTTATTGAGGTTTTATCATTATCAACTGCATTGAAAGACTTAACTACTAAATTTACTCTTTATGAAAAGGTAGGAGTACAATACTACGTTGTTATAAATCCAAAAACAGAAGAACTTGAGATATTTGAACTAAAAAATAGCAAATATCAATTGCAAGAGAGATTTAAAAGTAAAGGCGTATATAATTTTCAGTGGGATAGTTGTAAAACCCAAATAGATTTTGAAAAGGTGTTTAAATGATTTTGATAGCGGGACCTTGTGTTATAGAGAGCAAAGAGCAGTTAGAGATCATTGCCTCAAAATTGAAAGAGTACGATGAAGACTCTAGTATAGATTTTTATTTTAAGGCTAGTTTCGATAAGGCCAACAGGACGAGTCTTGATAGCTACAGAGGGCCAGGTTTGAAAAAGGGTCTTCAGATGTTGGCGGATATAAAAGATAGTTTCGGTTATAAGATATTAACGGACGTTCACGAATCTTATCAAGTTGAAGCGGCAAGCGAAGTTGCCGATGTTATACAGATCCCTGCCTTTTTATGCAGGCAAACCGATCTTTTGGTCTCAGCGGCAAAAACCGATAAGATAGTCAATATAAAAAAAGGGCAGTTTATGAACCCCAAAGATATGAAGTATAGCGTTTTGAAGGTATTAAAAAGTAGGGAAAGTGTATTGGAAATAGGGAATTGGGAAGTTGAGTCTTTGTATGAAATCAGTAAAAAAGCCGGGATTTGGCTAACTGAAAGAGGAACGACTTTTGGATACGGTAATCTTGTGGTAGATATGAGAAGTTTAGTCATTATGAGAAGGTTTGCTCCCGTTATTTTTGACGCAACCCATTCGGTTCAGATGCCAGGAGGCGCTGGAGGGAAAAGCGGCGGTAAAAGGGAGTTTGTAGCGCCTCTTGCTCGCTCAGCTACGGCTGTTGGGGTAGATGGGTACTTTTTTGAAACCCATTTTGATCCGGATAACGCATTGAGCGACGGGCCAAATATGCTAAAACTAGAAGAGTTAAACCAAGTTATATCAGATATCAAAAAAATCAGGAGTTGCCTTGAGTCTTAATAAAACAAGATCTATTTTGTATGCGATTGCGAAATATTTAGGCGATATTCAGGCGATACAGAAAGCTTTGAAAAAAGGTGATTTTAGACCTGTAATAATGAGGATTTTAAGAAGGATCTACGGTAAAATAACCGGACGAGGGATGGGTAAAATAAGATAGTTAAAAAATGTTTAGATTGTAAAGAACGAAACGTAAACGTAGTAAAGAGATAAGAAAAGAGGCGATAAAAGATGAAGTTGGGAGATGAACAAATATCATTTAGCGCTAGATTTTATGAATCATACAAAGGTGGTTTATGGATGTTAGATTGCAAGATATTGTTGAGAGAATGTTTAAAATAGAAGAAGATTTGAATTTTTTAAAACAATATGTAAAAATTGTCATAAAGTTATAAAAGATAAAATTATAGACGATGTAATTTTATATAATAGAATGCTCTGAAAAATTACAAAATTTCACTCAGGAGAGTTGAAATTTTTAGTAAAACTAACGCTTGTAAATTTTATTAAAAAGTGCTAAACAAGCGCACTTTTTTAGCCTTTTGGCGAACATAAAATTTTCAAGCCAAAATTTCAAATCCTTCGTTCAATTTGTAATTTTTCAGAGGTCTCAATTTATATGTTTTAAGTGATAGAGTTTTAAGGTTTGCTGAGATTATTTGTAAATTTAAAAATGCAGGATATTTCGATAGATATAGTGGATTTATTTACAGGTGAAATTTTTTGGCACATCAATATGATGAAATAAATAAAAACATAGTTTGTAATGAATTGTAAGATAATCTTAAATCTGTAGAAAAATTTTTAGAGCAAGTAAAAAACAATATAGGAGTATAAATGAACCTTATAGAAGGAAAATTAAGACTTACCGGAAAAGAGAGAGTGGCGATCATCGCTAGTAGATTTAACCATATAATAACAGATAGATTAGTTGAAGGCGCTAAAGACGCGTTTTTAAGGCATGGCGGAGAAGAAAAAAATCTAGATCTCATCTTGGTTCCTGGAGCTTTTGAACTGCCTTTTGCTTTAGACAAGGTTTTAAATAGCCAAAAATATGAGGGTGTTTGTTGTTTAGGCGCTATCATAAGAGGATCGACTCCACATTTTGATTATGTAGCGGCTGAAGCGACGAAAGGTATCGCAAATACCACTTTAAAGTATCAAAAACCTGTTACGTTTGGAGTTTTAACAACCGATACCATAGAGCAGGCGATTGAGAGAGCCGGTAGCAAAGCGGGAAATAAGGGTTTTGAAGCAATGACGGGGCTTATTGAGCTTATCGATTTGTATAGGAATTTTGGTTAGATATTGGTAAATTAGGAATAGGTTTTTGGTTGATAGTTGATAGTGGATGGTGGATGGTGGATGGTGCGGAAAAAATGTTATGATTTACGAATTACGAAAACGAAAGGGAAAAATGGCAACGAGACATCAAGCAAGAGAAGCCGTGATTGGCCTTTTGTACGCATACGATTTGGGTAATCCTGAGATTAAAAAGTTTGCGGAAGATATTTTGGAAGAGAAAAAGATAAGAAACAGACAAAGAGAGTTTGCTTTATCTTTGTTTAACGGCGTTACGGATCGTTTAAAAGAGATAGACGAAGAGTTGAAAAAACATCTTGAGAGCTGGGATTTGGATAGAGTTGGACATATAGAGAGGGCAATTCTTAGACTTGGAGCATATGAACTGATGTTTAGCGAACTTGATAAAGCGATTGCGATAAATGAGGCTATAGAGCTTGCAAAAAAACTTGGAACGGATCAGTCTCCAAAGTTTATAAACGGTGTTTTAGATGCTATAGCTAAGAAGAGGGGAGAAGTGAGCGAGGGCAAGCCGAAGGCTTGAGAAAGCAAACTGTTTTGCTTTCGTCCCGAAGCGAAAGCCTTGAGTATATGTGAGCCCTAAATTCGAGGAATTTAGTGGCGAACATACGAGAGGCTGGTTTACCTAAGAGCAAATCAAATGAGCGAAGCGAATGATGATTTGCGGTTATTTTGGTAAGGGTGAAGGTGTGAAGGGATGTGAGTGTGAGTGTGGGTGTGAGTGGGGATTAACCACCTTATCCCTTATCACTCGTTACTCGTCACTCATCACTGATTACGCTTTACGAATCACGATTTACGGAACAAAGGTAAAAGATGGAAGCAAAAAAACTTGAAAATTATAGTTATGAAGATTATCTGCAAATAGATAAAACTACAAAAGAGAGAGTAGAACTTATTTTTGGAAAAATTTATATGATGGCTGGGGCAAGCGCAAAACATCAGGATGTTGTATTAAATATTGCAATGCTTATAAAAGCTTTAAATAAATGCAAACCAAGAGTTGCTCCGTATGATTTAAAGTTAATTTGCGATTTTGGAGGCAAAGATAGTATCAATATAGTTCAGCCGGATATTATGATTTTTTGCGAAGATAGAGATACTCCCTGCGCGATCTTTGAAGTTTTAAGTCCATCAACCGCCCAAAAAGATAAAAAAGAAAAATTTAGCCTATATGAGTGTTCCGGTATCGAAGAGTATTATATAGTTGAGCCCGAATATAGAAGTGTTGAAAAGTTTATACTAGATAACGGTAGTTATAAATTTGGCGGAAATTATGTATTAAGCGATAAAATGTTTATTGAGTGTATAGGCCAAGAAGTTGAGATTGAGAAGTTTTTTGAAGGGATTGAGGAGTGAGGTTAAGTAAAAAAGAGGCGTTAGAACTTATAAGAGAAGCCGACTTAAGAGAGCTTGGCGAAATGGCATTGGCTAAAAAAAGGGAGCTTCATCCTAAAAAGATAACAACTTTCATAGTAGATAGAAATATAAACTATACAAACGTATGCTGGGTTGATTGTGATTTTTGCGCTTTTTACAAACACGCAAAAGATGATGGTAGTTATATACTTAGTTATGAAGAGATCGATAAAAAGATAGATGAGCTTATAGAAATAGGTGGAACGCAGATTCTGTTTCAAGGAGGAGTCCATCCGAAGTTAAAGATTGACTACTACGAGAGATTAGTGGAGCATATTCATAAAAAATATCCGCAAATAACCATACACGGTTTCAGTGCGGTAGAGATAGATTTTATCTCCAAAGTAAGTCGTATAAGTTATGAAGAGACTCTGCAAAGATTAAAAGAAAAAGGTCTAAGCTCCATTCCGGGAGCGGGTGCGGAGATTTTAAGTGACAGGGTCAGAGATATCATAAGTCCTAAAAAGCTAAGTTCTAAAGAGTGGCTGGATATTCACAAAACAGCGCATAAGATCGGTATGAAGACAACCGCTACGATGATGTACGGTACAGTAGAGACCGATGAAGAGATAGTTGAGCATTGGGAAAAGATAAGGGAACTTCAAGATGAAACTGGAGGGTTTAGAGCTTTTATAATGTGGTCTTTTCAACCGTATAATACGAAGCTTCAAAAAGATGACATCGTAAAACATAAAACCTCTTCAAATAGATATCTAAGACTTTTAGCTGTAAGTCGTCTATTTTTGGATAATTTTAAAAATATTCAAAGCTCTTGGGTAACGCAAGGAAGCTATATAGGTCAGCTTGCACTCCTTTTTGGGGCTAATGATCTCGGTTCTACTATGATGGAAGAGAACGTTGTCAAAGCGGCCGGAGCTCAAAATAGGATGAATCAAGAGGAGATGATAAAACTCATTAAGGATGTAGGAGAGATACCGGCAAAACGAAATACGGCTTATGAGATATTGGAGATGTTTGATTGAAATTGGAAAATTTTGTTATTTGTGTATTAGTATATTGGTGTAATTAGAAAAAGAAGATTATAAATCAAACCAATATATAAATGTACCAATAACAATTTAACAATTGAATGCTCTGAAAAATTACAAAATTTCACTCAGGAGAGTTGAAATTTTTAGTAAAACGAACGCTTGTAAATTTTATTAAAAAGTGCTAAACAAGCGCACTTTTTTAGCCTTTTGGCGAACATAAAATTTTTAAGCTAAAATTTCAAATCCTTCGTTCAATTTGTAATTTTTCAGAGGTCTCAATTTAATTTTTAGCACGTAACACTAAAAAATTAGACACATACAAAAGAGGTATCTATGAAAAAATTGATAACTATTTTATTTTTTATTCAAGGGGTGATAATGGGTGCTGTTTTAGATAGTGTTGAAGTTAAAGGCGTGAAGATTCCCGTAATATTTGAAAAAAGCGACGCTCTTCCTATCGTTTCTATGCAGTTGGTTTTTCAAAAAAGTGGAAGTATAGAAGACGGAAGGCTTCCTGGACTTGCAAAATTTAGCGCTCGGATGTTAAATCAAGGAACAAAGAGTTTGGGAAACGTGGGCTTTGCTAAAAAACTGGAAGAGAGAGCTATCCATTTTGGAGTAAATACGGGTATAGAGACTCTTGTTTTGGAACTTAGCGCACTAAAAGAGGAGTATAAAAAAGGGATAGAGCTTGTTTCAAAACTTTTAAAAGAGCCTAACCTTACTCAAGAAGTCTTTGAAAAGGTAAAAATCAATACTTTGGGGATGTTATCTCGAAAAGAGGATGATTTTGATTATATTGCCGGTATAAATCTAAAAAAGATACTTTTTAAAGATACTCCACTAGAACATACTAGTAATGGTACTTTTGAAAGTATCAACAATATAACTTTAAAAGATGTAAAAGAGTTTTTGAAAAAACATCTTGTTTTAAAAAGAGCTATAGTGGTAGTAGGTGGGAAACTTGAACTAAGTGAAGCAAAAGAGAGCGCAAGAGAGCTTTTGGGGCAGCTTTTACCAGGGGAACTGGAACCTTTGACATTTTACAACGCTAGCGATAAAGAGGAAAAGCAAGAGGTAAAAAAAGATACAAAACAGGCTTATATCTATTTTGGTTCGCCATACTTTATGAAAGTGGATGACGAGGATAACTATAAAGCAAGAGTGGCCTCATTCATTTTAGGTGCCGGTGGATTTGGAAGTAGAATGATGGAAGAGATAAGAGTCAAAAGAGGACTTGCTTACTCAGCCTACTCAAGGGTGCATATAAATAGGTCTCACAGCTATTTTAGCGGATATCTGCAAACTAAATTAGAATCAAAAAAAGAAGCTGTAGAGATTGTAAAAGAGGTGATAAGAGATTTTGTTCAAAACGGGGTTACGCAAAAGGAGCTTGATGCGGCCAAAAAGTTCTTGTTGGGAAGCGAACCATTAAGAAACGAAACTCTTTCACAAAGATTATCTAGAGCGTTTAACGAGTTTTACAGGGGCAAATCTCTAGGGTTTTATAAAAAAGAGCTTGAAAAAATAGAAAAACTGAGTTTAGAAGAACTTAATAGATTTATAAAGTCTCATCCTGAGATTAATAAGCTGTCGTTTTCTATAGTTACAAAGTAGATGTTGAGTTATTGGTGTATTAGTATATTCGAATCACGAATAACTAGTTACGAATGATGAATTAGAGGGAGAGGGATTATAAACCAACTACCGCACTGCAATTATATCAAGATTTTTTTAAATAAAGTAAAATTATTAGTATATTGATGTATTGGCATATTTGAGTTATGAATGACAAATCAACTAGTGATGAGTGATCAGTTTACCGATTACTGCTCACTATTCACTGTTTACTCATCACTGATTAAAAGGCAAAAGTTGCAAATAGATGCTAAAGATTTTGAAAAATTTAAAAGACTTGGTATCTCAAATATACTTGAACTATCTATTATCGCGCCGGTAAAATATTTTGATTTTAGGCTTAAAAAGTTTGTTCCTTTCGGAACTGAGGGGCTTTTTGAAATCGAAGTTAAAGATGTTATAAAAACTCAAAAATACCTAAAAATTGAGACGTTTTGTGTAAACTTTCAAAAAGAGATGGAGCTTATCTTTTTTAAATACTCTCCATATCATCAAAAAGTTTTTTGGAAAAACGTTTCGCTTTTTGTTTATGGAAGACTTGAATACAACTTTTCAAAATTTCAGCTTATACAGCCTAAAAAGATTCCTTCTGCTAGGGTGGGGAAAATATATCCAAGCTACAAAACTTCAATAAGAGCCGACATCTTTAGAAATTTGATAGAAAAGTATGTAAAAAAAGAGAGTCTGATAAATGAAGGTGTTTTGGAAAAATATGCCGAAGAAATCGAAAAAATCCATTTTCCGGATAGTTCATTTTTAGAGAGTTTTCAAAAAAGAAAAGGGTTTGAGGATGAGTATCTTAAGGCTTTGAAGTTTGTTGAGATATACAACCACTTAAAAGAGCTCAAATCGAAAAGGAAATTTTTGCCTGCGCTAATGAACTGCAAAAAGGATATTGAGCCTTTTTTGAAAAACCTTCCTTTTGTGCTAACAAAAGATCAACTAAAGGCGATATATGATATAAAAAAAGATATAGCAAAAAATATTGCGGCTAGAAGAGTCATCATAGGTGATGTTGGAAGCGGCAAAAGTATAGTTATGTTTGCGACGGCTTTTTTAGCCTATCCAAATAGAACTATTTTAATGGCTCCAACAACCATTTTGGCAAATCAGCTCTATGATGAGGCAAAAAAGTATCTTCCTTCATATATAAAAATTGCTCTAATAACATCTTCATCAAAAGAGGAGTATTTGGATGATTTTCATTTTATTATAGGAACGCATGCTCTTTTGTATAAAAATCTGCCGAAAGCTTGCGTGATTATGGTAGATGAACAGCATAGGTTCGGAACGAACCAAAGGAACAGACTTAAAAAGCTTATTGAACAAAACAGAAAATCTCCCCACTATTTTCAATTTTCTGCAACTCCTATTCCAAGAACTCAAGCCTTGATAGATTCGAGTTTAGTTGATTTTAGTTTTATAAAAGAGACTCCTTTTAGAAAAGATATTACATCAAAAGTTGTTTCAAAAGAGGATTTTAAAGAGCTTTTGGTTCATATAAAAAACGAGATAGATAATAATAGGCAAGTTTTAGTAGTGTATCCTTTGATAGAATCGAGCGAAAATTATAGATACAAATCTTTAGAAGAGGCCGCATCCTTTTGGAAAAAATATTTTCAGAACGTTTTTATTACTCATGGAAAAGATAGAGAAAAAGAGGATGTTTTGATAGAGTTTAGAAAAAATGGAGATATTTTGCTTGCTACTACCGTAATAGAAGTAGGAATATCTTTGCCAAGATTATCAACAGTCATTATAGTAGGCGCTGAAAATTTAGGTTTAGCTACCTTGCACCAGCTTAGAGGAAGAGTCAGTAGAACCGGTCTTAAGGGATACTGTTTTTTGTATACCGAAGATAAAAACAATAAAAGATTAAACGAATTTGCAAAAGTAAGCAGCGGTTTTCAGATAGCGGAACTGGATCTAAAATATAGGCAAAGCGGCGATCTGTTGAAAGGAAAAGAGCAAAGTGGCAAAAGTTTTAGGTGGATTGATCTTGGCCAAGATAAAGAGATAATAGAAGAGGCGAAAAAAATAGTCGATAGTCTTTAGTCGAAAGTCTTAGTATAGTTAACTAAAGACTTCAAACTAAAGACTTATGAGCTTATCAATAAAGACCAAATCTACCGTCGGCTCTTTTGTAAAGGACTCTTATTTTCCCTGTTCTATCTTCAAAAACTATGAAGTATTTGTCGCTATTTTTTAGATACTCTATAGCTTCTTCTATCTCAACAGGTTTATCGATATCAAGCTGATGAGGAACAACGTCTTCTGAATATTTTAAAGCTTCGTTGATCTCCTCTTGAAGCATAGGCTCGGCCATTATCTCTTCTAGGGAAATATTTTTGTGATTTTTGATTTTGTCCGCATATCTTCTTAACACTTTGCTTGCTCTATCAATTGCCAAATCGATTGCAGCGTATACGTCTTTGTCTTTTTGTTTTATAACCACGTTTCCTTTTTTTGCGATATGGATATCAAACTCAACATTGTACCCTTTTGAGCCTTTTCTTTCATCTCCGGATACCGTAACGTTTGTACCGGTAATATCAAGATTGTATTTGTTAAGTCCATCTATCGCTTTATAGATATAATCTTTGATACTGTCTGTTAAATCGAAAGATTTTCCGTATATATGAATGTAATCCATTTATCATCCTTTTTTTTCTAAAGTTTCTTTAAATTTTAACAAAATAAGGCTTAAGAAGGGTTAATATGAGGAGTAAGCTATCATCAAGGTTTTTGAATCGTTCTTCTATGGTATCTTATGGGTTCGTCTGATTGTAGATTGGTTACAAAAGTATCGATGATAACCGTTGCGTTTGAGTCGGAGGTGGATATGTTGTTGTCTAATATTTTTGAAGAAGTGCAGGGCAAATTTTTACCTATATAATATATCGATACGTTAATATCAAAACTTGGTGCGTTTGCGGGATATCTTAGGTCTATTTTCTCTACGCATCCGTTTGTAGTATCCGTTTTGTGTCCAGATATTGCTAAAAGTGCATATTCAGTTGCGCTTCTAGCTAGTAGCTCGGCTTGTTCTTTTAGATATATATCGCCCGTCTGTTTAGCGCTCTGAGTAGAAAGGGATAACATAAGTACCAAAAGTGTCGCCATAAAAACTAAAATGATAATTGCCGTAATTAAACTAAAAGCTTTTCTCATCAATAAACCACTTTCTCTTTGCAAAAAGATATATTGAAATCGTTTGTTATCGGTTTATAGAGACAAAGTTTCAGACGTATTACTTGATCATCCTGCCTAAATTTAAATACCGAAACGTTTTTTGCCAAAATTGTACTATTTCCATCACTGTACTTATCGCCTTTCCAAGGTCTATAGTTGTAATATAGCGTTAGTTGCGAATTGTCTAAATCAGGAACTATTGCGTATGCAGTCCATGTAAGATAATACTGCTCGGTAATCTCTTTTCCGTCTAGAGTAGGTGATATTTGTAAAATGTTATTGTTATAACCTGTTATATCAAAAACATAATCTCTACTGTTACAATTTATGGGATCGGCTTCATCGTAGCAGTTCCAGCCGTACTGCTTTATGTCAAAACCTGCGTAAAGTCCTTTAAAAACAAGTCCCATATTGCCGTTAGTTAGCGTAACGGAACCGTTAGATAGAGCGGTAACTATAGAATCGGTTATGTTTAAATCGCTTCCGGGCGTTTTTATCTGAGTTGAGTTTGTTTCTGTACTATAAAGATCCACAAAACCGCTCCATCCTGGGGTTATTATATTTTTACTCCTATTCCACGCTCCTTTGAAACTATCGTTATCGTAGCTTATCCATTCCAATATTTTATAATCGTCGTCGGCGGTGGATAGTGAGGTTATATTTGTGTCATTTGGAGGCAGTCTTCTCGCAATTGTTGCTTCTTTAATTCTAAATTGCAATCTTTTTGCTATCTGTTCAAGTATCAATTCCGTTTTTGTCTCTAGTTCGTTTATGGTTCTATTGACTACATAATCTTCATAGAGTCTTGATATTATCTGAGCACTTATTGCTCCAATGATTGAGAGGATTACTATAACAAAAATCAGCTCGATTAAAGTAAACGCTCTTTTCAATCAAAAAGTCCTGCTTAAGAGATTAGTGGCGCCTATATTTGATGCATAACTTCTAAAGACTGCTATAACTTCGCCCGTTTGATTATCGGTTATTGTAACTTCTATCATCTTTATATTGGTTGAACCGCTTTTTTGTGCGGTAGAAAAATCAAAAGTGATACTATTATTAGTATAATAGGCGTCGTCGTTTACGTATACGACTTTTGTTTTTAGGGTAAAATCTTTTACATAGTCACTAGCGGTTTGAGATATCGTGGTTAAAGTAGATATTTTGTTATTGAAGTCGTCTATATCATTTGGTGTGGTATCAGTTGCTTCCTCTCCGAGTAGTAAAGTGGCGAAAGTTTGATTTGTATCGAAAGCCCTTCGATATTGTCCTTTAAAATGTCCGATTCTCCGAGAGCTGTTCACATCTGGATAGCGATTTAACTCACTATCTCCATCCGTGACATCTAAAACATATTTTATTACTTGAGTTGTAGTACTGTTTTCATCCCATTCGTATGTCAGGATATTTCCAATTTTTGTTGCACCAGCAAGCAGTGCTTCTTGATTTAAAGAAAACTCGCTGCTTTTCATTGCCTGCGATAATACTACGGGGATAGAAACCATGGCCAAACCGATTATAATAATAGTAAAAATCAGTTCGATTAAAGTGGCTGATTTTCTCACCACTCAATCCTTTTTTGCGTCGATGTACTGATATTTAGATCAACAGTTTTACCGGTTTTCCCAACTCCCGCCCAATCTTTAGCGCTTCCTGGAAAGGTTACGTAAAAATGGTTGGTTGTGGCGTTCTCGTCAAATCTGTTGTAGATAAGCCAAGAAGAGGCGTTTAAGTCAATTTTGACTTTATAAGGAAAAGAGGTACCGCTATATGTTACTACCTGATTTTCCATACCTTGAGAAATAGCAGTCGTAGCGCCTGGATTTACGGTTATGTTAGAGCCGATTATATTTAGATTTATGATTTTTCCATCATTTGGAGAGTTGTGTTTTTTGTTTATATACCAATTGATATCGTCAACACTTTCTGCTCCTTTTAAATTTACATAATCTGTTCCGTTTTTTATATAAATTTCGTAATATATCTTGGCGTTTATGATATTGTCAGCGTCTTCGTCAATATAATCTGGCGCATGTACTCTAGCAAAATAAAACGTTACGTTTTGATCGTTTGTTCTGTTAAAATCGCTTCCGCTAACGGTTCCGTTAGTCTCTTTGACGCTTACGTTGAAGTCGTTTTTAGAGATTGTAAAGGGTTCGTCCGGATTGGAGGTGTTTCTGTCAAAATTGAACTCAACGGCAAGATTTGCTATGCCGGAAGTAAAATTTCCTTCAGAACTTTTAAAAGATACAGAATATTGCTTAGTAGGAGTCAAGGCCGTTGAGGTGTTTGTTTCAAAATATCTTATCCTACTTTGGGTATCCGACCATGTAAGGGTTTTGTTGTTTATTAGAGAGATTGTGTAGTTTATATCTTTTGAAAAGCATCCTTTTGTATAGTTAGTGGCGGGACTGTTGTCATAAAGTATAGCTTTTATAGATAGGTCTATTTTTGCGGACATATCTACTTCGTTGGAGAGATAAGTGTAACCGCCAATTGAGTTAAAATTTAATAAACTTACGCTATTTACAAAAGCTTTTGGAACAAATTTTAAAACTTTCGAACCTTTTATAAGACAGCCTACTTTACCGTTGATATGCTCATCGGTATCGCTTTGGACTATACAGTCGATTGAGCCGTCGTCTTTAGGCTTTTGATCTACTTCTGTCCAGTTGTTATCGATAAAAGTAACATTAACATCTCCAACGTTATCGTACTTTAGATATAGATTTTGCGCCTTACCGTTATAAAATTGGACTTGAGTGTTTATTAAAGTGGGATCCGAAGAGAGTGTATTACATGTTGCGGGTAAAACAAGAGACATAGTTCCGTTTTTATCGGTATTGTTTGTTATAAGCTGATCGTATCCGCTAACGTTTACGTCGCTATTGTATAAAGTAGCATTTAGATCCGTAAGATAAGGTTTTGCACCTATTAAAGGAGATGAGTTTATATCTAAAGAGTATTTATCCGGTCTTATGGAGAAGTTGTCTCTTGCGCAAATGGAACCGGAAAGTTCACCTCCTAAAACACAGTCTAAACACTCTTGGCTAGCTTGATTTTCCATAGCTCCACCCTGTCCGGGTCTACACTCTGCAGCGCAAGGGCAACTGTCAGGATAGTCGTCTGGATCAACGTTGTTTGGTGATTGATTTTTGTTGCATTCGCCGCTGTAACGACCTTGAGTATATATTCTACTTACTAGCATCCCCCATATACAGTTGTAAGTTTTTTCAAGACATCTCCAGTTGCTTATATCCCAATCTATTGGATTACCGTATTCGTCGCTAATGTAGTTAACCCTAAATGTGGTGTCTCTTAACGCGCCGTTGTAAGTTATATTTGTTTCTTTAAATTGTTCATTATTAAAAGTTATATCTTTATCAATAAGAGATAGAGAGTTTTTACATAAAGAGGTTTTTAGCTCATCCGTAGCACCTTCTGGGAAATTTGGTGTTTTTATAAGAGAGACTCTAACCAATCCGTTGTAATTATCGGGAGTTATTAAATCCTCTTTTGTTTTAACTACTTTTACAAAAAACTCTTTTCCGGCTATTTGAGTATAAAGTGAGTTTATGGGACTGTTGTAGTCTTTTGAGAGGTTTTCACCGTTATAGTTTTCGTTAACGACGTTAAACGTTCCTAGTGCAGGTTCATATGCCGTGATAGAGTTATTAAAATCTTGGCATTTTGGCAACGGAATAGACGTCAAATCTATTTGAGAGCCTCCTAAAGTATATATATAAGAGGTTGAATAATCTAACGTTAAAGGCTCTGTAGATAATAGTGTAAGGTTGTACTCTATAGTTGCAAGATCGTTTGTCAAAGAGTAGGGTCTAAACTCAAGTTCCGCTCCGTTTCCAAGATGCAGGATCGATAATGTATTATTGATGTCGCTATATTCTACGCTTACTCCGTTAAACGTTGTGTTGTCATTAAAATTGTATGTAGATGTCCAATCTACGTCTTTAACTATGGTAGAGTTCTTTTCATATAATACTTTATTGGTATCGAAAGTTTTATAAATTTTTACATCTTTTGCTACTTCATAATCATCGTTTCTTATGGTTAGTTTAATGTTGATTTTACTATCTATTGGAATTTGAGTGGTGCTGTTGATCTCTTGATTGTTGTAGTAGAGTTTTTCTTCATAACATATTTTAGGTTGATATAGTTTTACCGAAAAACCTATAACGCTAGCGAAATATGCATCAAGTCCAGTATCTAGTTTAAGTGTAACTTTGTCTGTGTTAGGATCATCATCTCTAATGGAAGTCATTATAGAAGTAACATCGTAAATATCTATATCTATACCATTTGTATTTGAGACATTATTATCACCTATAGATGGTCTTTCGACATTTGCCAATTTAGCGTCAAAGTTATTAGGTCTGTTTTCATCAGTACCTGGCATATAATTGTCGTTAAGCTTCATACTATCAGGAGTATAAACATATTCACCTTCTCCTACAAAAGAGGCGAAATGAGAAATGACGTCTCCGTAAAGTGGTAGATATAGATTATCTATCGATATCTCTTCAAAGGGATTGGAAGTAGAAAGATGTTTGTATCCGTTATATATAAGAACTCTTTTATAGTCCGTAGTAGATGAACTTTTATATATAACTACCAAACACCAGGCTCCATAGTTGCCTAAAGAGGATTCTATTCCTTCGTTAGTTGATATATTTGCTGCCGTAACTGTTATCTTTTGTCCGGGGGCAAAGTTTTGAGCATAATTTTTTATAAGATCCGTTACATCGGCATACGCGGAATATACAGCCCCGTAATATCCGTACCAGTTATAATAATCTACATATGTCGCAATTATTTGGGTGTAGTCATCCATACCCTCTATCTTAAACAATATTTTGTTAGCGTCTGTGTTAGTAATATCTACGGTATAAGATGAGGTGTTATAGATATAGTCCCAAGTGGTAGAAGAAGTCATATAGGCTCTACGTTGGTGACGTTTATATGAAGTTCCACGAATATATCGATTTATATCACTTTCTCCATTTATATTTCCTTGCCAAAAAAGTCCCGCCCATAAAATGTCGCTATAATCGTTAGGTAAGTTTAAATATGCGCTTGAAGAGTTGTATGTTCTGCTGTCGCCGTCGATATCGATGTATTTGACAACATAATTGTTATCATTTTTTTCCTTATCGTTTGTACACTCTCCTCCAAAATCCCAAGTTTCGTTTGTTACGCACTCTACAGTATTTCCGGTGATTAAAAAGTCTCCTACTATATTTCTCGTATTTTCTGGGTTTATTATTTTAAACTCTCTATCTCCTTCGGTATAGATAGTTGAACTCTCTTCCGTAAATTCAATAAATAATTGATAATCACCTCTATCTCCCCACCAAAAATAATCTACTCCTTTAACTTTTATATAGTATGTTCCAGGTTCTAAAACCTTTTCTATGTAGAAATTGTAGTTGAACATACTTTTATCGTCGTTACTCTCAATTGTATTGCAAGAACTATCCAGAAGTTCCCCATAGCTATCTAAAAAGTCGGTTGATACATATTCGGTATATATTTTTATTTTTCCTTTTGTAGAGATCTCTATTTTAAAAGTATCTACATCATCTTCTGGGTCTATTTTTCCGTATAATGAACTGTTAATCGCTATAGTCTCGTTTGAAGGGCATGAGTTTGGATAGTCTGGAACTTCACCATAGAGTATAGAAAATATAATCGGTATTAACATAATTGTTTTTAAAAAGTTTTTCATTATAAAACCTTTGTGAAGATAGGTGTAGGTTGTGTATGAAAATAAACAAAATCATTTATCATTAGAAGTTTGCAACCCAACCACCCACCTTTTATTGTTACAATATATCTAATATTTTAGTATAAAACTATTTTCTTTTGATAAAGCTTAAATCTGGGTTAAATAATCTTTTCATTTTTTTTGTGTTTTTTCAAAAGCTGCAGTTATCGCTTTTATAAAAGCGTTTCGTGTTGCGTTTTTTTCCAAAGCGGCATATCCCGCCGCGGTTGTTCCTGCCGGACTCATAACTTCGTCTTTTAAAATAGCCGGATGTTTTTGTTTCAAAAGATGTGAAAATCCTTCAAAAAGTCCGTGGGTTAATTTTTTAGAATATTCTCTTTTTAAACCCTCTTTTACGCCAGCGTCCATTATGGCTTCCGCTACAAGCGCTAAAAATGCAGGACCGCTTCCCGCTATTGCCGTAGCTATATCTAGCTCTTTTTCACTATCTACCCACAATACTTCACCTATTTTTTCAAAAATATTTATACTAACAAGTTTGGCATTTTCGTCTCCGGTTATGGTTGTCATCGATTTTTTGTATATTGCGGCTAGATTAGGCATAGCCCTTATATAGGTTTTAGAGTTTATATTTTGTTTTAACTCTTCTAGAGTGGTTCCCGCTAAAACGGAGATAAGAAGATATGAGGAATTTTTGAAATATTTTGAAATCTCTTTCAGTGCGTGAGGTTTTACGGCTAAAATAACGATTTTGTCTTTTGAATCAAACTCTTTAAAAGTTTTTGTAGCTATTTTATTATCTTTTAATTGTGACAATTTTTCATTGTTTCTTCCGATTACTTCGATATTAAAATCATCTCTAAGGGCGTCAATCAAAGCATACGCCATTTTACCGGTACCAATGATAGAAATCTCTTTCTTCATTTATAAACCTTTTATATCTCTTGTGCTTTATTATACAAAATATTTGTTATAATTTGCCAAAATCAATAAAAAGAGGAGAGATGAAAAAGTTTGGTTATTTTGCTTTAGTCGCTATAATATTGTTTATGAACGGTTGTTCTTCAAAAAATGAGATGGCCGAATACAACAAGCCCGCTATATATTGGTATCAAAAGATTGTCAAATCGGTAAGTCTAGGAAATCTTGATAAGGCTGATGAGTATTTTACATCTTTACAGAGCGAGCATATAAGCTCCCCATTTATAGAAGAGGCTATGCTTATTTTGGCTCAGGCACATATGGATAACGAAGAGTATTTGATGGCAAATTTTTATCTGGATGAGTATATTAAAAGATTTGGAACATCTAAAAAAAGAGAATTTGCCGAATATATGAAGATAAAATCCTCCTTTTTGGGTTTTAAAAATATCAATAGGGACCAAAAACTGTTGCAAGATACTATATCAAATGCAATCTATTTTAAAAAAAAGTATCCTAATTCCGAATTTAATCCATTGATAGAAACAATTTTGACTAAACTTTATATGGCCGAATATATATTAAATAGAAATATAGTTGAGCTTTATCTAAGAAGAGATAAACCTAAAGCGGCCTTGGTTTACGAACAAAAACTTAAAAAATCGTGGCTAAAAGATAATGAAATATCAATACCTAAAAGTTGGTACGATTTTTTGATAGAATGGTAAAAGCCTTAAATAAAAAAAGAATAAAAGGAAAAAGATGAAACTAAGCGATTACAGCGCTTTTCCGACAACTTTACCTATAATAGTGGAAGATGAACTCTTTTTATATCCATTTATGATATCTCCTATTTTTTTAAGTGACGAAGAGAATATTTTAGCGGCTCAAAAGGCTTTAGAAGATAACTCTTTGGTTTTGATATGCCCTTCTAAAGAAGGAAAAGAGGGACAAAGAGATTTTGAATCAATCTATCCGGCCGGCGTTGTCGGTTCCATAATGAGAAAAGTTACTTTGCCAGATGGAAGGATAAAAATACTTTTTCAAGGTTTGGCAAGAGGAAAAATAGTTAAAAAAGTTGCCGAACATCCGCTTAGAGCATTAACTGACTTAATAGAGTCAAAACCGTTTAATGAGATTAAAGTGGAAGCTCTTTTAGAGGTTTTAAGAGAAAAGGTTAGAAATCTAGCCGCTGTAAGCGGACATTTCCCTCAAGACTTAGTAAAAACGATTGAAGAAAATCATGAACCAAATCGTATCGCTGATCTGGTAAGTAGTTCTATCAGGCTTAAAAAGAGTGACGCATACGAACTGTTCATCGAGTCTGATATAGAAAAAAGGATAATGCTTCTTATAGACTTTATAACCGAAGATATTGAGCAGAGCAAGCTTCAAAGAGAGATAAAAAGTAAAGTTCATAGCAGATTGGAAAAAATAAACAAAGAGTATTTCTTAAAAGAGCAGCTTAAACAGATACAAAAAGAGCTAGGGGTAGATACGCAAAGAGAAGAAGAGATAGAAGAGTATAAAGAAAAACTGGAAAAAATAAAACCTTACTTAACTCAAGAGGCGTATAAAGAGATAAAAAAACAGATAGATAGATTTTCTCGAATGCATCCAGATAGTGCAGAAGCCGGCGTTATTCAGACATATCTTGATTGGGTGCTTGAGGTTCCGTTTGGAAAATATTCAAAGAAAAAACTAAATATAAATGATGTTAAAAGACAGCTTGATAAAGATCATTACGGATTGAAAAAGCCAAAAGATAGAATCGTGGAATATTTTGCCGTTAAAGAGCTAATGGAGTTAAGGGGTATTAAAAAAGAGAAAGGTTCCGGTGCGATTTTGTGTTTTGCGGGGCCTCCGGGGATTGGTAAGACCTCTTTAGCAAACTCTATTGCCAATGCTTTAAAACGACCTCTTGTAAGGATTGCTCTTGGAGGACTTGAGGATGTAAGTGAACTTAGAGGACATAGAAGAACATATATAGGCGCAATGCCAGGACGTATAGTTCAGGGGCTTATTGAAGCAAAAGAGATGGATCCCGTCATGGTACTTGATGAAATCGATAAAGTAGGAAGAAGCTTTAAAGGAGATCCTACCTCCGTATTGCTTGAGATACTTGATCCCGAGCAAAATACACATTTTAGAGACTATTACCTAAATTTCAGTATAGATTTGAGTAATGTGATCTTCATAGCTACGGCGAACGATATCAGTTATATTCCGGCACCTCTTAGAGATAGGATGGAGTTTATTTTTCTTAGTAGCTATACTCCGAGTGAAAAATTTGAGATAGCAAAAAGATATCTTATACCTCAAGAGATTAAAAAGCATGGATTAAAAAGAAGTGAGATATCTATCTCGACTAAAGCTTTAGAAGAGATAATAGAAAAATATACAAGAGAAGCTGGTGTAAGAAATCTTAGAAGAAGAATAGCGGATATCGTGAGAAAAGCGGCTCGTGAGCTTTTAGAGAACTCTCACATCCATAAAATTTCCGTAACCCTAAAAAATCTTAACAAATATTTGGAAAAACCCATTTTTGAGATAGAACTAGCAGAAGAGGAGCCGCAAATCGGCGTTGTTAACGGGTTGGCATGGACTGCCGTAGGGGGAGATGTTTTAAAGATCGAGGCCATTAAAATCAAAGGAAAGGGCAGTCTTCAATTAACCGGAAGTTTGGGCGAGGTTATGAAAGAGTCCGCAAGAATAGCATATAGTGTAGTAAAAGTGTTGATAGATAAAAGAGATATTAAGATAGAACAAAAAGTTATTCCAAAATCTCAAAAAGAGACTGAAGATGGTGTAACAGTAGAACAGAGCGAAGTTTATAGAAGATACGATATTCATCTACATATACCGGTAGGTGCTACTCCAAAAGATGGACCTAGTGCTGGCATTACGATGGCTACGGCTATAGCGTCGATTTTATCTGAAAAAAAAGTTAGAAATGACGTAGCAATGACGGGGGAATTGACTTTAACGGGGAAAGTATTACCGATAGGCGGATTAAAAGAGAAGCTGATAGCCGCATATAAAGCTAAAGTTAAAAAAGTTTTGATTCCTAAAAAGAATTATGAAAGAGATTTGGAGGATATACCTGAAGAGGTTTTAAACGAGTTGGAGACAGTGCCTGTTACACGAATTGAAGAGGTTTTAAAAGAGGCGATTATATGGGACAAATAGCAAGAGAGGTAGTTTCCCTCTTTTGCTATAAAAATGCGTAAGTTTTTATCTTCTCGTTCAATATTAGTTCTCTAATCGGCTTATTGATAAAGTCATTTGCGCCGTTTTCTAAAGCCTCCATTTTTTTAGTTTCATCGGTACTTAAGACTATAACTGGAATATTTTTAAATTTTTCTTCACTTCTTATAATTTTTAAAACTTCTATACCGTTCATTACCGGCATTAAAATATCGAGGAGTATTAAATCTGTTTCTGAATTTTTTAGTACATCTAATGCTTCTATCCCGTTTTTAGCTTCGAAAATATTATCAACCAACTCATTTTTCATCAGCATTGTTTTTAGAAGTTTCAAGTTTATAAAATCATCATCAACAACTAAAACATTTATTTTCTTCATGATTTAACACCTTTAGGAATAAATTTTTCTATAATTAATCTTAATAGATCTTTATTTATAACGTTTTTTACGATTTCGTCAAAAATATCAATTTCTTCATTGGAAGGTTCGCTATTTGGATCGATAAACAAAATAAACTTTGTTTGTGCTTCGCTAGACTCTTTTAGATTTTTTATTTTAGATAAATCGTAATCGTCTATTTCTTTATCAATAAACACGATTTTATATTTTTTACTCGATATTTTATCTATAAGATCCTCAAAACTTGAGGCTATTTCCGAAGTATACTCTAAAGAGTCGGTTAACTGTTTAAAAAGTTTCGACTCCAATAAGGTTTTTTTAACGATTAAAATATCATTATCGTAGTCAACGGCAATATCTTTTTTTTCGACTTCTAACTCATCAGGAAATATAAAAGTCTCTTTTTGTAGTTTTTGTTCCATTTTCTTTTTAGACTCTTTTTTTTCTTCTTCTTCTTTAGTTACTATTTTATCTGATAAGAATTTTTTAAGTATAGCTGCAATCTCATCTCTAATTATCGGTTTTGTAATATATTCATCCATACCTTCACTGAGATATTTTTCTCTATCGCCTTTTAACGCATGTGCGGTAAGAGCTATAATAGGAATATGTTGTTGTCCATAATCCTCTTCGTAATCAAGTATTTCGTGAGTCGCTTCAATACCGTCCATTATAGGCATCTGTATATCCATAAAGATTATATCGTAGTCACTGTTTTTTCTTTTTTCAAAACCTTCAAGTCCATTGCTGGCTAGATCAACTTCCAAACCAAAATCTTCGAGTGTTTTTTTGATAAGTTTTTGATTTATTGCATTGTCCTCAACAACAAGAGCTTTTGCTTTAAATTTGATTTTTGAAATATCTAACGTTTTTGTCTCTTTTGCTTTTTGTTTTTTGTATTCGCCTATATAGTATTGGATAAGTTGTTTGATCTTTGTATAATTTACCGGTTCATACATAATCTTCATTAAAAAGTTTGAAAATCCTTCAACTTTTTTGTTGTGTGAAATTTTGGAAATTAAAGCTACCGGTATATTTCTAGCAAAGAATTTTTTTAGATTGTTTTCTTGTATATAATCGTAATCTATAATTGTAAAATCGTAATTAGAAGAGTCGGTAATAATTTCAGAAATATTTGTATAAGTTATAAACGATACTCCTAAGAACTCAAGATACTCTTTTAGATATAAATTTTGGTCTTTTGGCTCGTTTTCATTGATATAAAATGCTGTGTTAATGCCTGAATATTTGTTTTTTAGTGATTCGGTTAATGTTGGAATCTCTTCAAGTTCCAATGTAAAGAAAAATTTGGAACCTTTTCCAACTTCGCTCTCTAAACTCAGTTGACCACCCATAAGTCTAATAAACTCACTTGATATTGTAAGGCCTAGACCTGTACCGCCATATTTTCTAGTTACGCTTATGTCTGCTTGAGAGAAAGCTTCAAAAATTTGCGCTTTTTTCTCTGCTGGGATACCTATACCAGTATCTCTTACTTCAAAATAGAGTTTTGCTTTTCCTTCAATATTATCTAATTTTTTAATTTCAACGGAAACTGAACCGCCTGTTTCTGTAAATTTTATGGCATTACTTACAAGATTTATTAAAACCTCTTTGATTTTTGTAGGATCACCTTTAAGCGGTTTTTCTAGATTTGGATCTACAAAAAGTGCCAAGTTTATATCTTTTTCTGCCGCTTTAGGAGCATAAACTTCGATTGCGTTTTCAAATTCGACAATAGGATCGAATACTACATTTTCAATTTCGATTTTATTGCTTTCGATTTTAGATAAGTCTAATATTGCATTGATTATTTCAAGAAGATTTTCAGAACTTTTTTCAATAATATTTACAAACTCTTTTTGTTCTTCATTCAAGTCTGTATTTTTAAGTAGTTCGGTAAAACCTACAATTCCGTTAAGTGGAGTTCTGATTTCATGAGACATGTTAGCTAAAAACATACTTTTTGCTTTACTTGCCTCTTCGGCATACTGTTTCGCATTCTCAGCTTTTTTCAAAGCTGTTTCTAAGATCTCATAGGCGGTATTTATCCCTTCTGTAGTATTAAGATCAAGTTTAGATTCTATTTCTCCTTTTTCTTGAATAATAGTTTCTGACTCCGCAACTTTTTTAAGAACCGATTCTAGTCGTTTTATGTTATTATAGATTCCTCTTGCCAAAAAGAAACCAATAATGGCTACAAGTATAGAGAATAACCAGACTAACGCCGAGACTATAAGAGTGTAGAGTTTAGATTTTGCTATAAGATTTATATGTCTTTGTAGATCGTTTTTAAGTAAATTTTCGGTTTTTAGTATTAAGCCTATTTTTTCGGTTTGAAGGTTGAACCATAATGTTGGATCTACAGGATAAATACCGTCATTAACGGCTCTTTGTATATCAACTCTTGTTTGTGATACCTCTTCTAAAATCTCTTTTGCTTCTTCTTCTTTCAGTATCTGTTCTATTTTTTGCTTAGTTTCATGAACTATTAGTGAAAAGTTTACAAAACTATCTGCTTTTCCTATTAGTTGGTTCCATATTTTCATCTCTTCATCACTCATCGGTGTATATCTTGCCAAAACAAAAGAGATAAATCCTCTTTCGATTCCGGAAAACTCTTTTGAATTTATAAATTGTATAAAAGTAGTAGCTAAAGAGGAGATTTCTGGAGTTATTGCAAAATATTCTATCTTTTTTATCTCGTTGATTAGCGGAGCATTTATAGTATATGTATAAAAATCGAAAAATGCTTTTTTAAAGTCTATCTGAAGAGAGTCTATCTGTCGCCTAATTTCCGGAAGTAGTTTTAACGATGACATATAAACTTTTGACTCTTTTTTAAATTTCGGGTGCGATTTTAAAAATTTGTTTAAGCGATTTATTGAATTATTTACTGCGTCTCTTTGTTTTTGAAGAGACTCTTTTATAAGTTTACCTTTGCTTCCTAAATATATTGATGTCATACCTCTCTCTTTTGCTACTTGAGTTATAACATCGCTTAGATAAGTATTTAGCTCCAGTCTCTTTTTGATCTCTTCAGTCTGATTATAGACGGTATAGGAGTTATATAAAAGATAACTGGAGATAAAAAATAGCAAAATTATAGGGATTAAACTGATTAATCTTAATTTGCCTCGGATACCCATATCTTTCCTTTATAGTTTTATTTTATATTTTTTTGCGATTTGATTACACTCGTAAGCACCGCTTTTTTTACCGCTAATCAGAATCTTCTTTGCTTTGTCATAATCTTTATATTTCAAAATAATTACTTCTGCCAATAGGCAGTTTGCTCTTTCGTTACCGAACGAGGAAGCAATTTGCAAATATTTTTCCGCTTTATCCAAATCTTGTTGAGTTCCTAAACCTTTTAAATAAAAAAGACCTAAGAAATAGTAGGCATTTTTAGAGTTTTCTTGTAAAGCCGCGTTTTTAAACGCTTCTAATGCGGCTTCAAAATTTTTTTGTTTATAATGTACTATCCCCTCTCTAAAGTATGAAGCAAATACAAAGATAGGAATTAGTGAAACTAATAAAAATATTTTCATATTGTCAACCTTTAAATATTGTATTCAAAATTTTTTATAGTATTTATTAGATTTTCTAGTTCTTTCTCATGATAATCATCAGTTTCTATCTTACTTAGAAGCTTTGCGAGCTCCTCTAATCTCAAGTTATCTGCCATACTTTTTAGTTTTTTTGCCTCTTTTTTCAACTCTTCTTTATCGTTTTTATCTAGCACAGTTTGGATTGTTTCTAAGAACTCTTTTAAAAATATATTGTAAACATCTACTTCCAATCCAATTTCTGCGGCCACTTTTTTAATCTGCTCTTTTGAAATATCACCGATTTTTTCATTAGTGTCTTTAACTATATTGTCTAAATTATCTAATTTGTTGTCTATAGAACCATATTCATTTTCTAGATATTCTAGATATTCAAAACATTGTTGAATATATTTTTTTGTCTTTTCAAAATCTTCGTAATCGGTTGTATATAATATTTTGTCTAGAAGTTCAACTATATTATTTATTCTAAGATTTGCTGCACTTCCTTTTAATTTGTGGCAAATATTTTTTATTCCTTTTATATCCCGATTTTCTAACAATTTAAAAAGCTTCTTTATATGCTCTTTATTTTGTTTAATATACTCTTTTACAAACTCTATAATAACATTTTCAGGGATTCCTAGCTCTTTTGAAGCAGTTTTTGGTTCATAAGGTGTAAACAATATATCCTTGGCAGTTTCTTCTTTAGGGTTCTCTTTTATAGAAGGTAAGTCATTATCACTATCTATTTTTTGTTCATTAAAATCTTTTGTTTGTCTCTCTTCTGTTTCTATATGAGATTCAGGCAAAGTATCTTCTTCTTTTTCTGGGGCTGAACCAGAACCATCTTGATAAATGTGTTCTTTGAATATTTCTATAAAATCGTAGAAGTTTTTTAAGATCTCTTTAAGTTTTTCTAAATCGTTTTCGCCCGTTGTACTTGCCAATATTTCATTTGCTTTTTCTATTCTAAGATTTGCGGCCGCTCCTTTGATCTTATGAACCAATGAGTGAATCGTTTCAGAATCCTTATCTTCAAAAGCTTTTTCTATTTTTGGTTTTTGTTCATAAGCCTGGGAGATAAACTCGTCTAAAAGCTCTTTTATAAGGGATTCGTCAAGACCTAACTCATTTGAAACTTTATGTAAATCGTAGATTTTGTCAGAATCTGATTTTTCTATTTTTGAATCTGTAATAATATTTTCAACTTCGTTTTCTTTATCAAAATAGAGATTAAAATACTCATCATTGTCATATGTTGATTGTTCACTACTTTTAGTTTTTTCGAGTTCCGACAATGGCTCTTCTTTATGGATAATATCATCGAAATTAATATTTAACGCTTGTTCATCACTACTATTGTCGTTGTAAAGATTTTCTTTATCAAAAATTTTTGTGGTATCCATATCTTCGGATTGTTCAGATTTGTCTGTTATATGAATATGCGATGGTTTTTGATCTATTAAGTCTTCTAAAAAATTTTCTTCAGTAATTGTTGGGTTTTCGTCCTTATTTTCCATAACTTTCGGCATATTTTCAATCTCTAGATACCTATCGGAGACGGTATCACTTGAAAGTGAAGAGAGAGGTGATATGCTAACTAAATAATAGCTAGAATCTTTATCGATTGAAGCAAGAATTGAAACTTGAAGTTCAACTTCTATTTCGTTATCATCTAAATTTAGTATAGCTCTAGGTTTTTTTACTTGATTGAAAACTATGTAATCTATCCAAGAGAAATTTTTGAAATTATATATATACCCTGGTTTATTTACAAACAAATTCGCAATATCGTCAATCTTTTCTTTTAATTCGTCAATTGACTCAAAACCTAAAAAGTCAAGTAGTTCTTGACTTATAGCTAACATCTGTTTATTTGAGCCGTAAAGAATCAATTTAGTTCCTTTTCTCTCATCTCTATATAGAGCTGTTCGGCTTCTTTTATATCTTCTTTGCTAGCCGGTTTCCTTGCAGCTATATAGCCTATCTTTTTACCATCTTTATAAACGGGCTTTATGTATGTTTTTACCCAGTAATACCTTCCATCTTTTCTTAGATTTTTGACAAGACCAATCCACTCTTTATCTTTTTGGATTGTATCCCACATATCTTTAAAAGCAGCTTTTGGCATATCGGGATGTCTTATAATATTGTGGGGTTTGCCTAAAAGTTCTTCTTTATCATAGCCTGCAATTTGGCAAAACTTTCTATTTGCATAAGTTATTATGCCCTTAAGATCAGTTTCACTAACTATAACACCCTCTTCAAATACAAACTCTTCATCTATGCATTTGGGTTTATTCACAAACACTCCCTTCCTTAGAAGAAATAGTTAGCTGCAAAAAGTAAAAAATGTGTGAAATAACTATAACATATTTTTATTAACTAAATCTTTAGAAAAATGTTTTTTTATATTTAAAGCGTCTTTTTTATTTAAAATAGTAGTGAGTTCTTCCAGCGAGGCTTCTTTTATATTTTCGAAGCTTCCAAAATAGTTTAATAGTCTTCTTATCTTGGCTTTGCCAATACCCTTTATTTTTAAAAGAGATATTTTTTTGTCCTCTTTTATTTTCTGTTTTTTATGAAATGTTAACGCAAATCTATGAGCTTCATCTCTTAGTTTTTGTACAAATTGCAATCTTTTATCGGTTGGCTGAAGTTTAAAAATATCATTTTTGGTATATATTATATCTTTTGCTTTACCTTTAGTTCTATATGCTTTAAAATCTACTTTTTCTTTAGAGATGGCGATAATGTCCAAATTGACTCCTGCACTTTTTGCTATTTCTTGGGCAAGTTTTCTTAAAGTTTCTCCACCGTCTATTATCCAAAGATCTGGTGGAGAGTTTTTTTCAAAACTTTCGCATCTTCTTTGAAGCAGTTCTTTCATCTGAGAATACTCATCTTTAGAAGTTAGATTATAGTGCCTGTAGTCACTTTTTTTGAATTTATTGTTTTCAAAGATGACCATTGCTCCAACAGTAGCGCTTCCTTTTAAATGAGAATTATCAAAAATTTCGATTCTGTAAGGGGTGTTTTGGAGTCTAAAAAGTTTTTTGATATCTTCCAATATAGAATCTTCGCTCTGTTTTTCCTCTTTTTTTATAATCTCTTTTGCGTTTAAAGCGGCAAGGTTTATTAGTTTTTGTTTTTCGCCTCTTTTTGGATATATGATGGAGATGTTTTTATCAAATCTATCTTTTAAAAGCCGTTCTACCTCATCTTTTTGACTAAAATCTTTACCTACCAATATCTTTTTAGAAACCAACGGCGACTCCATTTTATAAAAATCTAATATGGCTCTTTTATAGGCTTCGTCTATATCGAAACCTTTGTCTTTGTCAAATCTTATTATCGAAGATGAGCTTGAAATAACTTTGCCTTCTCTCATAAAAAGTCTAACTATAGCTGCAATATTCTCTTGGGCTTTAATTGCTATGATATCTAAATCTTCAAGCTTTGCGATATCTATGTTACTGTTTATTTCGCTCTTTTTGATTCTTTCGATTCTATCTCTTATCTGTGCCGCCTCTTCAAATCTAAGATTTTGGGATAGTTTTAGCATTTTGTTCTCTAATCTCTTTATCAATGCTTTTTTATCTATTATGAGTTTTGTTGCTTCTTGGACTATTAAAGCATAATCATCTTTGCTTATTTTTCCTTCGCAAGGAGCTAGACATTTTTTCAACTGATAAAAAAGACACGCTTTTTTTCCTTTAAGACAGCCGCTTTTTTGAACCAGAGGAAAAATCTCATAGATTGAATCTAATATATCTTTGGCAGCGGTCGAAAAAGGGCCGTAATATTTTATCTTTTCTCCTTTTACGACCTTTCTTGTGATCTCAAATCTTGGAAAATCCTCAGATAAATCTATGTATATATAAGGATAAGTTTTATCATCTCTTAGTAAAATATTGTATTTAGGTTTTAACTGTTTAATAAGAGAATTTTCCAAAATAAGCGCGTCATTTTCATTTTCAACTACGATATATTCCAGATTTTCCACTTCGCTTATCATTTTGTAAATTCTTGGACTAAGATTTGGAGCAGGAGATAGTGTGGAAGAGAATCTAAAATAGCTTTTTACTCTGTTTTTCAAGCTTTTTGCTTTGCCTATATATAAAATGTTTCCTTTTTCATCGAAATACTGATAGACTCCGGGTTTGTTTGGAAGATTTTTAAGTTTTTGCAACATTTTGTCACTATTTAAAACTAAATTTATCAATCTACGTTCCTTAAACTTTTTATCTTTTCTCTTATTTTTTCCAAAATTTCTTTAATCTCTTGATTTTTGGCAAAATTTTCAAAATCTCCTTTGGAATTTTCTTTATAACTATTAAGCTCTCTTTTTCTATACAAATATCTTTTCTTTTTATCGTTTTTTACAAATGCTTTAATACTCTTTATTTCAAGATTTTTGCATTCATTTGAGTTTTTTTTCACTATATTTAATAGTTCATTTATAAGATTTAGATTATAATTGAACTCCATTTTGATACCGGGATGGTCTAAAACAAAAAAAAGAGTTTCATTTCTTTTGTAACAAAAAAGAGTATGCTCTTTAAATCTTTTTGGTAAGAGCGATATAAGTTTGTTAAAACAGCTATGTTCGCCAAATTTACTATTTTTAGGAAAGATATGAGACAAAACAGATTTTACGCTTTTCATATTGCAATTATAACACTTTTAGCTTTTTTTATAGCAGGGTGTGGTTACAAAGCAGACCCTTACTATCCTCAAAAAAACACTAAAGAAGTGAAAAAATGAGATATGATTATATAATTGTAGGAGCCGGTATAGCCGGGCTTTACGCAGCTTTAAATATACCTGAAAACAAGAATGTCTTAATAATTTCAAAAGAGCCGTTATGGGAGTGTAACACTTTTTACGCACAAGGGGGTATAACTACCGCTAAGGATGAGTCAGATATTCCCATTCATATTGAAGATACTTTAAAAGCAGGTGCTGGACTTTGTGACAAAGAGGCCGTTGAGATTCTTAGTAGAAACAGTACAGGTGTTATAAACGATCTTATCCACAGAGGTTTTGAATTTGATTGTGATGAAGAGGGAAATCTTCTTTTTACCAGAGAAGCGGCACATTCAACTGCTAGGATTTTGCATGCCGGAGGAGATGCTACAGGAAGAAAACTTCATATATTTTTGATGCAAAACATAAAACATAAAGTTTTAGAAGGCGCTGTAGTTACAGATCTTTTGTGCGACGATGGAATCTGCTACGGAGTTACTGTCAGATACAAAGGAATATTGCAAAATATTTATGCTAAGAATATTTTTTTGGCCAGCGGCGGAATCGGTTCTTTATATGAGTACCATACAAACGCAAAAACAATAAGCGCAGATATACATGGAATAGCGGTTGAGAAGGGGATTGAGCTCAAAGATATGGAGTTTACCCAGTTTCATCCAACCGTTTTCATAAAAAGTAAAAAGGCTAGAAAACTTCTTTTAACTGAAGCTTTAAGAGGAGAAGGGGCAACTGTAGTGGATGAGGATGGAAAAAGGTTTCTTTTCGATTTTGATGAAAGAGGAGAGCTTGCTCCAAGAGATATAGTAAGTAGGGCTATTTACAGATATAAGCAGATGGGGCATCAAGTATATCTATCTTTCGAAAATTTTGATGAAGAGTTTTTTAAATACAGATTTCCAACTATCTATAAAAATTTTCAAGAATTGGGATTTAGAGTTCCAAAACAAAGAGTTCCTATTTCACCAGCTTTTCATTTTATGATGGGCGGTATTAAGACAGATTGTTATTCTAAAGTTTTAGGTTATAAAAATCTTTATGCGATTGGAGAGGTTGCCTGTACAGGTGTTCATGGAGCAAATAGACTTGCTAGTAACTCTTTACTTGAAGGGCTTGTTTTTTCAAAAAGAGCCGTTGAAGATAGTTTGTTAAGTGAAAAAGATATAAAAAGAAAAGAGTTTAAAATAGATCAGACTCCACTAGTTAAAAATATTGATAAAAAGATGAAAAATCTGTTAAGAGAGACTATGTGGAATAGTGTTGGAATCATAAGAAAAAGAGATAAACTTATAGAAGCTGCTCAGGTTTTAGAAGATATTGGCAAAAAAGATATAGGTAGATTTTTAAAGCTTAGAGTTTTAACGGCTAAAAAGATTGTTGAAAGTGCGATTGAAAGAAGAGAGTCTGTTGGAGCTCACTATATTGAAGATTAAGTTCATGATTGGTTTAATTAAAATATTAAAATATTAGGAGTCAAAATGCATGGACTAGAGTTAACCCATACTTGGGTAGGTTATCTTTGTCTTTCTATTTTCATTATTGGATACTACTTTATAGCCGCTGAAGAGAAATTTCATATGAATAAGGCTAAACCTGCCCTTCTTGTTGGTACGTTAATGTTTATGATAATTGGGATATATTTTACTATTAATGGTTTGGATCCAGATCCTTTACATGATGAGATGGAAAAGTTGATTTTGGAGATTGCAGAGATTTTCTTTTTCCTTTTTGTTGCTATGACATATATAGAAACGCTTATAGAAAGGCATGTGTTTGATGTTTTAAAATATAAGCTTACTTCAAAAGGGTACAGTTATAAAAAACTTTTTTGGATAACGGGTACAATCGCTTTTTTTCTCTCGCCTGTAGCAGATAACTTAACAACTGCTTTAATTCTTTCTACAGTACTATTTACTATAGATAAAACCAACAATCAGTTTTTGGTTCCTGGAGCTATCAATATAGTTGTAGCTGCAAATGCGGGAGGTGCTTGGAGTCCTTTTGGAGATATTACAACTTTGATGGCTTGGACCGCCGGAAAAGGGGAGTTTGTAGATTTTCTTTTTCTATTTCCGCCCTCTATAATCGGTTGGCTTCTAACCGCATGGCTCTTATCTAGGGTGGTTCCAGAAGGAGAGCCATATTTTGATGCGAGTTTGCCTAAGATGGAGTTAAAACCAGGAGCAAAAGTGGTTATATGGTTAGGAGTATTTACTATCTTTTTTGCGGTAATGGGACATCAGTTTTTCCATTTTCCTGCAATGTGGGGTATGATGTTCGGTTTGGCATTACTTAAGATCTACTCATATCTTCATAAAAGGAAAAACTCTAACGATAAATTTAACGTATTTGTAAATATGAAACATATTGAAAATGATACTTTGCTCTTTTTCTTCGGTATTTTGTCCGCCGTTGGTGCTCTTCACTTTTTAGGATTTCTTGAATATATTGTAAAACTTTACGATATTATCGGACCAACTGCAGGAAATATTGGAGTAGGTATAATATCTGCGATAGTAGATAACGTTCCTGTTATGAGCGCTATATTAAAAGCTAATCCTGAGATGGGAATAGATCAGTGGCTTCTTGTAACGTTAACTGCTGGAATTGGTGGAAGTTTGATCAGTTTCGGTAGCGCTGCGGGTGTTGGAGTTATGGGAAGACTTAGAGGAATCTATACTTTTGGCGCCCATATGAGATATGCGTGGACTATAATGCTTGGATATATAGTATCTTTGGTAGTTTGGTATATTCAGTTTGAAATTTTCGGTTTGTACTAGTAAAAAATTTTTTATCGAATCATATTGAAAAAGGATATAGATGAAAAACGTTCCTATAGTTATTTTGGATTTTGGCAGTCAGTATACTCAGCTAATTGCTAGAAGGTTAAGAGAAGAGAGAGTTTACTGCGAAATTTATCCATATTTTACAGATATTGAAGAGATTAAAGCAAAAAATCCAAAAGGAATTATTTTTAGCGGCGGACCGGCTAGCGTATATGATAAAGAGGCTCCAAGAGTTGATAAAAAGATTTATGAACTAGGACTTCCGATTTTGGGAATATGTTACGGAATGCAGCTTATAACCGTTGATTTTAACGGAGATGTTGTAAGAGCAAATCATCATGAATACGGGAAAGCAAGACTTATTTTCGATGAAGTTCACAGCTCTTTCTCCCCACTTTTTAAAGACACGAAGGATGGTCAGATTGTATGGATGAGTCATGCCGACAAAGTTGAAAGACTACCATACGGATTTGTAAGGATAGCTCATACGAACAACTCTTCATATGCAGCGATAGCAAACGAAGAAAAGAAAATTTACGCTCTTCAATTTCATCCTGAAGTTTCCCATTCGGAAGAGGGGAGTAAGATATTAAGAAATTTTGCAAGAGAGATATGCGGTGTTGAAGAGAAGTGGGATATGGGTCACTTTGCTAAAGAGCAGATCGAAAAAATCAGAAAAATAGTCGGGAAAGACAAAGTTTTGTGTGCTCTTAGCGGCGGTGTGGATAGTTCTGTAGTTACGGCACTTTTATATGAGGCTATAGGTGATCAGCTTATACCTGTATTTGTAGATAACGGCTTGTTAAGAGCAAGCGAGAGAGAAAAAGTGGAGCATGTATTTAAAAATATGCTAAAAGTTCCTTTGATAGTGGTAGATGCAGGCGAGAAGTTTTTGAACGCTTTAAAAGGAGTGACTGACCCGGAACAGAAAAGAAAGATAATAGGCCACACTTTTATTGAAGTTTTTGAAGAGGAAGCAAAAAAACATACTGATGTGAAATATTTAGCTCAAGGAACACTTTATCCCGATGTTATTGAGTCAGTTTCGGTGAAAGGACCCAGTGAAACTATAAAATCTCATCATAATGTTGGAGGATTGCCTGATTGGATGAAATTTGAGCTAATAGAGCCTTTAAGAGAGCTTTTTAAAGATGAGGTTAGAAAACTAGGACTTGAGCTGGGACTTCCTAAAGAAATGGTTATAAGACACCCTTTTCCAGGGCCTGGACTTGCTATTAGAATAATGGGAGAAGTTAACAAAGAGAGTTTAGAACTTTTAAGAAGAGCCGATACTATACTTCTTGATGAGATAAAAGCTGCAGGATATTATGAGAAACTTTGGCAGGCGTTTGCAGTTTTGTTGAACGTTCAAAGCGTTGGAGTTATGGGCGATAAGAGAACCTATGAGAATACTGTTGCGGTTAGATGTGTAGAGAGTACCGACGGTATGACGGCTACGTTTGCTCATCTGCCTCATGATCTGCTTGAAAATATCAGCAACAGGATTATTAACGAAGTTAATGGAATAAACAGGGTTGTTTTCGATATAAGCTCCAAGCCTCCTGCCACTATAGAGTGGGAGTGAAAACGGCTGTTACAGCCGTTTTTAAAATGACTATTTCGGTTGTTTTGGATAGGGTTTTTCAAAGTGGGCAATATATATATACTTTCAAATAAAGATATTCAAGGCGCTAATAAACTTCCGGTAATTAAGCAAATTTTCTTCAAGAAAGATCTGGATTTTAAAAAATATGACTATCTGATATTTACTTCAAAAAACGGTGTTTTGGCAGCTGAAAAAATATCAAAAGAGTGGAGAGAGATTCCATCTTTGGCAATTGGAGAAGCAACTGCCAAGATGATAGAGAAGTACGGCGGTAAAGTGGTTTTTATCGCAAAAAAGTTTTACGGTGATGAGTTTGCAAAAGAGATATCTCAAAATTTTGATAAAAACTCAAAATTTTTATATTTGAGAGCAAAAAGAGTTTTATCAAAACTTGCTGCGATATTGGAAAACAGAGGTTTTTATGTAACAGAGTCGATAGTATATGAGACCATTTGCGAAGATTGTAAAAAGCTAAAAAGACCTCCAAAAAACTCGTTTATCATTTTCTCTTCCCCATCCACTATAGACTGTTTTTTTAGATGTTTTGGTTGGGATGATAGTTATAAAGCTGTGGCAATAGGTAAAAAAACCGCTACTTATATTCCTTCAAATATTGATTATATAATCTCCCCAAGTCAGAGTTTACAAGCAACAGTGGATTTTATCAAAGAGACATTGAACGCTAATCATTAGTTTTTTACGAAAATTAAATCTTAAAACAGTATCTAATGCCTAAATATATACTTTTAAGCAAATTTATTTTATAATATATTTAAACCTGAGCGGTGCGCTACCCGCGATATGGGGGTCCGACAATAGAACTATGGAGGGAAACGTAGAACTGTGGTGTGTCGGTGGCTTCGCTTGAGCCCGGGACGCCGGGCGAGAAGTTGCCGCCTAAAGCAGTTCTCATTCCCTCATCTTTGGTCATTTGGGACCATTGCATAGCGTGAACGCCCGCTCGGGTTTTTTTATTTGTGATAAGAGTTATGCGTTATATGTGAAATTTATAAAGCTTTTTGTTAGCTCATAACTCTTAACACAAATCTTCAAAGGAAATCGATGAACATACTTGTTGTTGGAAGTGGCGCAAGAGAGTATTCTATAGGGCTTGCGCTAAAGAAAGATGAGAGTGTAAATGATCTCTATTTTGCTCCTGGCAACGGTGCAACATTAAATCTTGGCAAAAACATCGAGACTGGAAGCTGGGAAGAGCTTGCGGATTTTGCAAAAGAGAGGGATATAGATTTGACCATAGTTGGTCCGGAAGCTCCTTTGGTTGAAGGGATAGTAGATATTTTTAAAGATAGAGGTCTTACCATATTTGGTCCAAGTCAAAAAGCTGCTCTTTTGGAAGGCTCAAAAATATATATGAAGAATTTCCTAAAAAGACATAATATTCCTACTGCGAAATTTTTAGAAACGGATAGTCTTGAAGAGGCTTATAAATTTATAGAGTCTATTTCTGAACCTATTGTAGTAAAAGCTGACGGTCTTTGTGCGGGGAAAGGGGTGATTATAGCTCAAAGCAAGGAAGAAGCTAAAAAAGCCTCGGGCGAGATGTTAAGCGGCAAAGCTTTTGGAGAGGCTGGTAAAAGAGTCGTTATAGAGGAGTTTTTGGACGGATATGAACTTTCGATATTTGCTATAAGTGATGGAGAAAAATACGTAATACTGCCAGCCGCTCAAGATCACAAAAG
This sequence comes from Nitrosophilus labii, assembly GCF_014466985.1. NCBI lineage: Bacteria > Pseudomonadati > Campylobacterota > Epsilonproteobacteria > Nautiliales > Nitratiruptoraceae > Nitrosophilus > Nitrosophilus labii. The sequence continues at coordinate 402,465 of NZ_AP022826.1, forward strand.
ACTTTTAGATAACGATAAAGGCCCAAATACCGGCGGTATGGGCGCTTATGCACCTACACCATTGATAGATGAAGAACTTTATAAAAAGATTGAAGATAAAATTATAGCACCTACTATAGATGGAATGAGAAATGAAGGAACTCCTTTTGAAGGAGTACTTTTTGCTGGACTTATGATTGTAAAAAATGAGCCTTACGTTTTAGAGTATAACGTAAGATTTGGAGATCCTGAGTGTGAAGTATTGATGCCTCTTCTTAAAACACCTGCCAGTGAGCTTTTTTATAAAGCGGCCACTAAAGATTTGGATAGTCTAAAGATAGAGTTTTATAACAAATATGCCGTGGGGGTAGTACTTGCTAGCGAAAACTATCCTTATGGTAAAAGCAAGCCGGCAGAGATTATAGTAGATGAGATAGTTCATAAAGATTTAGCCCAACATGCTCATATCTCATTTGCGGGAGTAAGCTTGGCTGAAGGTAAACTTTATGCTACCGGTGGTAGAGTATTGGTTTGCGTTGGGATAGGCGATACTTTGAAAGAGGCTAGAGATTATGCTTATCTTCTTACTGGACAAGTACATTTTGCCGGTAAAAAGTATAGAAGCGACATCGCTTATCAGGCGTTGAGAGATTAGTATATGGAGCTTGGCTTTGAAAAAAGGCAAATAGCTCCTTTACAAAAAAGGGCTTTTGCCTTCTTAATAGACGATATTGTAGTTTCTGTTATATTTTTGGCTATTATTTGGGATATGCTGCCATCCAACGCTACATTTTTGGAAATCTCTTCTATAATGAATCAATTTTTGATCTACTTGATTACTATAAAGATCGTTTATCATACATATTTTGTGTGGAAGTTTAGAGCTACGCTCGGAAAATTGGCAATGAAGATAGAGGTGGTTTCTGCTGAGAAATTTGTCGCTGTTACCTTTTCTCAAGCGTTTAATAGAGCGGTTTTTAGAATCATAAGCGAAATGGCTTTTTATCTCGGTTTTCTACTTGCTTTCATAGGCAAAAACAGGCAGGCATTTCACGACAAAACGGCAAAAACAGTAGTGGTAAATGTATAAAGTTCTCTGTTTTTTTCTCTTTTGTGTTCTTGCTTACTCTAAAGAGTTGCCGCTAGAGTTGTTTGCAAAAAAGGTTGAAACGAGACAAGATATAGTTGTTGCCAAAGAGGATGTGGTTTTAGTTTACGACGGCTATTACATAGAGGCGGATAAAGCTTTATACGATAAAAACAGTTCTACGATAGAGCTTTTTGGAAAGATAAGTATACTCAAAGAGTCCTCATATACGATATTAAGCGAATATGCGATTTTTGATATGGTTAACAAAAAAATATATTCAAAGCCTTTTTTCTTTATAGAGCAAAAAGATGGATTGTGGATTAGCTCTTGTGAAGCAAAAGGGAAAGAGGGGTTATTTCGTTTTGAAGACTCTTTGGTTTCTAGTTGTAATCCTACCGATCCTGATTGGAAGTTGGAGTTTAGTTTAGGAAAATATTACGAGAAAAAAAGATGGGTTAATCTCTACAACGTAAGGTTATATGCGGGAGAAATACCTATATTTTATCTGCCATATTTTGGATTTTCCACTTCAAAAGAGCGAAAAAGCGGACTCTTGATACCTAAATTTGCTCTATCTAATGAAGAGGGTTTTGTTTATATTCAACCAATCTTTATAGCTCCCTATCCGCAGTGGGATCTTGAGATCTTGCCTCAGATAAGAACTAAGAGAGGAAAGGGTCTTTACGCTACTTTTAGATTTGTAGATATGCCATATTCAAACGGATATTTCAAAACAGGTTTTTTTAAAGAGAAGAGTAGCTATGTAGAGCAAGAAAATTTAAAAAACAGTACTCACAACGGATTTGAGTTTTTCTACACAAGAAATGCATTATTTACTAAAAATACAACGGTTGATAAAAGAGACGGTCTTTATATCGATCTTAAATATTTAAACGATATAGATTATTTAAATCTACAACACAGAAATATAGAAAAAAGCTATAAAAGTCTAATTACCTCAAGAGTAAATTACTACTACAATATGTACAACCACTATATGGGATTTTATTCTAAGTATTTTATAGACACTACCAAGGTGACTAACGAGGATACGTTACAGATATTCCCAAAGTTGCAATATCATAGCTACGTTAAATCACTTATTTTTAATAACGTTTTATACTCCATCGATTATAAATATAACAACTATTATAGAGATGTAGGAGTTAACGCTCAGCAGTATGAGCTAAATATTCCTATTGGTGTCTATTTTAGTTTTTTTGATGACTTTTTGGGCTTTTCGGTCACTGAAAACATATATATGACCTATATAGATTACTTCAATACTCCATACTGGATAGAGAACGCCTATATAGTTAGAAACTATCACAAATTTTCTTTATACTCAGATCTAATAAAAGGTTACGAAAATTTTTTGCATACCATACATCTAAACGCTTCATTGGTTGTTCCTAGTTATGAAAAAGACGAGGGTCAAAAAGAGGATTTTATAACTATCAATAGTGAAACAAAACGGTTAGAAGTTAGCCTAAAAGAGTATTTTTACGATAAAAATGGGAAAGAGTTTTTATATCATAGAATTATCCAGCCGATTTTTTATGACAGCGATTATAAATATGGAGATTTGGAAAATGAGATCGGCTTTAAGATAAATAGCAAAATTAGCATTGTTAGTGATTTCTTTTACTCTCACCAATATAGCAGCGTCAATTCTATTACTACAAGTCTAAACTATAAAGATGCTATGCAAAGCGCTATTGTGTCGCACTTTTATAAAAATGGATTTGAGGGAAAAGAAGATTCAAGCTTCATTACGGTGAGACTTCAACGAAATTTATCTAAAAAATATAAACTATTTGGTAAAATTGATTACGATTTTGTTAATAACTATATGAAAAATTGGGAATTTGGCTGGTATTATAAAAAGAAATGTTGGAATTACAAGATAAGTTATAGAGAAGATATTCGCCCAATTTTAACGTCTGTTGGGAGTTCCTCTATCAAAAATAGAGCTATTCTTTTTAAAGTAGAGTTGGTTCCTTTAGGGGGAGTCGAGTATGCTTATAGGCAGCGAAACGAGATTACAAATTAAGGACAATATATGAAAACCGAGGCAAAAGTCGGTATATTTGTAACATTGGGGTTAGTGTTTCTTTTTTTATTGAGCACGCAGGTGAGTAAATTTGCAAATCTAGGAAAAGATGGATATATAATTTACGCATATTTAGAAGATGTTAATGGATTGGAAAGAAACGTAAAAGTTAAAATAAAAGGTGTTGAAGTAGGTTATGTAGAAGATATAGTTTTAGAAGGAGACAAGGTTAAAACCAAGCTTTTTTTGTTCAAGGGAGTAAAAGTTCCTAAAGATTCCGTTGTTCAGATTAATCAAGAAAGTATGCTTGGTACCAAATATCTTAGTATAATTCCCGGAAAAACAAAAGATTATTTAGAAGCGAACGGTTATATAGAAAAACAGCGAATTTTACCTACTTTTGACGAAACTGCACAAAGTATAGACGATGCGGCGAAAGAGTTTAAAGAGTTTATTAAAGAGTTAAGAGAGGATATGAAAGGTGATAGGGGAGACGATCTAAAAAAGAGTGTGGCAAATTTAAGAGACATTACCGAATCTATTAAAAAACTAATTGAAGAAAATAGGCAAAATATTTCCGATTCAATAGTAAATCTTAACAATATGGCAAAAGAGCTCGCATCAGCCGGAAAAAAGTTTGGTGAGATGTCTTCAAAATTTTCTTATACCGCAGATAGCATAAATAGCAAACTTCCAGATATTATGAAAAAAATTGACAAACTTGCTAACGATCTTTCGCAGGTTGGAAAAAAAGCCAAAGAGAAACTTCCTGAGATTCTAGATAGATTTTCCTCTTTAGAGAAAGATTTGGAAGAGATTATAAAAGACAATAAAGAGCCCCTAAACAAAGCTATCAATTCAGCCGATTACTTTTTTACGACGGGCGGGGATACCTTTAAAAAGGTTGATAGCTATTTAGAAAAAGTGGCAAATTCTCAGATCGAGATAGCTTTTAGAAGCGAATATATGGCAAATGACGCTTATACTAAAAATTATGCGAGTATTTACTATATACCTACTCCTAATAAATATTATATGCTAGATGTAGTTTCGGGAGATGACTATTCGAGGTTAGATAACAGTGGTAACGTTATAGAGCCGCAAACTCATGAGGATTTTAAACTACTAGTTTCTGCTCAATATGGAAGAAGATATAACGATTTTCTGTTTAGATTGGGTATTATTGAAAATACCGGTGGAGTTGGGGTGGACTATTTTATGTTTACTGATAGAGCAAAAGTTTCTCTAGAAGCTTACGATTTCAATGCGGTAAATGACGTAAGGGGCACCAATCCGCACTTGAAACTTTTAGCTAGATATAGATTTTTAAAACATTTAGATACTTTTGTAGGAGTAGATAATTTTTTAAATAGCGAAGCGACTAACTTTATATTTGGTTTGGGATTTGATTTTATTGATAATGATTTAAAATCGATTTTAGGCGCTGCAAGCGGTGCTGGAACTTTTATAAAGTGAGAGTGTTTGAAAGATAGTAAAATAGTTCAAAATATACAAAAAGCTTTGGATATTTTGGGACTTCCTCCTTTAGTTTCGCTCAAAGATATAAAAAACAGATACTACTATCTTGCCAAAAAACATCATCCAGATAGAGGAGGCGATGTAAAAGAGATGGAGAAGATTAACAGAGCCTACGAGATATTGAAAGAGTACGCCGAAAACTATAAATTTAGTTTTAGCGAAGAGGAGATTTTAAAACAGTTTCCAACTCAAAACCACGCAAAAAGATTTAGATTTTAAAAAAAGGAAGAGAGATATGCACTGTACATTTGAATTTGATATGAATAATATTAAAGAGAGATACGATATAGGAAAAGTGGCGAAACAGGCAAACGGAGCAGTTTTGCTTCAAAGCGGCAAAACTACTATGTTAGCTACCGTTGTAATGGACAAAACTCCGGTGGAAGAGGATTTTTTACCTCTTACCGTTCAATATATAGAAAAATCGTACGCGGCAGGTAAAATTCCTGGAGGTTTCGTAAAAAGAGAGCAAAAGCCCGGAGATTTTGAAACTTTAACTTCTAGAGTCGTAGATAGGGCTCTTAGACCACTTTTTCCTAAAGGTTTTTTAAATCCGGTGGTGATTACGGTGATGGTTTTAAGCGTTGATGAGGAGTCCGATCTTCAGGTTCTTGCACTAAACGCAGCTTCGGCGGCGCTTTATGTTTCCGATATTCCTATAAGAACCGCAGTTAGTGGTTTGAGAGTGGCTAAAATTGGCGATGAGATAGTTTTTAATCCAAAACTTAGCCAACTTAACGAAAGCACATTAGATCTTTATCTAGCCGGTACCAAAGATGACCTTCTAATGATAGAGATGAGATCGATTGCTACTTACGAGTCGGAAACTCTACCTTCGGCTACGGTTGATCCGATACTTGACCCAACGCTTGCACAAGAGGTAATTTTGGTAAAAAAACCGAACGCCTTTAAAGAAGAGGAGTTGGCTCAAATAATATTACAGGGTAAAGAGGCTATAAATACCGCTTGTCAAGAGTATGAGAAATATTTTATAGAGGTTGCTAAGTCTCAGGTTGAAGTTGATATAAAACCAGAAAAGATTGATGAAAATATATGGACATATATAGATGAGATATATAAAGATGAGATATATAAAGCTATAAACTCTATGGCAAAAAGCGAAAGAGCAGAAGCGCTGACGGATATTGCAAAAAAGATAACCCAAGATGAGATAGCAAAAGAGCAGGACTGGGATGAAGAGACTATCTTGAAAGTTGTAGATAAATATAAAAGAAAGATAGTTAGAGATATGATTTTAAAAGAGAGAAAAAGAGCAGATGGAAGAGGACTAAAAGATGTAAGAGAGATATCTATCGAGACAAATATATTGCCTTCTGCTCACGGTTCTTGCCTTTTTACTAGAGGTCAGACTCAAGCTTTAGTAGTTTGTACGATAGGTGAAAAAACAGCGGCTCAGATGTATGAGCTTTTAACTAGTAAAGGGCCTGAGTATGAGCATTTTATGGTGCATTATAATTTTCCTCCATTTAGTGTTGGAGAGGCAAGGCCTATAGGGGCTCCAGGAAGAAGAGAGTTGGGACACGGGAATTTGGCAAAAAGAGCTTTAGAACCGGTAGTCGATATACCAGAAGATAAAACGATTAGACTTGTTTCAGAGATTTTAGAGTCAAACGGCTCTTCTTCTATGGCTACCGTTTGCGGTGGAGCTTTGGCTTTAAGGGCTGCTAATATTGAAACTACTGATCTTGTGGCGGGTGTAGCTATGGGGCTTGTCATAGAAGGAGATGAGTATGCGATCCTTACGGATATAATGGGTCTAGAGGATCATGACGGAGATATGGATTTTAAAGTGGCAGGAACAAAAGATGGCATCACTGCTTTGCAGATGGATATAAAAGTAGGGGGTATTGAAGCTTCTATTTTAAAAGAGGCACTTTTGCAAGCAAAAGAGGCTAGGATACATATATTGGATATCATGGAAGATGCAGCTAAGAATATAGAGATAAACGAAGAAAATTTGCCTACGACCGAAACGATTACCGTTCATCCAAGTAAAATAGCTCAGATTATAGGTCAAGCCGGAAAAACTATAAAAGAGATTATCGAAAAGTTTGAGGTAAACATAGATATAGAAAGAGATAAAGGAAAAGTAAAAGTAACCGGAAAAAGCAAACCTAAAGTGGTTGCTGCATGTGATCATATAAAAACGATAACACAAAAAGATGAGCCTGAAATACCTCAATTTAAAGAGGGGGAGATTTTAAAAGGTAAGATAAAAAGAATCGCAAATTTTGGCGCATTTGTTGAACTTCCAGGAGATATAGACGGATTGCTTCATATTTCAAAATTGTCTTCTGGTAGAGTTAATAGAGTTGAAGATGTGGTAAACATCGGCGATGAAGTCGAGGTAGAAGTTTTATCGCAAAAAGGACACAAAATAGAGCTTGCTTTGAGGCGAGTTTTTAAATAGATTTAGTTAAATAGATGAGTATGAGTAGGGTAAGTGGAGAGACAATAGTCGATAGTCGTTAGTGGAGAGTGTGAGTGTAAGAGGGTATTATCCCTTGCCACTTATCCCCTATTCAATTCCCAATTCCTAATGTAACACCACTTAACTACTTAACTACTTAACTACTCAACCAAAAATTCCAATATCCAATTTATCTATTTTTAACAATAATTTTTATAAAATCTCACTTGCAAAGTGACAAGTAGGGATACGCAAGCCGAACGGACTTTGCATATACGATTTTTTTCAAATTTTTAGGAGGTTTTTATGAAAAAGTTGTTTTTTCTTTTGGTTGCGTTTGTAGGTTTTGCTTTTGCTGGAGATGGTGAAAGCATGATTCAAGCTTATTCTGTTGTTGCTGCTGGTATTGGTCTTGGTATCGCTGCAGCCGGTGGTGGTATAGGTATGGGTCAAACAGCGGCGGCTACTATAGCGGGAACTGCTAGAAATCCTGGTCTTGGCGGAAAGCTAATGACTACGATGTTTATCGCCTTGGCGATGATCGAAGCGCAGGTTATCTATACTCTTGTTATCGCGCTTATCGCTCTTTACGCTAATCCGTTCTTGGGTTAATATTTTAAAACCGAAGGCTCTTGCCTTTGGTTTTTCATTTTGGTAAAATCCAAATCTATTTAAACCAACATCTGCGGCAGTGGCGGAACTGGTAGACGCGCAAGGTTGAGGGCCTTGTGGGAGTTATCCCGTGGAGGTTCGAGTCCTCTCTGCCGCACCATGATTATTTAAGACAAGCAGTTTAAAATAAGAGATAGTAGTGGCCTTCATGCCTGTTGTCACACTAAATTTGCTTCAAGGACTCCTTTGCAAAGTAGATTTTCTTACTATTTGACTCTACTTAAAAATCTGATCATATTACAATTTTTCTTTCTGTTTATAATGTCGCTATTTAGGCTAGCTTTTTTCAAATTTGCCTCATCTGAAATAAAAGCTGATTTTATCGACTATTTCAACACGTTTTTGTTAGGTTTGAGACTTGATCTATCAGTTTTGGGGTATGTTTTTTCTATACCTCTTCTTTTTTTAATATTTGCTTACATCTTAAACAGGTTCATATCTTTTACATTTGTAAAAAGAGTGCTCTTTTTCTATTTTTTTACTTTTTATCTTTTTATATCATTGATTTTGGCTTCCGATATAGGTTTTTTCTCCTATTTTGGAGATAGAATAAACATAATGATTTTTGGAATCTTTGACGATGATACTAGGGCTTTATGGGAGATTGCAAAGAAAAATTATAATCTCTTTTTAATTTTTACGGTTACATTAGTATATATTTTTATCATATATAAGTTAGTAAAAAGATTTACTTTAGAGATAAAAGCTGTAAAAGTAAAGAATTATGGGATTTTAAAACAGATATCGATCTTTTTTATGTTAATACTTTTAACCTTTATAGCTATCAGAGGAACGTTTGGACTATTTCCTATTTATCACTGGACAAAAGACGTAGCGCACGACAATTTTTTAAATAAAATCTCAAAAAACGGCGTATATCTATTTGTAGAGGCTATAAAACAGTATAAAAAAAGTAAAAATGGAGAAACTGACTATATAAAAGAGATGGGATTTTCTTCTAAAATTGAAGAAGCTTTTAAGATAGTCTCTAATAAAGAGAATATTGACAAAACAGATCTCATAAAGAGTATAACCTATAATACTCGTTATAATGAAAAATTGGAAAAAAATCGGTTGAATGTTGTAGTTATAATGGTAGAGAGTTTTGGTATGCCGATACTCAAATATCAAAGAGATAATTTTGATATTATGAGGAAGCTTAAAAAACATTTTGAAAATGATATCTTGTTTAAGAACTTTATATCTGCTTCAAACGGTACGATAGTTTCGTTGGAACCTATGCTTTTAAATCTAGTTGCTAGACCAAAAAGCGTACCTTATGCTCAAAGTATCTATCAAAACATCTCTTTTAAGCAGGCGGCGGCAAAAGTGTATCAAAAAAAGGGTTATGAGACCTCATTTATATACGGCGGTGAACTTTCTTGGAGAAACGTTGGAAACTTCTTTTCTAAACAGGGTTTTGATAAAGTAGTGGGGAAAGCTAAAATATTATATGAGCTCTCTTTAGATAAGAAAAATTCCACGCACGACTGGGGAGTATATGATCAATATCTTTACGACTATATTTTGAAAAAATTACAAAATTCAAAAAAACCGCAATTCATATTTGCTTTAACTACAAATAACCATCCTCCATACACTATACCTAAAGACTATAAATCAAAAAAAATGATTTTTAGCGAGGAGTTGAAAAAACATCTAAGAGGAGATTTGGAACTTATAAAAAAAAGGCTTTACGATTATCAATACGCACTAGATATGGCGGGGAGATTTTTGGATATGGTTAAATCTTCTTCTTTAGCCGAAAAGACGGTCGTAGTTATAACCGCTGACAATAACACTATTGAGGGTGTTATGCATTACGACAATTATGTAGAAGAGTCTAAAAAGATCCCTTTATATATATATATTCCTAAAAGTTTCAAACCAAAAGATGTAGATATGCAAGTTCCAGGTTCTCACAAAGATATAATGCCCACTCTTTACAATCTCACGCTCTCAAACGCAAAGTATATAGCCGTAGGAACCAATTTGTTAGATAAAAAGGTTCTTCATTGCGGTTTTAACGATAAAGGTATCATTATCTCAAAAGAGGGAGCTTTTAGGTTCAAAAAAGCCGCAAACAAAGAGCAAAAGTTATGTGAAAAGTATTATAAGGCTGCATTAGCCGCTACGGATTATATAGTAAAAAGTCATTTAAAAAAGTAAGATTAAATTAGCGAGCAAGACTCGCTAATTTATATCTCTTAGCGCGGCTTTTTTGACGCTATCGTATATTCGGGTATTTTTGTATGCGGCTAAGATAATAGCCGATACTATGGCTACTGCATAATAGACCCATGTCGGAATAGGTACCGGATCGCCGGCAGCATAGGAATGTAGACCCGATAGATAGTAATTGACTCCAAAATATGTCATTATAACTGAGCTGTAAGAGACTACGGAAAAGGCGGCAAAATTGAAACTATTCCACGCTTTTGGAACAAATCTTAAATGTATAAGCGCGGTATAGACCAAAATAGTAACCAATGCCCATGTCTCTTTAGGATCCCAACCCCAATATCTTCCCCAACTCTCGTTTGCCCATACTCCGCCTAGAAAGTTGCCTAACGTTAAAAGAGAGAGACCAACTATCATAGACATCTCGTTTATCCTGTTGGCTTCGTTTATATTTAACACAATCTGCTTTTGCGTTTCTGTGTTTTTGGTAAATCCAAGTAGTATAAAGAGTATTAGGGCGATAAAGCCAAGAAGCGCACTCAGTCCTAAAAATCCATAGCTAGCGGTAATTACGGAGACATGTATAGTTAGCCAGTAAGATTTTAAGACTGGCACTAGGGTGGTTATTTGCGGATCTAGCCAGCTTAAATGTGCTACAAATAACGTAATACCAGCAAAAATAGCCGTTGAGGATACGGCAAATTCGGATTGTCTAGCAAACAGTATCCCGGCTAGTATGATCGACCAAGATATATAAAGCATAGCTTCATACCCATTGCTCCAAGGTGCATGTCCTGCTACATACCATCTTAATCCGAGATTGAAAGTATGAGCCAAAAATGCTAAAAACAGGATAATTACCACTATTTTTGTTGGTTTTTCAAGATTTAAAGATGGTTTCATCAATCTAGCGAAAATAAAAAATAGCAAAATCAGACCCGATATCAGATAAACGGGCACCAATCTATTGAAGATATCTAGCCTATTATAGAGTAGTTCGGCTTTTATTCTGTTTTCAGAAGGAATAATATCGGATCCATACTTTTTTTGATACGCTTTTATCTCGTTAACCGCTTCGTCCGCTAGAGTCCAATCTCCCGTATTAAGTCCTTTGTTGAGTCCTTTAAAGTTTTTTTCCAAAATAGTTCTGATAACTTTTCTCTCTTCGGGCGGAAACGTTTTTAAAGCTGCGGAGGGAGAGTACCAGGTTTTGTTTGGATCGTTTTTTAGGGGAAATATTCTCATAAACTCTCCGGTATATACCATATATGCTATGTTTATACGCTCATCTACTTTTATTAGCTCTTTATCGAACTTATCTCTCTCTCCAGGTCTTTTTCTAACCGCCTCTTCTACTAGTTTTGCTAGTTTGTAGTTACCGTATTTATCGAAAATATCTATAAAAGCGAAATATTTTTCGTTTTCGTTTAGGCCTAAAAGCTTTTTTACTCCGGGATGGTTTACTTTTATCATTTTTATCTTTTGCCAGTATGTGGGTTTGGAGGCCATTCCTAAAATGATCTGGTTATGTGTTAAACCAAACATAGTGTCCGAGCCGTGAATTTTGTTCAAGATATCGATTGCTGCTGAATCTATAGGTTTTATCCTTCCATCTGGTCCTTGAAGTAGTATGGTTCCAAAAAGATCTGCGTGTTTTTTGTCGATTTTTTTAACCGTTTCTATGATTTTGTCGATATTATTTATTTGATGAGTATGAATATGCTGCTCGTTTTGGGCGTAAAGTTTTCCAGATACCATAGTAAAAAATAGAATTAGCGCCAAAGCGTTTTGTGTCGGTTTGATATATCTAGTTCTTGCAAGTCTTCCAAATCTACTGTACGGGTTTAGTATATTTAACAAAAAGCCTACTCCTAATAGTATATATCCTATATAGGTAGGCCATTTGCCCGGATCGTGATTTACCGAAAGTATAGTTCCTTTTTCGTCTTGATCGTAACTAGATTGAAAGAACTTGAATCCTCCGTACTCTAAAGTGTGGTTCATATAGATTCTATATGGCATCTTTACTCCGTTTTTCTCATCATAAAGTATTACGTGGCTCTCATAAGAAGATGGACTCATAGAGCCAGGATATTTTTCGATGACAAAATCTTTTAGATAGAGATAAAAAGGTAACGTTAGCTCCTTGGAACCCCACTCTAAAGATATTTGCGTATCCTTTATATTTATATTTTCGCTATAACCTTTAAACCTTCTACCCATTCCCATTAAAGCTACCTCTTTTTTTTCTCCGTCTAGTTCAACCTCCACTACTAAAGCGGATAGTTTTTGTCCTTTCATCTTCATCGCGCTATCTACTTCATCGGCTGAGACGATCTTTTTGACGCCTTTTAGTAGAGCTTTTTGCGGTACAAGCTGAATTCCGTTGATTATATACATAAGTTTCGTTTCGTAAGGATGCGCTTTGTTTGCGGCTAACATACCTTTTTCCTGAGTAGCCATTTTAAAATATCCTGTATCTTGGTTTGATGTGAAGTAAAATTTTCCATCTTTTATAAATATGTGAAGGTAGGGTTTTTTAACCTCTTTTGGCTCCTTGGCTCCAAAGGTTATCAAAATAGGTCCTAAGTCTGCATACTGGTTGTATTCGAGTATATATATTTCCGGGCCGGAGGGAGTTGCGACCGTAATAGAGATTATAGGTTTTCCGTTTTTATCTTCTACGACTATTTTTTCGGCGTTTTTTATAAAATCTTTGTATCTAACGTATAGAGTTTTTCCTCCAATTTCTAGCTTCTCTTCAAAATCGTTTCCGCCTATTGAGGATAAAAAGATCTTTTTTTCTTTATACGCTTCTTCGTCTCCTTTTTTTGCTTGAATCTGCAGGTATGCATCGGCCGATAACATTCTATTTTCGCTTTGTCCTTCTCTAATATGCATTACACCTTCATATCCAAAATATCTAGTAAGTCCTGAGCCTATGAGAATTATTAAAAATCCTAAATGAAATATAAAAGCAGGAAGTTTTTTCAAGCGGTATAGTTTATATCGTACGATATTTCCGGCAAGGTTTATTCCAAGAAGTATTTGCAGTATCTCAAACCATTTTGCCGCATATACCAGCGCCCAGGCCGTTTCGGTTCCAAAATCGTTTTCTATAAATGTGGCTACCGCTATAGAAAATGCGAAAATTATCGTTAAAATCACCATTGTTTTCATAGATATAAGAATATTCCAAATATTTAGGATCATATTTCTCATAAAACTCCTTTTAGTTTTGCATAAATCGACTATATACTTTTATAGCTTTAAAAAGTAGATACAAAAGAATATACTGATAATTTTTATTTATAATTAAGCTTAAAGTCATGCTATTTCTTTTCTTTTTGAGAGAGTATATCGATACCTGAAATCTTCCATCTGTTGTTATCTTTTAAAAGAGAGTATTTTACTTGGTAAAAGATTTTAGTCAGCGGGTAAGCCTCTTTTGTTTTACCGTTTGGTAGATAGTTTAGATATCTATAGCTCCATTTTTCGTTTGTATAGGCTTGGGCGCTATTTTTATTTACAACAATTTTTTTGAACTCTATCTTATCTAAAGAGGCGTTCATGTATAGATTGTTTTCTTGCCAAGCGGCGATCCAAAAATAGTTTTTTTTACTTATTTTTTCGGTTGCTACGGCTTTTAAAAAATCCATATTTTTAAAAACTTTTATGAAATCTTTTTTTTTAGCCGATTTTATAATGGTTTGATTGTATGTTAAAATCGTCTCTTTTATATCTTTTATATCTTCTGTGTCTGTATTGGCAATGAGCGTTACGGATAGAAACAGAAGGGAAAAAAGAGTTACTTTTGTTCCCTTATGGTTGAGGAGTGACTGGATCATATCCACTTCCTCCATCTCCATAACCAAGTACATTTTTTCCGTGACAGCCGCCTCCGCTACAGGTAGGAGCATAAACGTTATCTGCCAATATATCCAAAGAGGTAGGATTTGCTTTTCTATATCCCATAATTTTTAACATTTTAGTTCCGTTATAGTTGTAGTTATAGGGTTCCGGAAAGTTTGTATATCCTATAAGTCTTGAAACTGGCGAACCATGAGGAATGGCTATATGACACTCTACACAGGCTATGTTAAGTCTTGACATTCTCCAGATCCATTGTTTATGCGGATAGTTTAGATTGTGACAGTTTGCGCAAAATAGTCCAGGGATAGTACCATCTGCTTGAATTTGACCAGTGCTGAATAGATTACCATTTTGATCTACCGGCCAGTACTTATTGGGACCCTTTAGCATAAATTTTGCGTTTGAGCCGTGAGGACCTTTAGGATCGACGCTATCTTCATTGTCAGCACCGTGACAATCTGAACAGTACATGGTTTGATTACCTAGATTTTGATTCCAAGGTGGAAACATTACGTCGGTAGTCCCCCAAGTGTCTAAACCTCTAGGCGCGTAAGAGCCCGGCATCTGGTTAAGAGGCATTATTACCGGATGAGCCGATTTGTTGTTGGGGTTAAATTCCATTGCCTGATCCGTAGCATTCATAGCTTCGTTGTCTATCCAAGCCGAGGTTGAAGCGGTGGCGATTTCCGTAGAGGCTGTAGCTTGAGTAGGTCCTAACGCCCAGTACGAGTGACATTTAAAACAGATCTGATACTCTTTTTCGGCCTCTGCTAAAGTTGTAAAAGAGGTTGGTTGAGTCCAGTTGGCCGGCCAGCTAGTAGGCTCTATACCGGTAACGCCTTTTAAAACGTTTGAAACTAGATTAGTCGAAATATCGGGTAAAGTAGGATACCACTGTCCAGCCGGTGCGTGTGTTCCGGCCTCGGCTTTATGGGGATTGTGACAATCCATACATTCGGCGTGTTTCGATGTGTCCCACTTAACGCTATGAGAGGCTGCCGGATCAGTTTCTACCGAACCGTAACCGTAAAGCGTATCTAGGTTTGTATGCACTCCGTCAATCGTATTTGTCGGATGCGAATAGAGTCTATTTAAGACGGTTTCAATCTGTTTATTTGTTGATAGCGTACTTCCAGTACCGTGACAAGGTGCTGTACTTCTAGTGTCGGAAGCGCCCATGTAGCAGCTATTTTGTTCCACTTTTCTTAGAAGATAGGGTTTTCCTTGTCCGTTGTGTGGGGTATGGCAGTTAGCGCAGTAAAGATCACTCACGCTTACGCTTGCGCCGTTATTGTATCTGCTATTTACCAAAGTGTCCGTATAGGTATTGGTTGCTGTTCCGTGTGCGCCTAGTGTTGTGCTATTTTGGTTTTTGGTGTGACATGACATACATGTTTTTTTTACGTTATCACCGTGATTAATGCCCGTTGTAACTCTTAAAAATTTTGAGTTTTCTATATGGGGATCATGGCAAGAGGAACACTCTACATATTGCTTCCCGTTGTAAGTATAGAGTTTTAAAGGTGCATCGGGACTATTTTTTAACTCGATACTTTTACTTCCTACGTCAAAATTTTTGATATTTGTAGGGTCGTATTCAATGCCGACCGGATGGTGTATAGAGAGATCGGTGCCTATAAATCCCTCGGCCGTTGAGGGCATAGTGCCGTCGGCGTTAACCCCTAACATATCTATGAGAGTATTTCCTAAAATATTTCCTCTTACCATATAAACAGAACCTATGGCTACAGTACCGTCATGACAGCTAAGACACTGTCTAGAGAGTGACCCCGGAGTTCCCTCGGTAATACCTAGATCGGCCGGAAGCGGATAGTTGGTTCTTTTTAGATACTCGCTCTCATACATAGTATAAGCCGATTGAGGCATAGATCTGTTCCAAAGAGGCTTACCGGGTTGCGAATGGTGGGGGATATGGCAAAAAACGCACACCTCCCGCTCTGTGGAGGCTTTTATGTTACCTGGACCTGTAACGGAGAGGTTATGTTTGGTGTTTAAAATAGTACCGGCATAGATAAAAGAGATAGAAATGGTTATTAAAGTAACAATTAGTTTCATATCCGCCTCCTTATTTGTAGTTTAGTATCTTAAATATCTGTACTCTCATGTTGTATGAGTCTGTAACGTACACAAACCCCTCTTTAGTTATCTCTATATCTTCCGGCATGGCAAATTCTCCCGCCTTTTGTCCGTAGCTTCCTAAGGACAATAAAATGTTACCATTATTATCAAAAATCTGAATAGCGTGAAATAGCGTGTCGGTTATATATATATTACCATATTTATCTACCGCTAACCCTCTAGGGTTTGAAAAACTTCCTATCGTATTGCCGAGACTGCCAAATTTTTTTACAAATTTTCCTTTTTTGTCAAAGATCTGTACTCTATGGTTCATCGAATCGCTAACATATAAAAATCCTTTATCGTCAAAATTTATAAACGTCGGCCTGTTAAACTCTCCGTTTTTGTTTCCTAGACCTCCTATAAAGCTTTTATACTCTCCTTTTGGAGTAAAGATTTTTATTTTTGAAGCTAGCGTATCGGATACTAATATAAGATCTTTTTCTTTGTTATAGGCTATGCCCGTTGGGCGTTTGAGTCTTTTTTCTCCGATTTTTCTTAAAAAATTTCCGTTTTTATCTAGAACCATAACCACTTTTTGCACCGAATCGGTTATATATATATTATCTCTTTTATCGGTAGTTACGTCTATGGGAGAGATGAAGCGAAACTCTTTTTTTACATCTATAGTTTTTAGCTTTTTATTTTTAAGATCAAAGATAAACAAAGCTTTAGCTCCTATATCTGTTATGTATAACTTGTCGTCGCTAAAGTGGATGCCAAAAGGTTTTATAAGTTTTTTCTCTTCGCTACCTGCGAAAAAATCCCAAATTTTTGCGAAAAACCCTTTTTTGATATCTAAATCTTCGGCTTTTGATATACTTTTTACATAAGCTATCTTAGCTTTTTCCGGAGGCTGTGGCCAGTAAAGAGTTTTTTCGTTTTTTTGCGCGCATAACTGAAGAGTAAAAGCTAGAGCTACAATCCATAACTTTTTCATATCTTATCCTTACAATTTTCTCTCTATTCTAAAATAGATATTAGTATGAGTTCTTTGCCCTTCTTCTGAGCCCGTTTGTGCACTATAAGCAGAACCTACCGATACTTTAACCTTTCTTACTTTATAGACCAATTCAGCTTTTGAAGTGTATGTGGTTAGACCATATACCGTATCGCTAGTGACTTTACCTAAAACCCTAAATATCAGATCTCTTCTTAACGTATATAAAAATTCGCTGTTTGCATAGGGATTGGTCCTTTTTGTATAGTTTCCTCCGCTGTATCTAAAACCTAGATTTGCCGAAAATTTTCCTCTATATCCAACATTTGTCCAATAGCTAAGGCTGTTATTTAAACCGTAATATGTTTTTGATACGCTTTGTGTTTGATTGTTGTCAAGATATTCATTCTTTTCCAAAGTAGAGTACAAAGAGATATTGAAATTAATATTTTCTTTAAACATTTTATTGTATCTAGCGTTTGCGCTAATCCTCTGTATCGCGTCGACTCCCGTAGATATAAGCTGGTAAAAAGATAAATCTGAAGATATTGAGCTTTTTGCTTCCTTAAAGTTTTTTGACAATCCAGCCGTTAGTGTATATGAAAGCATATTGCGATCATCTAAAGTTATATTTTGATCTCTATATTTTTCAGCTCTCCCCGTTACGTCTAAACTTAAAGTTCCTATGAGATCTTTTGTGAGAGATTTTTGGTATGAGGCTCCAAGCGTTAAGCTAGTTAAAGTCATATCGGCAGAATCTCCTCTTGCGTTAAATACCTGAAGATTCTGCCTTGTTGAGATATTGTTGTCAAAATTATATATGTTGTTTAGATTTAGAGTTAGATAGTTGTTTTTTGTTCCGTTTGAACTTACGCTATCGGCAAGTAGCGAGCTGTTAAGTCTCCACTTTCTATTTGGTGAATAGGTGTGATTGATATACGCCGTTATACTCTCTAGTTGCAAATAGGTATTATTTAAATATTTGGCGTATGAGGTTAGATTTGAGATATCTGAGATTTTCCAAGAGAGATTTGCTAAAGCCGAATCATAGCTATCGCTCCACTGATCTATATAGTTAATACCTCTATCCTCTTTATAGTAGTCTCTATTTTCATGCTCTAAAGTTAAGTTTGCATTGATGTTCTTTTCAAACTCTTTGTTAAATGTCAGTAAAAACTTTTTTCTTTTTTGATTTTCATAAGAAAATGCTGTAGTCTGTTCGGAGGTAGAGTCTCTATATGCGTAACCGATATTTACAATATTATTTTTTATACTTCCTCTTATACCTTGAGCGTCTAGATTATAAGTGGAGAGTAGTGAACTCCCAGCTTGAATATTCCATACTGGAGATTCGGTTTTTTCTTTATAAATAGTAAAAGGATAGTTAGATTTTTTAATTATATCGGCGTAAAATCTATAGTTGATATTTTTTACGTCGCTTTCAACGGTATATGAACTATTTTCGTTTGTTACGGTAGATTTTGAATTGTCTATAAGTAATCCAAATCCAAGATCGTAGGTTAGAAGATACGGACTATATATGAAACTTGTATAACCTAGTTCATAATTTTGTATATAGGAACTTTTCTCCGTTTTATTTGTAGAGTTTTCGGTATTGTCAAACATTACGGTATATGAGAGTTTACCGTAATAATTTTTAGCCTGAAGAGTTGAAAAATATAGAACAGATACTATAAGAACAGAAAATAGTCTCTTCATCTATCTTACCGATTATTGAAGTAGTTCTCTATTTTAGACTCTTTTTTTGCTCTCTTTAGTATCTCCTCCATCCTCTTTTTTTCTTCTTTTGCTTTTAACTCTCTTTTTAGTTTCTCTTTTATTTCCTCAAAAGTGAAGAGTTTTTCGGGAGTTTTCTTTTCAAGTTTGATAATATAAAATCCTTTTGTTGTCTCTATGGGCTCGCTTATCTCTCCCTCTTTTAGCTTTATAGCCTCTTTTTCGATAGGTTCTTCAAGCATTCCTTGATGTATAAATCCCATATCGCCGCCTTTGATCCTTGTCATATCGTTTGAGTATTTTCTAGCAAGTTCAGAAAAATCCTCTCCTTTTTTAAGTTTTTCCATAACCTCTTTAGCTCTTTTTAAAGCTTTTTGTCTACCTTTTGGATCAGTAGGGTCGTTCCTTAAGTAGATAAGTTTTAGTTTTAGTTTTGGAGGCATTTTAAACTTGTATCTATTTTTTTCGTAATACTCTTTTAACTCTTTTTCGCTAAACTCTTTTTTAACCTCTTTATCGTAAAGCTTTCGTATAAGAAGATCCTCTTTTAATCCCTTTAAAAATTCCTCATAACTCATATTTGAGATTTTGAGTCTTCTTTTTAGATTCTCTTTATTACCGTACGCTTTTATAAATCTTTTTTCCGCCTTTTTAAGCTCTTTTTTCGATACTTTATAACCTCTCTTTTTTGCATAGTCTAGTAATACTCTTTTGTTTATGAGATCTTTTAGAGCCTCTTTTTCGAGCTCTTTTCTTTTCTCATCCGATACGTTTGAGTGTATGAAGTTCCTAGGTATAAGGAGTTGAACTTGTATATCTAACTCTTTTTTTGTTATGTTGTAGTCGTTTACTTTAGCTACTACGTTTTTATTTTGGTTTTGCGCAAAAATGATACTAACAACTATAATCGGCGCAAAAATTTTAAAAAAATTTTTCATATTCATATCTATTTATCCTTTTTGTTTTCCTCATTTTTTTTATTGCTTTTTTTATACTCTTTTAACTCTTGATACTTTTTAGGATTGGCTTTTTTCCACTTGTCACTTACGTATTGATACACCTGCACTCTTGCGTTAAAGGAGTCAACGATATAAACTTTATCTTCTTCATCTACGTAAATACCTGCGGGTAGATAAAATTTTCCTGGATCAAAACCGGCACCGCCGAAAAAGAGAAGTATTCTTCCTTTTTGATCGAAAATTTGAACGTTGTTAAAGGCTGCGTCAGCAACGTATAGATGATCTTCGGAGTCAATTCCTATGCCTTTTGGTCGAGCAAACATCCCGGGCACGTTTCCAAGCTTTCCAAATTTTGTTAAGAACTCTCCGTCTTCGTCAAATATCTGGACTCTAAAATTTTGGGTATCCACTATGGCTACGTTGTTGTTTTCTCTATCTATAGCTATGTTGGTAGGAAAGTTAAACTCGCCGTCCTCTTTACCTCTTTTTCCAAACTCAAAAAGTAGTTTTTTTGTTTTTAGATCGTACACTTTTACGTTGTGCGACTTTGTATCTACTACGTATATTCTATTTAGTTTATTGTTTATGGCTATTCCGGAAGGTCTTCTAAACTCTCCTTTTTCTCCTAGAGCAAAGACTAGGTTTCCGTTTTTATCGTAACCGAACACTTTTTTTTGTTTCGAGTCCGAGACGTAAACAATCCCTTTGGAATCTATAGCTATTCCAACCGGTAAAGCCAGTTTTCCGGGAGGTTTTTCTCCTAAAAATGATATCTTTTTATTTTTGGTATCTATAGCAAAAACTAGCGCTAGTGCGGTATCAGTGACGTATATAACTCCGTTTTTAGCGGCAACTCCGTAAGGCTTAAAAAGGTTTTTTCCAAGCCCTTTTTGCTGCTCTCCCAAAAAAGCGTCAAGAGTGCTATTTTTAACGAAGTTCGCCTCTCCTCTGTAACTTGTAACGTAAAAGAGTCTGGGTTCTTCAGGAGGCGGCGGCATGACTATCTTTATTTCTTCTTGCTTTTGCGAAGTACAGCCTGTTAGTATAAAAGTTACATATAAAAACCATAAAATTAGCTTTGCCTTTTTCAAATAGCGCCTCCATAATTTAAATTTATACAAAATTATATCAAATAGAAAAGGCAGAGGCAATTTTTGGCGTGACAATACTATAACCTTAACTTATCTGTTACAATTTTTTCAAAAACGGTAACAGATAAGTTAAAATAGGCAAAAAAAAAGGTACGGCCGAAGCCGTACCTTTTTTTTTATACAAAAGCCAATACTATTTTGCGTGACAAGCCAAACACAACTGGCTTCCAACATTACCATTCGCCATTCTTAGGAAAGTTGGATTTTCACCTGCATGTGGGTCGTGACAACTAACGCACTCAACATTTCCGCCTCTTAACAAGTCACCAATAGTCGTTGCGCCGTTCCAAGTTCCTGGAAGAGCGGTTGTTGGGTCTTTTAAACTTGCTGCACCTGTTGTGTAAGGGATAGATACCGGGTGATCATTTGTTAAGTCAGTACCTATTTGAGTAACGCCCGCAGGCATTGTAAAGGCTGTTCCAGCCGCAGTTGTGCCAAACGCGACGTATTGACCTGTTTCTACGTATCCACCAGATCCAGGCGCGTTAACTATAGAGTTAATAGCACTTACACCGTCATGGCAGCTTAGACAAGCAAGAGATGGTGCTTGCGGAGATGCTAACGTTTGCGTACCTGCTACGGTCGTACCGTACATAGTATATGTAGTAGGCGCGTTTTGGTCGTTTTTATTCCAAAGCGGTGCGCCTGCAAATGCTGTATTTGCTGCGTGCGGTGTATGACAATATACACAGATCTCATCGTTGTTTTGACCGGCTGACGCTTTTATGGTTACGTCAGGATTAGTATTGCTTGCTGTTAAATCGTGCTTACTGTTAGCAATCTGAGCTACCGCAGATGTTACTCCTACCGTTAACAAAACGGCGGCTGCTATTTTACCTATTTTTGCTCTCATCATGTTAACTCCTTTGTATTAAAATGTTTTTCAAGAATTATAGTAACAAAAGTTTGTAAAAATAGTGTAAAAAATTAAAAGTTTTATTGATTACGTAATTCAGAACTTTTTATATAACTTTTTGTATAATAATATTTAATAAATTTTAAAATCTAGCATAACAAAATATTATATTTATTATTACATTTAGTATAGTAAATTTTTTTATATAAAAAAATGAGTAGATAAACTTAGATTTGATTAATTATGTATAGAAGATTTTTTATCATAAAAACTATCTATTTATCATGACATGTTTTACAGAGTTGGCTACCAGAGTTTGAATATCTTAAATATCTACCGTAAGTAGGATCGTGAGGGTCATGACAGCTAACACACTGTACTTTTCCGTCTCTTAATAGATCGTTAATAGTAGTTGCGTTATTCCATCCAGTAATTGGAGTGTTTTTTGGCTTTAGTCCGGCAACGCCCTCAACGTAGGAGATAGATACTGGATGATCATTTGTTAAATCTCCATAAAGTCCAATAGCAATTTCTTCGGCGTTTGGCATATCTTTTGGGGTAGAGTTGGCGTTACCTATATATGTTCCGTTAGTGTTATATCCGCCTGAACCAGGTGCATTTACCACGCTATTCATGGCACTTATACCATCATGGCAGCTAAGACAAGCCAGTGTTGCACCAGTAGGTGCCGGATCGGTAGGCGTACCGGCTAAAGTTTGTCCAGCAACTCCTGATGTTGTTGCCCCATACATTGTAAATGAAGTAGTTATGGTAGGTTTATTCCATAACGGAGCTCCATAGGAAGTATTTGCGGCGTGTGGTGTATGGCAATAGACACAAATTTCATCGTTGTCATCAATACCTGTACTTAGATCGTGTTGAGTTCCTATCATTGACTGAGAAAAAAGTGGATTTATAAATATTGTAAAAAAAGACAATGAAGTAGTGAAAAGTTTGATTTTCATAATAATCCCCTCTAAACTAATCTGTAACATAATTATTACACGGTTGTGTAAAATTAGTGTAAAATTAGAAAAAATTATGATAGTTTTTGTGGTTTTAGAGGAAAGATATACTCAAAATAGCTGCCCTTACCCGGTGAAGATACGATATTTACTTTAATATTTTCTTCAATAATGATCTTATTTACTATGTTTAGTCCTATACCAAATCCACCTTTTGTGATATCTTCTCTATAGTATCTAGAAAAGATTTTATCCGGTTCTTTTATACCGATACCAAAATCTTTGAACCCTAAAATAATCTTATCTCCTTCTTTTTTTAAAGTAATAATAACTTCTCCTCCCTCGTTGGAGTATTTTATCGCGTTTGAGAGGTTGTTATCTATAATCTTTTGAAGTTTTGTCGGTACAAAGTCTATAAAGATATCATTTTCGATATCTGTTTTTATCTTTATATCTTTTAGCTCGGCGATATCCGTAAAATAATCGACCGATTTTTTCAAAAACTCGCTAAAGTTTATCTTTTTCTTTTTGGCTTTGTTTATGGTCTGCTCTTTTATGAGATAATTCATATCGTCATAGAGAGATGAGAGTATCTTTGCCGCTGATTTTATCCTGGAGAGATATCTGTTTTTTCCAAACTTTTCCGAAAATAGATCTATGTTTATGTTGATTATGGATAGAGGCGTATTTATTTCATGCATAGAGTCTTTAATAAAGTCGTCTAAGGCTCTATTTATCTCTTTAAAAGGTTTAGAGAAATTTTTAAGTATGATGAATGAGAGGATAAAGGTAACGGTAATAATAGAGAGAAAAATAAGTAAAATATTTAACAAAATTGTGTAGATATTAAACTCCGTTCCAACTACTAGATATTTCGCCCCAAAATATCTGTCGTCCTTAAACTCTGTAACGTAGTATCTATAGTTTCCGAACCTATGGTATCCTGGTTTAAACTGCAATATAGAGAGCGGTTTTTCTATAAGTGTAAAAATCGGATTGCCGTTTTCATCATAAAGCCCCGCTTGATAAGATTTAAATCTAGGAAAGATAAAAGTGGTTTGAAATCTATTGTCAAACTTTTCCATTTCGTTAATTATCTGTATCGACTTTTTCTTAAGAGCTATTTCTGTTTTTACCTCTTCTAGATTATAGGTGTAGTTATCATAAATAGCAAAGGGTACTAGCAAAATAGCGAGTACAACAAGTGTATAAAATATAGAATATTTTAGTGAAAATTTTGATTCGTTTATCTCAAGCTTCAAGTTTATAACCTATACCTCTAATATTTTTAATAAGATTTTTGTCTAGTTTTTTTCTTAAGTTGTTTATCTGAACTCTTACATTTGCCGGATCTACGAAATCTTCCCATACGTACTCAATAATCATCTCTGGAGTTACTACCTGATTTTTATGTTTTATAAAAAGATCTAGTATCATCTTTTCTGTTTTAGATAGAGTTATCTCTTTTCCATCTTTTGTTAAGGTAAAACATTTTGTGTTGTAACTGTAACCTTCAGGTAACTCGATAATATCTTCCTTTGTTTTTAAAGAGGCGAGTTTTAGAGCGGAAGCCACTCTTAGTTTAAGCTCTTTTAAATCGAAAGGTTTTTTTATGTAGTCGCAACAACCAAGATCGTATCCTCTTTCTAAGCTATCTATTTCAGTTAGCGAAGTTATAAATATGGTGGGCGTGTCAATATTGTTTTTTCTTAAATTCTCCAAAAGTTCAAATCCGTTAATACCGGGAACGTTAACGTCTAGTAGTAAAAGATCATATTTTGAGTTGTATATAGCTTCTATCGCCTCTTGTCCGTTGGAGTACTCATCGACTATGTAGCCACTATCTTCTAAAAGCTCTTTTATAGATTTTCTTAGGGCGTATTCGTCTTCTAAAAGTAGAATTTTCACTTTATTTTCCCTTCCTTTTTGGTTTGAGTCTGGTTATATCCGTAAAGAATTAGATCGATAAGCTCTTTTTTTGACATCTTTTGCAGTCTCTCTTTTGCCGCTTCGTTAAAATAGATACGATCTTTTTCGTCTATGCTATTTTTAAAGTTTATAATATATTTTGGCGACATATCGCTAAAGATATTTTTTTCAAAATGATTTACGTAGTGGTATATATCCTCTTTTGTGCTCTCTAGGGTAAAAATGCTTTTTAGTATCGACTTTTGTTCGCCTGCAATATTTTTAAGTGATTTGTTATTGAGAAAAACCACAAACATACCGAGATTCCTACCTTTGTGATCTTTTATTGGATAAGAGGCTATAAAGAGATTTTTGGTTTTTATATAGTCGAAATGTTCTAATTTTTCAAAATCTTCATTATTTAAATTTTTTAATATTTTTACAGTTTGCAAATTAAAGTTTTTATTTGCGACTATATACTGGTTAATATTTAGGTTATTGAAGATAAAATCTTTTTTGTCAAGATAAGCCTTTTTAAAAAGCGGTAATAACTCCATGCCGTAACCTCTAAATTTTATCGCTAAATCATCAAAAGGTATGGTTACTTCCAGTATGCCGATACTTTTTTCGTTATAAATAATAGGCGCCGATATTTTTATACCAGCTGGTAGTGTAGTAGCGATAGTATATTTTGGAACCCTTTTTTTTAAAACGAGTTTTAGATCATCTCTATCTTTAAGAGAATATGTTTTGTAAAAGGTGTCTTTCCAACTTATTGCGAAAACCTTTAGGTTAGTATCTATAACTTGAACGTAGATATTTTTTCTATTTAGATGTTTTAAAAGTGAATCCGTAGTCTCTTTCAATATCTTAGAGCATTTTTTTGGATCGTTGTTTAATATGGCTTCAGCTATCGCTTTATTTTTACTAAGGGCTAAAGCTAATGAGA
Organism: Nitrosophilus labii; assembly: GCF_014466985.1. Classification (NCBI taxonomy): domain Bacteria; kingdom Pseudomonadati; phylum Campylobacterota; class Epsilonproteobacteria; order Nautiliales; family Nitratiruptoraceae; genus Nitrosophilus; species Nitrosophilus labii. Next base: position 427,887 of record NZ_AP022826.1, read on the forward strand.
GAGATTGGGATTTTTCAGAAACCAAAGATAGTATTATTAATCTATTGATATTATCGTATGCATGATTCATTATCGCTATTTCTCTCTTTTTATAGAGATTAAAAATAACTATACTAATCAAAGTAGATAAAACAAACAAAATTATTGATGCTAAAAATAATTTTTTTCTCATAGCAAAATTTATTGTCTTTTTTTATGTGATTATACTAAAAATTCAATCTAATATATTAAGTTTTACAATTATTTTTATTATACTCTTTTGTTATAGCAAATATGTAACACAAAATATAAAATTGAGCGTTCTGAATAAATAGCAAAGTTCACTCAAGCTAGTTTAATTTTTGCTTTTGTCAACGCTTGAAAATTTTATTAAAAAGTGCTAAGCAAGCGTACTTTTTTAGCCTTTTGGCTAACATAAAATTTTCAAGCTAAAATGATAAAGCTTTCGCTCAATTTCTAATTATTCAGAGGGTTCAATTATAAAATTTTATAAAAGTAAGAGTTTTTAATATAAGTAAGTTAAATATCTAGATTTAACTATTTCTTATGACAACGTTTACAGATACTAAAAGGGATTTTACCCGTTGTTCTAAGTAAAAAAGGTCCTTTAGAACCGTGAGGATCGTGACAACTAGAGCAGACAAGTTCTCGTCCTGGTCTTGATGGATCTTTTCTATCTTTTGTAGGATGACCTCCTTTGTTTCTTTGATAGACGAAACTAGCTATTACATGAAGTCCGCTAGCTTTTTCTGCGTGGCAGGTTGTGCAAAGATTCCAGATAGATTTTTTTAGAAAAAAGATGTTCTTTGATGAGTGGGGATTGTGACACAGATTACATCTTCCAGAGTTTGTTGGACCGTGATCCGAGTAATTTTTTTCTATAATATGTTCTATTCTTTTGTGACAAGTAAAACATACTTTTATAATAGGATCGGGATAAAGATATCTACTTTTTCCCTCCTCTTCAAGATTATTTTCGCCGGTTTGTCCATTATGACAAATTTGACACATAAAGTTTACCGCTGGAGCGTGTCCGTTTTTTCTAGAAGCAAGTTTGTTATGACAAGTGTAGCAGTTTGAATCTTGGGGATTTTCTAAAATATACATATCGGTAGTGGCAGATCCTTTAGCTTCTAGCTTTACTGTTTTTAGCTTGAAATCAGGCCTCATATCGTGACATTTGGTACATAAATTTTCATATATATCGTTATGGAAATAGATTTTTTTAAATCCGGCGGGTATCTCTTCAGCAACTTCAAAAATTTCGTTATGATAAAAGAGTTTTAATTTATACTCTTTAGAGAGATTATTGTTTAAATAGAGTTTTATTTTTATCTCGTTTATGCCTAGTTTTAGAGGAATAGTTTTACAATAGATCTCTTTTTTTGAAGATGTTTTAACCTCAATAGATGTATCAAGTTGTGTTAAAACTTTAAATCCTTTTATCTTTTTAGGATCCACTTTTAGAGAAATTGTCGCAAACTCTTCGTTATAGACCGAATTATTAAGCGGATATAGAATTTGAAAATCTTTGGTATTTGCAAAAAGGGTATGGGAAAAATTAAAAATGGTAAAAAAAACAAAAATAAGTAGCCACTTTTTAAAAAAGTGACTACTTAGTGTTAACGATAGGTTTTTCTCTATCATAATACCTTCTTGCGTGACAAGCTGGTGCACATGAACCTCCCGTCGGTGTTTCGATATATCTTATAGGGAAATTTATCTTTCCAAATTTTGTCTTCTTTCTTAAGTGGTGAGGATAATCTTTTGTGCCGTGAAAATCGTGACAAGCGCGACAGGTTCTACCTTTTTTCTTATTGACGTGAACGTAGTGCAAGTTGACGTCGCCGTTCCTAAAGTTAGTGTATTCGGTAGTTTTTGACTCCATAATCTTTTTAGGTTCGTGACACTCAAAACAGATGTAGTTATTTTTATCAAAATTAGCATAAAAAGTTGGAGGGAAAGGCTTTTTTAGCATTCTAAAATTGTTGCTACCGTGTGGATTGTGACACATAGCGCAATCCCCCCACTGTATAGGACCGTGCCAGTCGGGATTTTCGGCTAGATGTTTTGCCATGTTTATAAGTTTTGCACCGTCCTCGTCTCTTTTTAATGTTTCGTTATGACAATTTAAGCAAAGATCTTTTACGGTTGCAGCTTTAATCATTTTTGGTTGTCCGGTTCCATGAGGATCGTGGCACTCTTGACACCCTCTAGCTCTATTGATCGCTCCGTGTCTGTTTTTAGCCGTAGTTATAAGTATCTCTTTATCTGCGTGACACATAAGGCATAGATCTTTTTTACCGTCTGCTTTTAGCTGAAATTCGTAATTTTCCGTATGAGGATCGTGACAGTTGATACACTGATCCTGTACTGGTGGGTGGATATTTTGCGTTTTATGTAAAAATTCACCTTTTGCTGTATGACATGATGTACAAAGTTCATTTATATTAGAAGCTACCAATAATCTTTTATTTTTTGATTTATGCGGATTGTGACAAGCTGTACAGGCTCCGGCTGCAACCGGGCCGTGTATAAACTTTTTACCCTCTTTTAAATTTTTGTCGTGACACTGATAACAAAGATCGGGTAGATCCATAATTAAAGTAGCATTTTTACTCTTATCTGGATTTTTGTCCGTATGACAAACACTACAATCTCCCCACTCATACGGAGGGTGGATAATCTCTTCGGAAGATAAAAGATTTGGTTCAAAAAAGGGTTGATTACCCTTTTTGACCTCTTGCTTAACAACTTGTGGTGGAGGTTCACTCTTTTTTGGCTCAACCACTTTACTCTCTTGGGCTATATTTTCTTGTTTTTTTAGCTGTTTTGCCTCGGCCGAACTTTTTATCTCTTTTTTTGTTTGGTCGTTAACGCTTTGTGAAGTTGCACATCCCCAGTTTATCAATATAGTAATAAACAAAATGGGTATAAGGAGTAATTTTTGTTTGAAATGCATCTGTGTCTCCTTGAGTATTATTACTTTTTATTATTGTAATAAGCATACGAAATATAATAAATTTTTATAACATTAGGAATTAGTATATTAATTAATTATTTTGACGTTGTCAATAGATTTTATAAATATTTGCATGAAAGATAAAAATTGTAACAAAAAAGTAACACAATGCAATTTTATCTATTTTTATGAAAATTTGTTAGATAGTATGAAAGAGCTCTATATTCATCAAACGTCATATGTTTTGTTTTATAGAGTTGAGGTTTCATAATTTCGAATCTAGCCGGATCTATTATAGGTTTTGCTTCTCCTTTTAAAAACTTTACTAATCTCCTCTCATTTCCAAGATAGTGGGTCGCTATAGTCGTGATAGAAGGTCCTATGCTCGCCGCATCGTCATCTATTTTGTGGCATATATGACAATTTAATTTTTTAAAAATTATTTCTCCTTTTTTTGTCAAATCGATATCGGCGAACATCGTTGTTATTAAAAATATTATAATTAACATTTTTTTCATAACCAGTCTCCTTTTTCAAAAAATCTATCTCTTGCATATTTTCACCAAATATAATTGTTATTTATAACACAATAATGTAAAAGTATTGTAAATTCAGCAAAAAAATTACTTATAATATATTTTTTATCTTTATTTTTATTGCTCAAGCGAGTTACGATTTTACTTTCGGTTACGTTTAAAATGTAAACTATCACTAAATTTGTAATTTTTCAGAGTCTCAATTATTCCAAATATAATAAAAAGATTTGATAAAATTCCATAATTTTTTACAAGGAGATAAACTGAAGATATTAAGCGTAAGCGAGTTTAATGAAAAGATAAAAAATCTTTTAGAGAGCCATTTTTTAGAGGTTTATGTAGAGGGGGAGATAAGCAGACCCACTTATCATACCAGCGGCCATCTTTATTTTAGTTTAAAAGACAAAGGGAGTACTTTAAAATGCGTGATGTTTAGAAGTTTTGCATCAAAACTCGATTTTAGACTAGAAGATGGACAAAAGGTAATTGCAAGCGGTAGAGTTAGCGTTTATAAACCAAGAGGCGAATATCAGCTTTACGCTACTACGATAGTTCCTTCCGGGGCAGGATCGTTGGCTTTGGCTTATGAGCAGCTAAAAAAGAGGTTGCAAGCTAAAGGGTATTTTGACAAAACATTTAAAAAAAAGATACCAAAATATATAGACAAGATAGCGTTAGTTACTTCAAAAACGGGTGCGGCGTTGCAGGATATGTTAAAAGTTATAAACAGAAGATGGCCTCTTTTGAAAGTTTATATTATAAATACGTTGGTTCAGGGTAAAGATGCCGCCGAAGATATAGCTAGCTCCGTAAAATTTGCCGATACGTTGGGAGTAGATCTTATCATAGTAGGTAGAGGCGGTGGGAGTTTAGAAGATCTTTGGACGTTTAATGAAGAGGTGGTTGCAGATGCGATATTTGAAGCCAAAACTCCTATAGTTTCGGCTGTAGGCCATGAGATAGACTTTTTAATAAGTGATCTAGTTGCGGATCTAAGAGCTCCGACACCAAGTGCGGCAATAGAGATGGTTTTGCCTGATAGGTTAGAAAAACTTATGTATATAGACTCACTGCAAGAGCAGATTCAAAACTCAATGCATAAAGTTATGAGAGACAAATTTGATTTATTAAGACATCTTTTATCCTCTTTTGAACACAATTCGCCTAAAAAAAGAGTCGAGTTTTATTTGAAAGAGATAGAAGCTCTAAAAAAGCAGTTAAAGAGTTCCGTTGAATTTTATCTACAAAGAAAAGAGTCTCTGCCAAAAGAGTTGAGATTAGCTTTTACTCAAAGTATCAAACAGTGTTTGATCCATAAAGAGCACGAATCTGAAAGTTTAAAAGAGAGATTATCAGTTGCATTTGAATCAAAAAAGGTTAAAAAAGGTTTTGCACAAGTTATAAAAAACGCTAAAGTAGTTGATCTTGAAGAGTTATCTATTGGCGATATATTTGAGCTCCAAACCCAACAGATAAAGATAGAGGCAAAAGTGCTAAAAAAAGAGGATATTTAACAATATTTAAAGGTTGTTAAACTATTATAGATATAAATTTTATAGGAATTGATGTTGAAGATAAATAATTTAAAATTGAAACTAATTTTTATATTTTTAGTTCCTGCAATTGGAATGATATATTTTTCTTCACAGTATGTATATGAAAAGTTTGAGCAGTATCTTGATACGAAATATTTGGAAAAAGGGGTGGAATACACAAAATCTAGTACTCTTTTAATAAAAGAGTTGCAAAAAGAGCGGGGACTTAGTATATCTTCTCTTATAAGCGACAATGTTGATTTTCAAAAAAGACTTAAACGGCAAATAGAAAATACTGAAGATGCTTTTAAACGTTATAAAAAATCTCTTTTTGATTTTGATTACGTAAAAGATGATATATTGATAAAAGATATTTTAAAAAAGTATAAAAAGATATACGAGTTCAGAAAAAAGGTTGAGCAAAAAAATATCTCGATTTTCGAAATTTTAGATTTTTATAGCGATATCGTCAGCGAACTAATCGACAGTACGAATATATTAAACAGAAGATTTATCAATGAAACGTTTTTTAAATATATTATTAGCTTTAAAGATATTTTGAAACTTAGCGAAATAAGCGGAAAAGAGCGTGCGCTTATATCCTATTTTCTAGAGAGCAAGAACCAAAATGTGGTTTATCGTTTAATGAGACTTGAGAGTGAGTTTGAGGAGATATATAAAAGATTTAAAAATGAAGCTCCGATTCGGATAGTCGTTATATATCAAAATATTATGAAATATAAGGTAGAGAATAGTTTCCAAAAGTTAAAGAAAAAGATAGTTTTTGAAAATATATATGATATTTCGGCGATAAAGTGGTGGGAACTTTCTACCAAATATATAGATAATCTTTATAAGATAAGTAATGCTATTTTGGATACAGTCTTATATCTAAAAGGCAGCTTGAAGAAAGATGCTATATACTATCTTATAATAAGCCTTGTTTTATGGATATCCTCTATAGTCGCTCTATATGGACTAATCTATATCATTACCAAATTGTTAGAGAAGTTTGAAGAGTTTGTATCTATCATAGAAAGAGAAAAAAAGCTCTATAAAATATTTGCCGAGTTTTCCGAAACGATCATATATCATCAAGAAGAGAAGACAATTTTAAATTCATTGAGTTATCTTCTTTTTAAAACCGAAAAATTTAAATATATATGGATAGGAGAGGTAAAAAAAGATCGAGTTGAGCCAATCTTATCCGATAATATTTCAATAGATATTATAAAAAAAGAGGAGTTTTTATCAAATCCTCCCGAATCCAAACTGTTAAACTATGTTGAAAAAGCTATAAAAAGCGGAAACTATAATATAACGACTCCTTTAAAAAAGAACTCCATTTTATACGAAGATGTAGAGTCTTTAGCGATTTTTCCCATATATAGATCTAGTAAAATTGAGTATGTTTTGATAATTGCAGCTACAAAAGAGAGTGCCTTTGATGCAAAAATTATCGACCTTATAAACAAAATGGTAAATGCGCTGTCGTTTGCTCTAGAAAAGATAGAGATACAAAAAGAGGAAGAGAAACTAAAAGAGGAATTAAAAATAGCAAGCTACGCCTTTAATACGCATGAGGCCATAACTATAACGGACATTCATGGGAAGATTATTAGGGTAAATGATGCGTTTACTAGAATAACCGGTTATAGTAAAGATGAGGTTATAGGCAAAAATCCAAGTATATTAAAATCCGGAAAGCATGATAAGGCTTTTTATACCGAGATGTGGGATAAAATAAGAAAAGATGGATATTGGAAAGGGGAGATATACAATAAAAGAAAAAATGGCGAGATTTATCCGGAGATGCTCTCTATAAGTGCGGTTAAAAACGATAATGGAGAAGTGACCCACTATATAGCGCACTTTTTTGATATAAGTGATCTAAAAGAGGCTCAAAAGAGCGTAGAACACAGAGCTTATCATGATCCGCTAACGGATGTTTTTAACAGGCAAAAACTTTTGGACGAGTTGAAAAAGATATATAAAGAGGCTAAAAGAAAAGGGTTTTATAACGCATTTTTATTTATTGATTTGGATAATTTTAAACATATAAACGACTACTACAATCACGAAATAGGGGATAAAGTCTTAATAGAATTCGTAAAAAGATTAAAAAAGATCAAAAAAGAGAGCGATATAGTTGCAAGAATAGCTGGAGACGAGTTTGCGTATATAGCTTACAATATTAGCGACGATAAAAGTTTGGCAATCAAAAAAGCCTCTATTTTAGTAGAAAAAATAAAAGATATCTTTTCCGAGACGCTAGATATAGAAGGACATAGGATAGAACTATCGTTTAGTATAGGTATCAAAATTTTTCCTGATAACGAAAACAGTTTTAAAGATGTTATCGTAAATGCTGATATAGCAATGTATCATGCTAAGAAGAATGGGAAAAATCAGTTTTATTTCTTTAATGAGGCGCTTGATATAGAGTCTAAACAGTTTTTAATAGTTAAAAATGAGTTGACTCAGGCTATAAAAAGTAGAGAAATTATCTTACATTATCAGCCAAAAGTTACCGTAAACGACAACAAAGTCGTAGGCTTTGAAGCGTTAGTAAGATGGGATCATCCTAAAAAAGGTCTTTTATATCCGGATCAGTTTTTATACGTCACTTCTGGTAATAGGCTTGTTTTTGATCTTGGAGATTACGTTTTAAAAGAGGTTTGCAATCAGATAAAACTATGGGAAGAGGAGTTTGAAAACTTTGATAAAAAAATCTCTATAAATATTTCCGCTGAGCAGTTTAATCATCAAAATTTTGAGAAAAATGTAAAAAAGATCTTAAAAGAGTGTGATATTGATCCAAAATATTTAGAGTTTGAAATAGTTGAAGATGCTCTTTTGAAAAACGGTGAAAGAGCTATTAAAATAATAAATAGATTTAAAAAGATTGGAATTAACTTTAGTATAGACGATTTTGGAAAAGGCTATTCTTCTATCAACTATTTAAAAACCCTTCCGGTTGATTATATAAAAATAGATAGAGATTTTGTCATAGATATCTTTAAAGATAAAAATAGAGAGATAGTAAAGATGATTATACAAACTTCCAAGATTTTCGGCCTAAAAACTGTTGCTGAGGGAATAGAAAAGGAAGAGACTTTAGGGTATTTAAAAGATATAGGGTGTGATTTGTACCAAGGGTTCTATTTTAGCAGACCGCTTTCACCTTCCCAAATAAAAAAGTTTTTACGATAGAGGAGAGACCTCTAAAATAGTTGATAGCCTAGAAGGAAAGAGACTATCTTAGCCGAAGTCTCGTCACTTAGCTTTTCTAAAAATTTTTCAAATCTATCTTCTTTTTTCCAGATAGGTTTTGTTACACCACTTAAAGCTTCCACCTCTTTTTTAGCTTCGTAAAAAGTTCCAACTTTATCTATTAGTCCTACATCTTTTGCCTGTCTTGCGGTAAAGATATGCGCTTCGGCAAATTTATCCTTATTTTTTATATCAAGTTTTCTTGCATTTGCAACATCTTTTACGAACATATCGTATGTATCGTAGATAACCTTTTTTATCTCCTCTTTTTCAAAATCTCTCCATTCTCTAAAAGGAGTTCCTGCTTCTTTATATTTTCCGGCTTTAACAATCTGAGGTTCTATACCTATTTTATCTATCAATTTTTTTATATTTGCACTCTCAAATATTACGCCGATGGAGCCTATCACGCTTCCAGGGTTAGCTATAATTTTATCGGCCCATATAGATGCGTAGTAACTTCCACTTGCCATAGTTCCTGCAGCGTATGCCACAACCGGTTTTTCCTCTTTTAGTTTTTTAATTGCCATAGATATCTCTATTGATGGTGCTACAGCTCCTCCAGGAGAGTTTACTACAAATAAAACCCCTTTGATATTGGGCTTTTGAGCCTCTTCGATCTTATTTAAAACTTCTTTGGCATCCAATATTGCTCCAAAGAGCTCTATTTTCATAAGATTTGGTTTTTGCAAAGTCTGCTCTTTTGAAGAAGCCACGAGTATTAGAATAAGCAGTAAAAAAATTAAAGATTTAAAATATCTTTGTATAAAGTCAAGAGTAGCAGTTATCGGACTAAAAAGCTTTTTAAAAAAATCACTCATAAGATTCTCCTCCTATAAAAACTTTATCTGGTTTTTGAGTATGTAACAATATATGTAGCGGTATCTGATCTATAGTGTCTAAATCTTTTGGTAGTTTAACTACTTGCAAATCAGCCAGTTTTCCTATTTCGACCTCTCCCGTATCGATTTTTAGAGCTTTTGCTGCATTTATGGTAGCTGCTCTTATCAGATCAAAAGATAGAGTGACAGGATCTATGTGATAATGAACAAATAGTGCCGCTTTTAATTCTTCATAAATATTTAATGAGTAGTTTGAGCTTAGTCCATCTGTTGCCACAGCAAGATTAATTCCTAAATATTTTGTCTTTCCAAGATCCACAGCTCCGTTTCCAAGCAGTCTGTTTGAAACCGGACAGTGTACGATAGTGTGTTTCTCTTTTCCTATAATCTCTAGCTCTTTTTCATTTGCCCAGACACAATGAACGAACAAAGAGGGTGTTCCTTCAAACAATGTAAGAAAATCTTTCGCTCTATTTGCCGGGATAGATTGATTTAAAAACTCTTCAAAAAAGGGCTTAAAATCTCCAACCCCTTTATCGAGCCACTCTCTTTCGGCACGACTCTCCATAAAATGGGTAGAGATTAAGAGTCCGTTTTCTTTTGCAAAATCTATCGCTTTTTTAGCTAAAACTCTATGAACGGAGTAGGGTGAATGGATAGCTATCGCTGGTATAAATTTCTTATCTGCATACTCTTTTGATTCTTTGACTCTTTGTAAAAAATCGTTATATAAAACATCGGCAGCCGCGGGATTAGAACCTATAACTTCGTTAAAATATACCACTCTTTGCGGTGCATTTACGCATGGTATCATATCGTATCCGTAGCTGCTAATGGCGCCAAAAGTTGTGGTACCGCTTTTTAACATATTTTTAATAGCCTTTTGGATACATTTTCGATCGCAATTTGGAACTAGTTCTTCTCTCTTTTTTATGACGCTGTTTAACCAGATAAGAAAATTCCCGTAAGCAAGAGCGGCTCTATTTGCGCTAAACTCTAAATGGACGTGGGTATTGATAAATCCCGGAAGAAGACAGCTATTTTTTTCATACTCAAATATTGTAGCGCTTGGATACTTTTTTTTTAGAGTTTCAAGATCTTCTATATCTACTACTCTTTCCTTAAAGGCTACGGCTTTGCCTGAGACTATTTTGTGTGGAGTCAAGATAAAATCTGTTTTTACTATTTTCAATATCTTCTCCTGCTGTTTGCTTTGTAGTAAATTATATCTTAATAGATATACTCTATACAACTTAAATATCGCTATTTGGCAGACTAAAAAAAGATTATGCTAAAAGTTGATATAATCATACCTTAAAAATCACAGAAAAAAGGAAAAAATATGAAAGTAGTGGTTATACAGGGTCCAAACTTAAATATGTTGGGGCTAAGAGAACAAAATATCTACGGTCCTATGAAACTAGAAGATATACATGCCCAGATGAGAGCTTTTGCCGAGCAAAACGGTATGGAGATAGAGTTTTTCCAAAGCAACCTTGAAGGAGAGATAGTCGATAAGATCCAAGAGTGCTTAGGTGACGCCAACGGGATTATCATCAACCCTGCCGCATATACACACACTTCAATTGCTATAAGAGACGCCATTGCAGCGGTACAGTTGCCTACTATAGAGGTACATATCTCAAACATATACAGACGAGAAGAGTTTAGACAAAAATCATTGATTGCTCCTGTATGCGCCGGACAAATAAGCGGTTTTGGACCTTTTAGCTACCATCTAGCCATGGTTGCTATGCTACAAATTTTCAATGAGATGAAAGCGCTTCAAGAGGCGCAAAAACAGCAACAAGCATAAAAGATACCCCTAGGGGAGGGAGATGGAAAATTATATTTTAAAAGATGAAAACGCCGTATATTACGATTGTGGTTACTCTTGCGATAATGAAATATTTTTGAAAGTAGGGGATGAAACCTACTTTTTTACTGACGCTAGATATAGCCAAGATGCAAAAGAGAATATAAAAGAAGCGTATGTTGTTGAGACTCGCTCACTCCTAAAAAGCGTAAGAGAGGTACTTAGAAAAAAAAGAGTCAAGAAGCTTGTTTACGATCCTAAAGATTTTACAGTTGCACAATTTGAAGAACTGAAAAAAAGCGGGGTATATCTCATACCAAAACCTATGTTTTCTTGGAAAAAAAGAGCTATAAAAAGTGATGAAGAGATAGAGCTTATAAAAAAAAGCGCTCAAATAAACAAAAAAGCTTTCGATAAGTTTGCCTCTTTTTTGGATAGAGAGGGGAGAAATAGGAGTGAGAAATTTTTACAATTTAACTCAAAAATCATCTTAAGCGATTTTGGCGAAAGAGATCTTAGTTTTGAGCCGATATTTGCGATAAATGAAAATGCGGCAAAACCTCATGCCCATCCAACCCCTAAAGTTTTAAAAAATGGAGATTTGATACTTTTTGACGCTGGAGTAAAATATAAAAGATACTGCTCTGATAGAACGAGAACTTCTCTTATTAGCGATGGATTAACATTTGAGTATAAGCAGAGTTTTAATAACTCAAATATACAAAAAGCATACGATCTAGTTTTAAAGGCGCACGATGAAGCGATAAAAAGGGCTAGAAGTGGGATGAGAGCCAGAGAGATAGATAAAATAGCAAGAGATGTGATAGAAAAAGGGGGTTTTGGAGAGTTTTTCGTACACTCAACCGGACACGGCGTAGGACTTGATATCCATGAAATGCCTTTTATCTCCTCAAAAAGCGAGACTATAATCGAAGATAATATGGTTTTTACTATAGAGCCCGGTATATATATACCAGGAGAGTTTGGTATAAGAATCGAAGATATGGTGGTGATGAGAGGTGGTAGAGCCGAAATTATTTGATATAGATTTTGAGACTTGTTTTTGTGAGTTTCTTTTAGGTTTATATGATTTTAGGAGTCTGTTTGAGAAGAAAAATAGGTAAAAATTTAGAGCTATTTTATATAGACAGCTTTCCCTTTGTTAACCCTAAGCCTAAAAAACTACCCCATAGAGTTACTCTAGGAATTGGTGGTAACGTTGGAGATGTTAGAAGAAGATTTAAAAAGCTATTTTTTATGTTAAAAAATAACCGTAAAATCTCTATAGTATCTACCTCTCCTCTATTGAAAAACCCTCCATTTGGATATGAAGATCAGCCATATTTTTTTAATGCCATTATTCATCTTTATACTAAGATGAATCCGGAGAATTTTTTAGATTTTTGTTTAAAGACCGAAAAGAGATTTAAAAGAGTTAGGTCATTTAAAAATGCTCCTAGGACACTGGATATGGATATAATCTTTTTTGATAATAAAAAAATTGAAAAAGATAACCTCAAAATACCACATCCAAAATGGAAAGAGAGAGATAGTGTAGTTATTCCTCTAATATTGATGGGAGATGACTTTTGAGATTTATAACGATTACTAGCGGTAAAGGCGGAGTAGGGAAAAGTACTATTAGTGCTAATCTCTCTTTTGCACTCTCTCAATATGGATATAAAGTTGCTCTTTTTGACGCCGATATAGGACTTGCCAACTTAGATATTATTTTGAATGTTCAGCCTAAAAAAAATATTTTGGATGTTCTAAAAGGAGAGAGTGAATTTGAAGAGATTCTGATAAATGTAAATAAAAATTTAGTTTTAATTCCTGGTGAAAGTGGAGAAGAGATTCTTAGTTTCAAAGATGAGGAGTTGATAGAGAAATTTTTGGAAGGAACTAAAAATTTCAAAGATTTTGATTTTTTGATTATAGATACGGGAGCCGGAATAGGAGATAGCGTTAGAAGCTTTATAAATGCTTCTACAGATACGATTATAGTTACAGTACCGGATCCTGCTGCGATTATGGATGCTTATGCCATGATTAAATATTCGAGTAAGATAAAAGATAAGATCTTTATGATTTTAAATGAGGTAAAAAATCAAAAAGAGGCTTTAGGGATATTTAACAAAATAAAAAGTGTAGCGCAAAAACATCTTAATAAAAAAACAGAACTTGAATTTTTAGGGTATATAGAACAGAGCCTGCTTATCACACAAGCCTCTAAAAACAGAGAACTGTTTATAAAAAAAGAGCCTATGTCCAAGTCCTCTTTGCAACTTGTACAAATTGTCAAACAATTGACATCAAATCTTACAAAAGATGGCAAAAAAATAGATAAAGAAAACTCTATATCCACTTTTTTTAAAAGACTGTTTTTGAATTTTTAAAACTTTAAAATTATAGTAAAATAAATAAAACCGAAAAGGCGGAGTTTAACGTGAGCAAAGTTTTGGTAGCGATGAGTGGGGGAGTTGATTCTACGGTTACTGCATATCTTCTTAAAAAAGAAGGTTTTGAAGTTGAAGGTGTATATATGAAGATACACACTCGAGAGGATTTGCATCAAAGATATCTAAAAAACGTAGAGAAGGTTTCAAATTTTCTTGGCATTAAAGTTCATATCTTAGACAAGACTCAAGAGTTTTTGGAAAAAGTTTATAATCCATTTGTTAACGGTTATATTGAAGGTAAAACACCAAATCCTTGTGCAGTATGTAACAGATATATGAAATTTGGAGCATTAGTAGATGTGGCTGATTCGGTTGGGGCAAACTTTTTTGCTACAGGTCACTACGTAAAATGTGACGGAAAATATCTTTATGAAGCAAAAGATAAAAGTAAAGATCAAAGCTATTTTCTTTTCAATATAAAAAGAATGGTTCTGCCTAGATTGATTTTTCCATTAGGAGATATGTACAAAGAGGATGTAAAAAAAATAGCTGCTTCCATAGAGCCTCTTAAAGAGATTGCAGCTCAAAAAGAGAGCAGTGAGATATGTTTTGTGGAAAATACATATATAGATATATTAAAAGAGCATACTAAAGTAGATACACCCGGAGAAGTTATCGATAAAGATGGTAGAGTGATAGGAGAGCACAAAGGATATATGCACTATACTATCGGAAAAAGAAAAGGATTCATAGTTTATGGTGCTCGTGAACCTCATTATGTATTAAAAATTATTCCGGAAAAAAACCAAATAATGGTAGGTAAAAGAGAGGAACTTGAAGTAAAAAGAGTTAGGCTAAAAGATTTAAATATGTTTGAAGAGAAAAAAGAGTTTGAAGCTACTATAAAAGTTAGATACAGAACACATAAAGTTCCCTGTTTAGTGCAGATAAAAGATAATATAGCCGATGTGAGTCTAAAAGAGGGAGTATTTGGGGTAGCGAGCGGTCAGGCAGGAGTATTTTATGAGGATGAAAAAGTATTAGGAGGCGGGTGGATTGTTTAATATGGAGTATAGAGTTTTGGAGTTTAAAGTTAAGAATAAATATATTATTTTCGATTCCAACTCCAAACTAATTTAGATATAATTCCAAAAAAAATGTACGGGAGATATGATGCGAGGATATAAGATTTTTTCGGGAACGGCTCATCCTGAGTTTGCAAAAGAGATAACCAAATATCTTGATGTACCTTTAAGTAAAGCTACCGTTAGTAGATTTAGCGATGGAGAGATAAATATACAGATTTCAGAGAGCGTTAGGGGTAGAGACGTATTTATAGTACAACCTACGGGAAGTCCGGCAAACGACAATCTTATGGAACTGCTTATTATGACTGATGCTTTAAGAAGAAGCAGCGCAAATACCATCACTGCTGTAATACCATATTTTGGCTATGCTAGACAAGATAGAAAAGCCGCGCCAAGAGTGCCGATTACCGCTAAACTAGTTGCGAACCTTATAGAAAAAGCTGGGATTACGAGAGTTATTACTATTGATCTTCATGCTGGGCAGATACAGGGTTTTTTTGATATTCCAGTTGACAATCTTTACGGAGCTATAATATTTATGGATTATGTTAAAAACAAAAATTTTAAAAATCCA
Organism: Nitrosophilus labii; assembly: GCF_014466985.1. Lineage (NCBI taxonomy): Bacteria > Pseudomonadati > Campylobacterota > Epsilonproteobacteria > Nautiliales > Nitratiruptoraceae > Nitrosophilus > Nitrosophilus labii. The sequence continues at coordinate 442,912 of NZ_AP022826.1, forward strand.
GTTATTGCAAGTCCCGATATCGGAGGAGTTGCAAGAGCAAGATACTTTGCAAGCAGACTTGGGATGGATATGGTAATAGTAGATAAAAGAAGAGAAAAGGCCAATGAGTCCGAAGTTATGAACATCATTGGAAATGTGGAAGGAAAAGATGTTATTTTGGTAGATGATATGATAGATACGGCCGGAACTATAGTAAAAGCTGCGGCGGCTTTAAAAGCAAAAGGGGCTAAATCCGTGATGGCATGTTGTACTCATCCAGTTCTTAGCGGTCCTGCATATGAGAGAATTGAAAATGGGAAGTTGGACGAACTTGTGGTTTCAAACTCTTTGCCTTTGAAAAAAAATACCGAAAAAATCAAAGTTTTGTCTGTAGCACCCCTTTTTGCCGAAGTTATTAGAAGAGTGTATCATAACGAGAGTGTTAATAGTTTGTTTATTTAGTTAAAAAGTTGAGAGTTTATACAATTTTGATCGTTTAACCGTTTTAACTTTTAACAAAAGATAGAAGGAGTATTTTTGGACAATATTAGAAACTTTTCCATCATAGCTCATATAGATCACGGAAAAAGTACCCTTGCCGACAGACTTATACAAGAGTGTGGTGGTATTGAAGATAGAAAGATGAGCGAACAGATGCTCGATACTATGGATATAGAGCGAGAGCGCGGTATCACTATCAAAGCGCAAAGCGTTAGACTAAAATATAATAAAGATGGAAAAGAGTATATTTTAAATCTTATAGATACTCCGGGACACGTTGATTTTAGTTATGAAGTTAGTCGCTCTTTGGCTTCTAGTGAAGGTGCTCTTTTGGTAGTGGACGCTAGTCAAGGAGTAGAAGCGCAAACGATTGCCAATGTCTATATAGCACTGGAAAACGACTTGGAACTAATTCCCGTTATAAACAAGATAGATCTTCCAGCTGCAGATCCCGACAGGGTAAAAGAGGATATAGAAAACAGTGTAGGATTAGATTGTACGGATGCCTTAGAGGTGAGTGCTAAAACGGGACAGGGCATAAAAGAGCTTATAGATGCTATTATAGATAGGATTCCGGCTCCAAAAGGAGATCCCAAGGCTCCTTCTAAAGCTTTGATATACGATAGCTGGTTTGATAGTTATCTAGGAGCTCTGGCACTTGTGAGGGTTTTTGACGGTGAGATAAGAAAAGGTCAAGAAGTATTGGTTATGGGGACCGGTAAAAAGCACGAAGTTTTGGAACTTATGTATCCTCATCCTATAAAGCCTCAAAAGAGTGAGAAAATAGCAACCGGTGAAATCGGTATAGTAGTTATGGGACTTAAAAATATCGGTGATGTTCAAGTTGGAGACACCATCACTGATGCCAAAAATCCTACTCCTGAACCGATTGAAGGATTTGAAGAAGCCAAGCCTTTTGTATTTGCTGGACTCTATCCGATAGATACGGATAAATTTGAGGATCTAAGAGACGCTTTAGATAAACTTAAACTTAATGATGCAAGTATAACATACGAGCCTGAAACTTCAGCGGCTTTGGGTTTTGGTTTTAGAGTAGGGTTTTTAGGGCTTTTGCATATGGAAGTTGTTAAAGAGAGGTTAGAGAGAGAATTTGGGCTCGATCTAATAGCCACAGCGCCAACCGTTACATACAGAGTTTTGAAAACCGACGGCGAGGAGTTGGAGATACAAAACCCCAGTGAACTTCCTCCCGTTCAAGAGATTGAGAAGATTTTCGAGCCTTACGTAAAAGCTACTATTATAACTCCTACCGAGTTCTTGGGAAATGTTATAACACTTTTGAACGAAAAAAGAGGTGTTCAAACAAAGATGGACTATCTTACAGAAGATAGGGTTTTACTTGAGTATGAAATACCTATGAACGAGATAGTTATGGACTTTTATGATAAGCTAAAAACCGTTACAAAAGGATATGCCAGTTTTGATTATGAGCCTAGCGGCTACAAAGAGGGTGATTTGGTAAAACTAGACGTTAGAGTTGCTGGAGAAGTTGTAGATGCTTTATCTATCATTGTTCCTAAAGAGAAAGCTCAATATAGAGGAAGAGAACTTGTTAAAAAGATGAAAGAGATTGTCCCTAGGCAGCTTTTTGAAGTAGCTATACAAGCAAGTATAGGAAATAAGATAATAGCAAGAGAGACTGTTAAATCTATGGGTAAAAATGTTACTGCTAAGTGTTATGGGGGAGATATCTCTAGAAAAAGAAAACTTCTTGAGAAGCAAAAAGCCGGTAAAAAGAGAATGAAAGCCATAGGAAAAGTTCAGTTGCCTCAAGAGGCTTTTTTAACCGTATTAAAGATAGATTAGGAGCTTAATGTGAAAAAGTTGACGGTTCTATTTTTAGCCATATTTTTTATAGCGGGTTGTGCATCCAAAGGTGTAAATATATATATTCCGGTTTCTAATATTCAAAATGAATCGAAAATAAAAGTTTACGATAAAAGAGAAAATAATTCGGTTATAGGTTATATATATTCTAAAGGAGAAATAATTGCCGATATAACAATCTCTTCAAATGTTTCTGATATAGTAAAAAATGAACTTGCCAAAAGAGGTTTAGAAAAAGAGGCTAAAATCTATATAGAAAAACTTTTTATTACTTATGATAAATCCAAACTTACTGGTGAAAATGTAAAGGGAAGGTTTGTAGCAAAAGTAGTTGTATATAAAAAAGGGGTAACGGTTACAAAAATTGTAAAGATAGATGAAGCTAAATGGATAAATCCTATAAAAAGTTCCCAAGAGCTTAGCGAATTTGCAAAAAAAATCATATTTGAAGGAGTTAGACTTGTAATAAAAGCAATAGCTGAATAAGATAAATGAGGTGTATTCTTTGCTCAAGTGTAACTATGAAATATATTTGTCAAAAGTGTCAAAATGCTCTTTTGAAACCTACAATATCAAAAAGAGAGTTAGTTAAAGATTTTTATGTTATCTCTTTTTATAAATATAAAAATATAGAAACGCTTCTTAAGACAAAACATACTTTTATTGGAAGCTTTGTTTATGAAATAGTAGCTAAAAACTCTTTTTGTCTGTTTTCTAAAGAGTTTAAGCAAAAGGCTTATGTTTTGCCTGTTGATACTAGAATTAAAGACTACTATTCCCATACGGCGATACTTGCAAAAGCGATGAAAAGCAGATATCTTGCACCTTTATACAACTCACTTATAGCACAAAATAGTGTTTCATATTCGGCAAAAAGCTATCAATATAGAGTGGAAAATCCAAGAAATTTTAACTATATTGGTCCGCAAAGCGTTGATGTAATTATTATTGATGATATTGTAACTACCGGCCTTACCTTAAAAGAAGCCTATGAAGTAGTAAAGCAAAAAGCAAATCCGCTTTTTGCTCTTACTTTGGCAGATGCTAGAGAATGAACTACTTTTGTATTGATACTGTCAAGTTTTGTTCGCAATTTTACTTTCCAGCAAGTTGTATTTCATTGGATATCAAGCAGCTTTAAGCTGCGCTTCATAGATTTCCATCACCTCTTGAAGCTTTTGTGGATGAATATAGCTTCTCTCAATCTCCCAGTCTTCAGTGTACTCCATCAAGTATGTGGTAATGAGTCTAATATAGGACTCTCTTGATGGAAAAACAGATACTACTTTAGAGCGTCTTCTAATCTCCTTGTTGATTCTTTCTAACACATTTGTCGAACTTATCCTCCTTTTATCAATTTGCGGGAAGTGATAAAACTGCAAAGAGTCTTCCAATCCATTTTGAAGCACTTGGGTAGCTTCAGGGAATTTTTTGCCATATTCATCGATAATAGCTTGGGCTATAAGATAAGCTTCCTTTTTGCTGTTTTGCAGCCAGATTTGTTTGAGTTTTGCTGCAAATTTTTCTTTTGCTTTAGGTGGAACATGAGCTAAAATGTTTCTCATAAAGTGTACTTTACACCGTTGCCATGATGCGCCAATAAAACTCTCTTTGAAAGCCTTTTTCCCTAAATGTACATCACTGATAAGCAATGCTATTTTTTGTAATCCTCTTTCTTTGAGTCTCTCAAAGAAATTTCTCCAAGTTTCATAAGACTCATTGATAAATGGCTCTATTGCCAATACCTCTCTTTTGCCTTCTAGTGTTACACCATAAGCTATCATAATAGCGGTAGATACCACTCTTCCTTCATAGTCTCTCACTTTCTCATACAAAGCATCAACCCTTGCGTTGGGATACTCTTTTTGCAGTGGTCTGTTTCGAAACTCTTCTACTTGTTCATCTAGCCCTTTGTTGATTTGTGATACCTGTGATGCACTGATATTCTCGATTCCAAGCTCTTTTGCCAAACGTTCTATCTTTCTTGTTGATATTCCATTGACGTATGCCTCTTTCACCATCGAAATCAGAGCCTGTTCACTTCTTCTCTTTTCGGTGATGAAAAAGGGAATGTAGCCACCTTTTCTTATCTTTGGAATCATAAGATAAACTGTCCCTAGTCTCGTATCGAACCTTCTTGGTCTATAACCACTGAAATAGCTTTTTCTCTCACTATTATGCTCACCTTTTTTAGCTCCAACTTTCATCTCGGACTCAATCTTCATCAACTGTTCCATCATCCATTTCATCATTGATAAAAGTGGATCTTCATCAACTACAAACTGTGTCATTATCTCTTTGAATATTTTTGTTTCATCTATTTTTTGCTATTATTTCTTTTAGATTGGCTTCCTCCTACTTGCTTTGTTCCTCACTGGGAAGTCTATCCAACTCTTTTGAAGATTTCAAAATCTAAAAAAGAGTCTTCAAGTGAAATTGCGAACTTTAGTGTACACTATCCATTTAGCAACGAAAAAGCAAAGTCTGAACTTATTTTAGGTTTTTTTCCTATAACCAGACTTAGAACTGCCCAGTTTCTCCACTCCCACGTTCCGGGTATAAACGTCCCTAAGGAGTGGATAGATAGACTATATAAAGCCAACAAAATAAGTGAAGAGGAGGAGTTTAAAGTTAGGTTTGAGATGAGTAAAAAACTTTTTAACGAAATTTTGGACTTTCATCCTAAAATACACATAATGACGGCAAACAAATTTGATCTGGCAAGAAAAATTCTAGAGTGACTTTATAACAATCTTCCCTTCTTTAAAAACACCATATTTTCCTCCGCAAATAAAAGAGGGAAGGTTAATATATCTTAAATTATCAAAGACTAATTCTACATTTTGATGGAAATGCCCCTCGATAACCATATCTACATCTTTATAATTTTTTTTATAATTTTTCACTCTCTCTTTTATAATATTTTCAAAATTTTCTATTTTTTTGCATAGATTCTTAGAATAGTTATACTCTTGAATCTTTTTTGCTATAAAATCGTTAACTATCTTGTTAAAAAAAGATAAAATTCTCAAAACTGTTTTGTTTTGTAAAACATTTATATATATCTCATATCTTTTCGTAGTCCAAATATCGCCGTGAGATAGTGCAACTTTTATATCTTTATATAAAAAATAACAAGGCTGTTCTTTTCTTTCAAAAACTGTTATATTTTTAAAAACACTTTTTAAAGAGAAGTCGTGATTACCTTCAAAATAGTAACTAGGTATTTTACTAGCAATCATATCCATCTTTTTTATAACTTCTATGTTTTTATCTACGCTGCTTTTAACTTCAGATACCAAAAGATCGAAAATATCTCCCATAAAAAATATTTGCGGAGGATTTAACTCCTCAATCTTTTGCAGCAATAAAAAAAAGTTATCTTTGTTTTTTTCGTTTACGTGGGAGTCCGCTACAAAAATAGCGCTCTCTTTGATATTACGGAACATAGGCAATTTTAGGAATACCCAAATCTTCTGGAAAAGAAAACATTATATTTGCATTTACTATAGCTTGAGAACTTGCGCCTCTTAAAAGATTGTCGATAGCCGAGGAGATAAAAAGCGATTTTTGGTTTTTTACAGCAAAAATATCGCAAAAGTTAGTTCCGCTAACTGATTTTACATCTACAGGTTTATCTTTGATTCTAACAAAAATATCATCACTATAAAACTCTTTTAAAACTTGATTTGGCTCTATCTCCTCTTTTAACGTAACATAACAGCTAACAAGCATTCCTCTAGTTATTGGAAGAAGATGAGGTACAAAGTTTATCTCATAATCTTTGCCGGAGCATTCATGTAATTTTTCTTTTATCTCTATAGAGTGTCGGTGTTTTATAGGGTTATATGCAAAAATATTTTCATTTATGGTAATAAAATGGGTGTTTTGGCTACACTTTTTACCAGCACCGCTTACGCCGCTTTTAGCATCTACAAAAATTGGAGCGTTAGGATCGATAAAGGGCAAAAAAGGTATCAGCGATAAAAGTGTTGCCGTAGGATAACAGCCGGGATTTGCTACAAGTCGGCTTTTTTCTATTTTCTCTTTATAGATTTCCGGAAGACCGTATACTGCATCTTTTAAATGCTCTTGATCGATATGAGAAGTATAAAAATTTTCATAATTTTCAAGTTTAAGTCTATAATCCGCAGATAGATCTACTACCTTAACACCCAAATCCAAAAGCTCTTTTGCAAAACTCATGGAGGCTTTATGAGGAAGAGCTAAAAAAGCAAGATCGCAAAAGTTTGCTATCTCTTGTGGATCAGCTTTATGTATAGGCATATCTAAAATAGAGTCTAGAGCTGGAAAAACCTTTTTAGTATTCTGGTCTTCACTGCTTCCAAGATAAACCAACTTAAATTTAGGATGATTAAGAAGTATCTTGATAAGTTCAAGTCCTGTATATCCCGTTGCTCCGACTACCGCACATCTGATATTCAAAAAAACTCCTTATTTATCAAACTTAATAGGTTTGTAATATACTTCTAAGATCTCAAAATCTATCTCCCCTTTTGGAAGTTTTACTGTTATCTCATCACCCTCTTCTTTTCCAAGAAGCTGTCTAGCTAGAGGGGTATTGTAAGATATAAGTCCATGTTCAGGATTGCTTTCTGTAGCTCCGACTATAGTGTACTCTATCTCTTCATCCTCTTCTATATCCAAAAGCTTTACGGTTGAGCCGAAGCTCACTTTCTCATGAGGAAGTTTTGAAGGATCAATAACTTGAGCACGGGATAGCAGATCGCTAAGTTCCGCAAGTCTTGCGTCAATAAATCCCAATCTCTCTTTAGCCGCATGATATTCGGCATTTTCTCTTAGGTCTCCATGCTCTTTCGCTTTTTCAATCTCTACAACTACTTTCGGTCTCTCTTCTTTTAAGGCTTCTAGCTCATCTTGTAGTTTTTTATATCCATATTCCGTCATTGGCTCTTTTTGCACTTTTTCTCCTTCGTTTAAAACCTATAATTTTTTATAGTTTCTTAATAATTTTTGTATAATTATATCAACTTTTAGGAGATATGATGAAAATAGTCGTTAGTGCTCTTGAAAAATCTGCAAATGTTCATCTTAAAGAGGTTTTAAAATATATAGATTGCAAAATTTATGGAATCTTCGATAAAACTTTGGAAGAACCAATTATAGACCTGCAATCTATTTCGGTTATGGGTTTTGCGGACGTATTTAAAAAAATTCCTCTTTTTTACGAACTCCAAAACGAGATGGTCTCTTTGGCAAAAGATGCGGACAAAATTTTGCTTATAGACTCTTCCGGGTTTAATCTACCTTTGGCAAAAAAGATAAAAAAAAGATATCCAAATACCCAGATAATATATTATATATTGCCTCAGGCTTGGGCTTGGAGAAGAGGAAGGATAAAAGAGCTTGAAAAGTATGTAGACAGGCTTTGCTCCATTTTACCTTTTGAAAAAGAGTACTACTCCAAAAACGCACCGATAGAGTATGTAGGTCATCCTCTTTTGGATGAGATAAAGGAGTTTAAAACATCTCTAACCAAGTCAGATTTTATAACTTTTATGCCAGGAAGCAGAAGAGGCGAGATAAAAAGATTAATGCCGGTTTTCAAAGAGGTTAGAAAAGAGTTAAACAAAGAGGCGCTACTCGTAATACCACCTCACTTCAGTGATAACGATATAAAAGAGATTTATGGTGATTTAGAAGATTTTACGATAACGAAAGAGCCTCACAAAGCTCTTATGAAATCGGAATTTGCTTTTATCTGTAGCGGTACCGCTACTTTGGAGAGTGCTCTTATAGGAACGCCTCTGATTTTAGCTTACATAGCAAAACCTATCGATTATTTTATAGCTAAAACTCTTGTTAATTTGGATTATGTAGGGTTGGCAAATATATTTATGAACGATCTACTTAACGAGACAATTCATCCGGAATTTATTCAAAATGAGGTATCATCAAAAAATCTATTAGAGGCATACGAAAATTTTGATAAAAAAGAGTTTTTCAAAAAATCGCTCCTGCTGAGAGATTATCTAAAGCACGGAAGTTCAAAAAGAGTGGCACAAATACTAAAGGAAGAGTTATGAGAGTGGAGTTTATCGACTTAAAAACGCAATACATGGCCTACAAAGAAGAGATAGATAAGACGATAGGTGAGGTTATGCAAAAGGCCGCTTTTATCGGAGGGGAAAAGGTCGCTACTTTAGAAAAAGAACTTGCAAATTATACTGGTTCTAAATTTGCAATCAGTTGTAGCAGCGGAACAGACGCACTTTTACTAGCTTTAATGGCGATAGGGATTAAAGAGGGAGACGAGGTTATAACCACACCCTTTACATTTATAGCAACTGCGGAGGTTATCTCCTTTTTAAAAGCTAAACCGGTATTTGTGGATATAGATGAAAAAACATACAATATAGATCCCAAAAAGATAGAAGAGAAGATTACCTCAAAAACAAAAGCGATCATTCCTGTGAGTCTTTACGGTCAACCAGCGGATATGGAGGAGATCAACCAGATAGCCAAAAACGCTTCAGGGAAAATTTATGTGATAGAGGATGCCTGCCAAAGCTTCGGCGCTGAATATAAAGGCAAAAAAAGCTGCAACTTAAGCGACATAGGTTGTACTAGCTTCTTTCCTTCAAAACCGCTCGGATGCTATGGTGATGGAGGAGCGGTTTTTACTAATGATGAAGAGATAGCAAAAAAGATCTTTATACTTAAAAATCACGGACAAAGCAAAAGATACGAGCATGAGGTGATTGGTCTAAATGCAAGATTAGACGCGATTCAAGCCGCAGTACTTTTAGTGAAAATGAAACATTTTGATGATGAAGTAAAAAAGAGAATAGAGCTGGGACAAAGATATACGCAACATCTAAAAGATTTTGTAATAACACCTATCATAAAAGAGGATAGAACCTCCGTTTATGCGCAATATTCCATAAGGGTCCCTGATAGAAGAAAGGAGATCGTAAACAAATTAAAAACAACCGGAGTTCCTACGGCTATTCACTATCCAAAACCTCTTCATCTGCAAAAAGCATTTGAGTATCTAGGATATAAAGAGGGAGATTTTCCTGTAGCTGAAAAGGTTTCAAAAGAGATTTTGAGTCTTCCTATGAGCCCGTTTTTGAGTATAGAAGATCAAGATTACATCATAAAAACATTATCAAAAGCATTTTAGGAAAAGAGATGATAAATATTGCGATAATCGGTCTCGGTTCTATGGGGAAAAACCATTACAGAGTATTGAAAAACATCGGCGAAGTAAACGTGATCGCACTTTGTGACGTAGTTGAATATAGCTCTTTTAAAGAGCCTTTTTATAACGATATTGATGAAATGTTTAAGAATGAAAAGATTGACGCAGCTATTATAGCGGTTCCAACTTTTTTACATAAAGATGTAGCACTCAAAGTAGCCTCTTACGGTGCGGATCTTTTTATTGAAAAACCTGCGGCTTCAAAAATCGAAGATGCTGAGACTATATTGGATTTTGTAGAAAAAAGAGGGTTGAAAAGTTGCGTAGGTCACGTGGAGAGATTTAATCCCGCAGTTTTAAATCTAAAAGAAGAACTCAAAAGTAAAACTATTTACACCATAGAGATAACTAGAGTGGGACCTTTTCCTCCTAGAATTAGCGATGTAGGAGTTTTAACAGATTTGGCCGTACACGATATAGATCTGATAAGATATATAACTTCAAAAGATATTTTGGATAAATCTATCTTCAAATCTCAAAAGATTCATAACCATTATGAAGATAACGCGGTTTTGAGCTTTTTACTTGAAGATGACATAATTGCAAGTATAACAACTAACTGGCTGACCCCTTTTAAAAGAAGAAAAATTGAAGTTGCTTGTGCGAAAGTATATTTCGAAGCGGATCTCATAGCTCAAACGCTGCAAGAGTTTTCAGATTATCAGACAAACAATTCATACAGAGTAAGAGACTTACACATAAAAAAAGATGAGCCTCTTTTAAAAGAGTTGGAGGCTTTTGTCGAGTATATAAAAAGCGGAGATAGAGGGAATCTAGCCTCTATAGAAGATAGTATAGAGACTTTAAAGGTTGTGTTGCCTAAATGATCCAGACAGCTCTCTCTTTGCTCTCGGTTTATGTTTTTATTCTTATTGGATATCTAGTAAAACTCTTTTTCAAGGACAAACTTCATCAAAAGAGCCTTGTGCTTGTATCTGTATATATATTACAGCCTTTTTTGACATTTTGGGGACTTTTAAAAAAAGATTTGGATTTTGATCTTTTATCAACTCCTCTATTTTTTATTCTTATATCTTTGATGGCTATATTTTTTAACTTTCTAATCTCAAAAAAACTTTTCACTAATACAAAAGATAGATCTATCTTTACAGTAGCGGGAGTTATAGGAAATACGGGGAACTTAGGCATTCCTCTAGGAATAGCCATTTTTGGCGAAGGCTCTATTCCTTATACGACTATGATAAATCTAGCTAATGTTTTTGTTGTTTATACTTTAGGGGTATACTTTTATTCAAGAGGAAATTTCGATGTTAAAAAATCTTTATTGAACATAATAAAACTACCTATTTTATGGTTTGCTATATTAGCTATTATTTTTAATTTAGCAAAAATAGAGATTCATCCGGCTTTTATGAGATCTTTGGAGATGGGCGCATACGCTAGTATAGTTGTTCAGTTGATGATTTTTGGTATATATCTATACTCAGTTAAGATAAAAGAGTTAAATATAAAACTCCAAATCTCCATAAACATAGTTAAGTTTCTTATGCTTCCAATTTTATCTTTTTTCATCATAAAGTATCTCCCTATAGAGCCTTTCTCAAAAGCTATTTTGTTTATGGAGTGTATAATGCCTTTAGCTGTAACAAACGTAAATCTATCTGCACTTTATGAATGTAGGCCAAAAGAGGTAACGGCGGCAGTTTTTAGTACCTCTTTGATTTTTTTGGGGCTTATCTTTCTTTATCTTCCGCTTATTCATATTCTTATAAAAAGCTAAAATTCTTTGGTATAATTTGCAACGAAATTATTTGTCATTAAGTCATTGAGTCATTGGTAATATGCATTGGAGTGAATGTGTGGGTGTGAGTGTGTGTTAATTTACTACTCAACCACTTAACCAAAAATCCGAATTCCCAATTCTTAATTCTTAATTCTTAATACCCAATATCCAATTTCAAAAAAAGGAGTTTTTTGAAAAAAAGAATTTTGATAACAAATGACGATGGATTTGAATCATTAGGGCTGAAAGCTTTGATAGAGGCGGTAAAAGAGTTGGGAGAAGTTTTAGTTGTTGCTCCTACCACCGAAAAGAGCGCCTGCGGACACAGCCTTACTTTAACGAAACCGCTTAGGTTTATAAAAATCGATGACAATTTTTATAAATTAGATGACGGAACTCCAACAGATTGTGTATATTTAGCGTTAAACGCTTTCTATCCGGAAAATGTAAAACCTGACCTCATCATAAGCGGAATAAACAGAGGAGCAAATATGGGGGAGGATATCACCTATTCCGGTACGGCCGCAGCAGCAATGGAAGGCGCGCTTTACGGAATCCCTTCAATAGCTATTAGCCAGGTTTGCAACTCGAACTGTGAAAAAACTGAGATTGAGATAGGATATGAATTGGCCAAAATAGTAGCAAAAGATATTGCTACTAAAATCTTAAACAAAGGAATGCCAGTAGGTGATAGAAAATTTTTAAATATAAATGTTCCTCCTTTAAAACCTAAAAGTTTCAAAGGCTATAAAATAACAAGAGCCGGATATAGACTCTACGCAAACGATGCCCATCTTCACAGGAATCCAAGAGGACTAGAGTACTGGTGGTTAGGGCTTCATCCTCTTGAATGGAGAGTAAATGAAAAAAGAGATTGCGATTTTGAGGCCGTAAAAGAGGGGTATGTCTCTATTACTCCTGTAAAAGCCGATTTAACAGCTTATGAAGAGATGGAAAAACTGAAAAATTGGATATAAGATGAGATTTGACAGAGTAAAACTGCTTTTCAAAGACGATTTTGAAAAATTTAAAAATGCAAAGATTTTACTTTTGGGCGTAGGAGGCGTAGGAAGTTTTTGTCTTGACTGCCTCTACAGAAGCGGAGTTCAAGATATAACTATTGTAGATTTTGATAGATACGACATAACCAATCAAAATAGGCAGATAGGTAGTGAAAATATAGGAGAAGTAAAAGTAGAAGTTTTAAAAAGGCTTTATCCCGGTATTAATGCGATAGAGGCTAAAATAGATGAGGAGTGGGTTGATAGTTTTGATTTTTCAAAATATGATCTTGTTTTAGATGCGATAGATGATATAAAAGCAAAGATAGCTATAGCAAAAAAAGCCTATCCCAAACTTATATCTTCTACAGGAAGCGCTAGAAAATGCGATCCTACTAAGATAGAGGTGGCCTCAATCTGGAAAACTTACGGCGATCCTTTTGCAAAAAAGATAAGATACGAGTTAAAAAAAGCGGGTTTTAAAGGAGATTATCAAGCAATTTTCTCTCCAGAAGAGCCGCGATGCAAGGAGAAGGGAAGTTTTGTAGGAGTAACTGGCAGTTTTGGGCTTACACTCTGTTCTTATGCTATAAAAAGAGTTTTAAAATATTAACTATTTAAGACTTTCTATATATTTTGCAACTGCTAGCATCTCTTTTTCTGTAAGTTTGGTGGCTCTGTTTCTCATCATATTCCCAAAACCATACTGATTAAGTTTTCCTGTTTTGTACTCTTTTAATTTTTTTATAGTTTTTTCTAGGGGCCAACCGGCTATAATTTTACTAACGCCTAAAGAGCTTTTTTGTGCATTTTCACCATGACATACTGCGCATTTTTGCTTAAAAATCTTAGCGCCGTCACTAGCAAATAGGGAAATAGATATTAGACTAATCATCAGTAAAATAAGTTTTTTCATCATTTTACCTTTACTTTAAGATTAAAGAAGTATAACATTTTTTAAAAAATTACAAATTAATTTTACTATCTAGTTATAATAATAAATTATAGTTCAAGACTATTTTTAATGAATATTTTAAAATTGTTCTATAAAAAATCCAAATAAATCTCAATATTAAGTAGTAAATATGCAATTATTTTAGATAAGCTTTTATAAGAAGCGCTATCTTCTGCTAAGGATATTTTTAAAAAGGATGACAAATGCCTGCAACTAGCTCCTCAATAAACATTTTAATGCCCAAACTTCCAAAAGAGATAGAAGGTATCGGCGAAATAGCGCTAAATCTATGGTGGAGTTGGAATAGCAAGGCAGAAAAGATTTTTGAAAGAATAGATCCATACCTTTGGAACTATAGCGGGAGCAATCCTATATTTCTTTTAAAAAGAGTTTCTGAAAAAAGACTTTTGCAACTATCTAAAGAGAAAAGTTTTGTTAGGGACTACACATGTATATGCTCTGTTTAGAGACTACCTAGAACATAAAAAAAATCTTATAGAACAAAGACCTTTGCCAATCGCATATTTTTGCGCTGAATATGGTTTGCATCATTCAATACCTGTATATGCCGGCGGTCTTGTATTTTTGGCGGGCGATATACTCATAGAGAGTAGCGATATGGATCTGCCTATAATTGGCTTAGGCTTTATGTATCCGCATGGATATATAAGACAGGTAATCGGTTTAGATGGCTGGCAAAATGGTGTAAGTGAACCGGTTGACAGAGACGCTGCGCTTATAGAGAGAGTCCTTGATAAAGATTTAAATCATATGATTTTAGAAGTTCCTTATATCACTCCTAAAGTTTATGTAGCTGTCTGGAAAGTTAATGTGGGAAGGGTTTCTCTGTATCTACTCGATACCGATATAGAACAAAATGATCCTTGGGACAGACATATCTCAAGCAAACTCTATACAGCAGACCTTAACCAAAGAGTAAGACAAGAGATAGTACTGGGTATTGGAGGATGCAGAGTTTTAAGAGCTCTTGGAATAGAGTATTTTATACTTTACTTAAATGAAGGTCATCCCGCTTTTGCTTTGCTAGAGAGGATGAGAAAATTTGTAGAGGATGGGTGCGATTTTGAAGAAGCAAGAAAAATTGTGGAAGAAGGTTCGATATTTACTATACACACCTCTTTACAGGCAGCAACTGATGTTTACTCTTTTGATTTGATGAGAAGATATTTTAGTAAATTTGCGCAAGATATGAAAATAGATATGGAAAAACTTATGAGTTTAGGACTTAACCCTGACAATCCATCTAGCGGATTTAATATGACGGCTTTATCTTTATAAAGTATGCAGATATACAAATGCCGTAAGCACAAAGCATAAAGAAGTTTCAAACGAGATATGGAAAACGCTTCTAGGAGGCAAAAAAATTGATTATATAACTAACGGTGTTCATATACTTTTATGGCAAAACAATAAATTCAAAGAGAAAGAAGACTTTATATTTTCAAAGGATTGAAGCGATATTTGTGACAATGAAGATCTATGGCCTAAAATCGAAGATATTGATGATGCATGTTTATGGAATATTCATTGTAGATACAAAGCAAAACTGATTAATCATGCAAGAGAAAAAATCAAAGAAAATGGGCAGAAGAAAAGATATGCCCTCAATCGCCATGGCAGAAGGAGTTATGCTCGATCCTAACGTACTTACAATAGTTTTTGCAAGAAGATGTACAAAATACAAAAAACCTGAACTAATTTTGTATGAGATTCAAAGACTCGAAAAAATTGTAAACAACCCTTCTATGTCAGTACAGATCATTTTTACCGGTAAAGCTCATCTAGCGGATATAGAAGACAAAAAGATACTTCAAAAAGTCTTTCAGATTGCAATGAGCCCAATGTTTAAAGGAAGAATAGCATTTTATAGAAGATTATGGCGAGCTTTGTGCAAAGATACTGACAAAAGGTGCTGATGTATGGCTAAATACTCCCTTTCCTCCTCTTGAAGCATGCGGAATAAGCGGAATGAAAGCAGCACTAAACGGCGTTTTGCATCTCTCTATTGCAGATGGATGGTGGCTTATTATTCAATGAACTGTGTGGCCGTTTATTATTGTAGTATTCCGCTACTGTTCAATGATAACCTGGGCCTCTTTTCTGTTTGCGAACCACTCTCTATTTAAGCTTTCATCTATGAATTTTCCATTGAAGCTTTCTACATAGGCATTTTGCCAGGGAGATCCAGGTTTGATGAAAGCTGGAGAGTATAAAGAGATATTCAATAGCGATGATAAGCATTTGGAGGGAAAGGTAGGTTCAATGGAGTATTAAAGGCCAAAAGAGAAAAGTTTTTTGAATTTGAATACTCTTTGAGTCTTGAACTTGCGCCTTTGAGTGCGGTGTATTTGAAAATTAAATCATAAAATTTTTGTATAACATATAAGTATAGTTCTTTAATATAATCTTTATTTAAAAACTTTTCTTTACAATACTTATTATGAAAACAACCAAATTTATCTTAAAAATTTTAGCGGCCATTGTTTGGTATATAGGAGCTTTTGTCCTATTTTTCAAAGGTTTTTCTCTGTTGGTAGAGGCAGCTGACTTAAACAAAGAGAGATTTGTAATATTTTGGAGTTTTGTTTTCGCGCTTTTTATAGGGATTTTGAAAGTAAAATATATTTTTATAAAAAGTTGTGAAAAAAACCTAAAGCGCATCAATGAACTGAAAGAACCTAAAATATGGCAGTTTTATAAACCCTCTTTTTTTCTTTTTTTAGTTTTTGTTATCTCTTTAGGAGCCTACCTTTCGCACCTTTCTCATGGGAACTTCTGGTTTTTGGTAAGTGTTGGAACTTTAGATTTGTCTCTTTCCTTTGCTCTTTTTTTGAGCAGTATCGCTTTTTGGAAAAATAGATAACTAAGTAAAGCGTTAAAATATGAGATTTGAAGATAGCTGCTTATTTGGAGATTGTGTTTTGTTCTTTAGGTGTAGCATATTTCATTGCGATAAATTTTCCAACCATTACACCCGCAATGAGAGTTAAAAAAATTATCAAAGCTGTTATATAATCTTTTTTATTCATTTTTTAGCCTCAATTTACTTCTTATTTATTATAATGAAAAAAACTTAAAAATCGGAAAATAGCGATGATAAAGAAAATTGCCGAAATCATAAAAGATTGTGACTATCTTCTAATCACTACCGGTGCTGGTATGGGTGTGGATAGCGGGCTTCCTGATTTTAGAGGTAAAGATGGTTTTTGGAGAGCATATCCCGCTGCTAAAAAGCTTGGACTAAGTTTTGAAGAACTTGCAAATCCCTACTGGTTTGAAGAAGATCCTTATTTGGCTTGGGCTTTTTACGGTCATAGATTAAATCTTTATAGAAAAACCAAGCCGCATGAAGGTTTTTTAAAACTTTTAGAGATTGCAAAAAGCAAAAAAGATTACTTCGTTTTTACCTCAAACGTTGACGGTCAGTTTCAAAAGGCAGGATTTAGCGATAAAAAGATAGAAGAGGTGCACGGTTCTATTCATTATTTGCAGTGCACAAAACCTTGTTGTGAGGATATTTGGAGTGCCGAAAATGTTGAGATATGTATAGATAACGAAAATTTCAGAGCCAAAGAGCCTTTACCTAGATGTATACATTGCGGTGAGATAGCTAGACCTAATATTTTGATGTTTGATGACTGGAACTGGGTGGATATAAGGCACGAAGCTCAAAGAAAAAGTTTTGAGACTTTTTTAGATAAATCCTATAAAAGTCTGGTAATTTTGGAGTTTGGAGCAGGAATAGCAGTACCTACCGTTAGATTGATGGGAGAAAGGATTGCAGAAAATTTTAATGCTAAATTAATTAGAGTAAATCCTAGAGACCACAATGTTCCATTTAATGCGATATCGTTGCCTCTTGGTGCTAAAGAAATGATATTAAAGGTTTATAGCGCGATTAAAAACTAATTACAAAGGAGAGCCTGTGGCTAAGAAAGCCTTGGTAATAGATGATTCGGCGTTAGTAAGAAGATTTTTATCTAAAGAGTTACAAGAACTAGGTTTTGAAGTTGACGTTGCCAAAGATGGAGAAGAAGGTTTAAATAAAGCTTTAAAAGAGAATTACGATCTGATAACTTTAGATATTGAGATGCCTAAAAAAGATGGTCTTTTGGTTTTGGAAGAGTTGATGAGAGAAAAACCCACTAGAGTAATTGTTGTCAGTTCCTATGCGGTAGAAAACGGTGAAATTGCTCTTAAAGCTTTAGATTTGGGAGCGCTTACATATATAACCAAACCTGGTGGAAAAAGTTCTATTATTCTTGATCCTCAAAAGATTAAAGAGGAGTTAAAAGAGAAAGTTTTAGATATTATGAAGATTTCCAAACTATCTTTAATGAAAAGGAAATCTCAAGTTAAAAAAAAGGTTGAGCCATTTAAGGTTAAAGACTTCAAAGCTAGGGATGATTCTAAATATGTTTTAATAGGCGCTTCAACCGGAGGACCTAAACTTATAGAGACGATAGCCGTATCTTTGCCTAAAGATTATCCATATCCTGTATGCGTTGTACAGCATATGCCAACTAGTTTTACGTCTAAGTTTGCCGAAAGACTTAATTCTCTTAGTAAAATAGGGGTAGTAGAGGCAAAAAGTGGAGAAGTTTTAATGAAAGGAAAAATGATAATAGGAAAAGGTGGAAAACATCTTCATTTTAGAAAAAATGATGACAAGATAGTTATAAAACTCGTACCAAACAGTAGCGGAAGATTTTTTGTTCCGAGTGTAGATGAGATGTTTTTTAGTGCATTGGAAGTGATGGAGCCTAGAAACATTATGGCTATTTTATTGACCGGTATAGGTGATGATGGCGCGGATGGAATGGTTGCCTTGAAAAAAGCTGGAGCCTATACTATTGCTGAGAGCGAAGAGAGCGCTACGGTTTATGGAATGCCAAAAGAAGCATATGTTAGAGGTGGAACTGTCAAAGTTTTACCTTTTGAAGATATTTTAAAAGAAATTATCAAGTTTGGAGAGCAAAATGGCGTTTAAAAAAGTAGATGGCGGGGTAAAGATTCCTAGATTTAAAGAGTTTGATGAGGCAAGAGTTTATATAGAAAATTTGCGCAATTACGATAAAGATATAGTTTTTAGTGCGATAGATTATATGATTATTCATAAAGAGTACTATTTTTTATTAAAAAATATACTATCACAGTTTTTTGAAAAGGGTGGAGAGGAGTTTATTGACTATACTTTTTCAAGAATGGATTGTATAAAAAGAGAAGAAGATAAAGAACTTCTAAAAAAGATGCTTTGTTCTTGTAATTATTATTTATCTTTTAAAGCTTTTATATATATTATAGATTGTTGTGAGACTTTTAAGTTTAATTATTTTTTTAAAGATTTAAAGATAACCAAAAAACATATAGAGCTTTTTTTAGAGAGAGGTGATTGTGAAGAGGTAAGAATGTTTCTCAAAAAATTTAAAGAGGAAATATTGGAAACAAGCAGGTCTTTACTGGATTTTTTTAAAATCTATGATGAAGAGGATTTTAAAAGTTTTAAAAATAGCTATCGTACTTTAGAGGAAAAAGAATGAAACTAAGTGAAGAGCAACTTAAAAAGATTAGAGACTTAATTGCCGTTAAAACAGGTATATATATGGATGATAATAAATTATTAAATATTTACAGAAAAAAGATTGAGGAGTTTGTCGATAGAGCAAAATATAAAAGTTTTGAATCTTTTTACAGTACTTTGGTTTTTGAAAAAGATAAAGAGCTATTACAAGATTTTATTAGTTTGATAACTGTTAATGAAACATACTTTTTTAGAGAAAAGTATCAGTTTGAAGCGTTAATTAAAAATTTATTGCCTGAACTAGATAAATTAAGACCGAAAGGAGAGTCGATTAAGATTTTGAGCGCGCCATGTTCCTCCGGTGAAGAACTCTATTCAATTGCTATTTACATATTGGAAGAAGAAAAAATAATTGAAAAAAGAGATATAGCTCTAATTGGTATTGATATAGATAAGGTTATGATTGAAAAAGCAAAGAGAGGAGTTTATACAAAAAGAAGTATTAGTAAAATTCCTTCAGATTTATTGAGAAAATATTTTGATTTTAATGGAACTGTATATAAAATTAAAAATGAGATCTCAAAAAATATGACATTTGAGATGGCGAATGTGCTTGATTTTTATTCATTAAAAAGATTGGGTAGCTTCGATGTTATATTTTCTAGAAATATGTTGATATATTTTGATGATAAAACAAGGAGAGAGGTTTTTGCATCTTTTTATTCGATATTGAAACCTGGAGGATATCTTCTTTTAGGACATGCGGAGAAAGTTCCTGAAGATATGAAGCTTTTTAAAAGAATCAAACTTGAAGATAGTATAGTTTATAAAAAGGTTTAATTTTTTAAAAGTTTAAACAGTATTGCGTTTAATTCGTTAGCGAAAACGTGAACATTTTTTTTGTTAAAAGGTTTTGGACCTTTTGTTATCTCTATCCTAACCCCACCCAACTGCACAGGATATAATACATAAAGAGTAAGAAACAAAAGGGTCAACAAAAATGGAGAAATTAAATAAAAATCAAGAAGAGATAAAGCGTTTTACAGCAAAAAAGAAAGCTTCCATCGTTATGGATATTTTTCAAGGAAAAACAACAGTAACTGAAGTTGCGAGAAAGTATGATTTGACGCCTGGGGAAATAGAGGAGTGGATGGAAGATGCACGCAGAGATATGGAGAATCAGCTTCGTGCCAGACCTAAAGATATTGCTGCTATATATGAAGAGAAGATAAAAGATATGAAGGCAGTCATCGGTGAATTGACATTGGAGAATATCGCATTAAAAAAGTACGACGCTCTGTTCGGAAAAGAGAAGAAGTGATGCAAGTTCAGAGCGAGATGAGAAGTGAAGGTTACTCAATCAGCATCACAAAGCTTTGTTCTCTTTTTGAACTTCCATGCAGGAGCTTTTATTATAAACCAATTAAAAGAATGCAAAAACTAGATGAAGGGCGTGTTAAAAAAGTCAAAGAGATGATTGAAAAGTTTCCAACGTATGGCTATCGTCGTTTAGCTTTGCTGCTTGGAATGAACAAAAAAGCAGTGCAGTGCATTCTGCAACTAAAAAGTTGGCAGGTAAGAAAGCGTTCCAAAGGGCATAGGCCAAGAGCCAAAATGATGCCTTCACGTTCACACTATCCCAATCAAAGATGGGCAATCGATATGACCCGCATCTACAGTATCAATGATGGCTGGAGTACTTTAGCTTGCATGATTGATACTTGTACCTGTGAAATCGTTGGATGGAGACTCTCAAAAAGCGGTAAAGCAAACACAGCAGAGGCAGCTTTGCAAGAAGATCTAATCTACCGTTTCGGAAGACTCCAGCGATTGAAAGAGCCCATTGTATTACGAAGCGACAATGATCTAGTTTTTAGCAGCAAATCATTCACCAAAACAATCAAAGATTATAATTTTACTCAGGAATTTATTACTCCCTACACTCCTGAACAAAATGGTATGATTGAAAGGTTCTTCCGAACCATCAAGGAAGAGTGTATCTGGCACTATAACTTCAAATCACTCAAGGAGGCTAATAAAATTATTGGAGAATGGATCAATTTTTACAATCAAAAACGAAAGCATTCAGCGCTGCAGTACAAAACGCCCGCAGAAGTGTTTCGTTTAGTAGCTTAGGTGTGCAGGAAAAAGGGGTCATTACAATTATAACATAGTGAAGGCAGACTTAACTTTTTAAAATTCAATTTAGCTTAAATCATAGGTGATTTTTACTAATCTGCAAGTGGCTCTTAAATCTAAATAGGAACCTTTAAAAAAGAAAAGATGCTATAGAGAAACTTATAAATGTTTTGGACCTATAGATGTTGTTTACTTGTTAACAAGGCAAATTTTCATAATAGAAATAAATTCTAAAAAATGTTAGTTTTACATAGAATTTTATAAAACGATTTAGAAGATAAGTAAGCCTAATCGGCCTTAAAAAAGAGATTTTTAAATAAGTTTGAAAGAAATTGAATTATATAGTGGCGGACAGGGCGGGATTCGAACCCGCGGTACCCTTACGGATACGCCTCCTTAGCAGGGAGGTGGTTTCAGCCAGCTCACCCACCTGTCCGAATGAGAATGAAATTATAGGTTAATTTTAAAGATTTGTCAATATCCTTTCTACTACCTCTCTTGGATTTTCGGCTTTGTAGATAGGCCTTCCTACCACGATAAAATCGACAAGATTTTCTTTAGCGCTTTTTATATCGGCTACTCTTTTTTGATCTGCAGCCTCTTCACCAAAAGGTCTGATACCGGGTGTTAAAGTTATAAAATCTTTTGATGTAACCTCTTTTATCTGTTTGCTCTCAAAAACCGAACAAACGACCCCGTCTAGTTCTGATTCAAAAGCGTCTTTAGCAAACTCTTTAGCTTTTTCTTCGAGAGGACTACCGTAAATTTTTCTAAAACTCTCCTCATCAAAAGATGTTAAAGCGGTTACTGCCAAAACAAGAGGTCTTTTTTCAAATTTTTTGATTCTTTCCATAACGGCTTTCATAGCTTTTTTACCCGCACTTGCGTGTATGTTGAACATATCTATATCTAGTTTTGCTATCTCTTCTGAGGCATCGGCCATAGTGTTTGGAATATCGTAAAGTTTTAGATCTAGAAAAATTTTAAAATTCTCGTTTATTTCTTTTAGTTTGTATAAAAACTCTTTAGAGTCTCTTATGAAGCTTCTAAAACCTACTTTTAACCAAACGTCGAACTCTTTTAACTCTTTTGCCAAGGAGATATTTTCTTTTTTAGTTGGAAGGTCTAAAGCGACGCAAAGTTTCATTTTTTCCCTTTTGACAAATAATCGAAATTATACCAAAGCTTCGATATAATAATATTTATATTAAGTAAGAACAAAGGCGAACCGGTTTGGATATCGATACAAAAGAGCTTAATGAACTTTTAAACAACAAAAAGAGACTTTTAACGGATATCTATTTTGAACTTCAAAAAGTTTTTGAGGCTAAATATGGTCAAAACACCGTAGTGCTTATGGAGGTTGGCTCCTTTTTTGAAATTTACGAGGTTAATAACGAAGAGTTTAAAATCGGTAAAGCAAAAGAGATAGCCGAATTTTTAAATATTCAGCTTACTAGAAAAAACAAATCGATTTTGGAAAACTCCGTAGCCAATCCTTTAATGGCCGGAGTTCCAAATTTCGCATTAGAGAGATATCTAAATCGTCTAGTTCAGAGTAAAAAATATACTATCGTTTTAGTTAAACAAAAAGGGGAGCCTCCCAATGTAAAAAGATATATATCAAACATAATATCTCCGGGAACAAATTTCGATTATCAAGTAGAGCCTACGGAAAACTACATAGTTTCGCTGATTATAGGGGAAAATAGAGGGATATATTATGGAGGATATGCGGCAGTTGATGTTACTACCGGCAAATGTTTTGTAAACGAGATCTACTCTACGAGGGACGACAAAACCTACGCTTTGGATGAGATATTTAATCTTTTGCAAACTTACAATACTTCAGAAGTAGTCATAACTTTTGATACCGATACTGACAAAGAGTTTATATACAACTATCTAGAGATTAAGAATCACTACACTTTTAACGAAAACAAAGAACGAGTCAAGATAGGTTACCAAAACGAACTGTTTGCAAAAATTTTTTCTATAAACTCCATTTTGACTCCTATTGAGTATTTAGATCTTGAGAGATATCCTTATGCGAGTGAAACTCTTGCATTTTTGCTAGATTTTATCATCGAACATGATCCGGTTATTATTGAAAAGCTTAATCGTCCTGTATTTTTGGGAAATCGACACTTTGTCTATCTTGGAAACAACGCTCTTGAGCAGCTAAATATCATCTCAAGAGACCCAGACGAGATGACTCTTTTAAAACTTCTTGACAAAACCTCGACTCCTATAGGAAAAAGGCTTTTAAAAGAGAGGCTTTTAAATCCTATAATGGATGAAAAAGAGCTAAATAGAAGATATGAACTGATTGAATCTTTGTTGGAGGATTATCCTAAATTTGAGAGGCTTTTAAAACAGGTTTACGATATAGAGAGGATTTTAAGAAGAATAAAACTGAAAAAAATACACCCTTTTGAGATAAATTATCTCCACTCCTCTTTATACTCTATTGAGAAACTCTTTAAAGAGGTTCAAAAGTATAGTTTAGGGATAGAAAATTTTTCAATTGATGAGGTTTATGGATTTAGAAAAGAGTTGGAAAGAATTTTTGATTTTGAAGAGAGTGCTAAATATAGAAGAGACCAGATAGCTGGGAATATTTTTAATCCTGGTGTAAATATTTTTATAGATAAGATAGAAGAGGAGATAAAGGATGTACTTGAAAAATTAGAAACTATAAAAAAACATATCTCCTCCTTTTTTGATTTGGAAGAGGATTACGTAAATATAGGTTGGCTCGATAGCGAAGGATTTTACCTGACACTTACCAAAAACAGATTCGCAGCTATCGAAAAAGAGCTATTGAAAAGTTTTGTTACTATTGACAACAAGCACTACTTTTTAAAAGATTTTAACTACAAAAGATTGAAAAATAGCGTCAAGATAACCTCTGAACTGATAGATGAGCTTTCAGGCCAATATACCACTTTGCATTCTCGACTAGTAGCGCTTGTTAAAAAAAGTTTTTTAGATACTTTAAGTGAGTTGGAAAGACTATATAGTGCTCTTTTAGAAAAATTGATAACTTTTATAGGAGAATTGGACTTTGCCATAAGTGGAGCTAAAAGTGCAGTGCTTTATAACTATACCAAGCCTATTATCAGCAAGAGTGAGACTTTAGAGTTTATAGGACTTCGCCATCCTATTATCGAGTCTAGAGAAGAGAACGGCATATATATACCAAATGATCTCCTACTAGGCGTAATTCCAAAAGATCTTGAACATAATCACATAACTTTGGAAGCGAGTGATAATAAAGAGGTTAAGGGAATATTGCTTTACGGTATCAACTCCAGCGGAAAATCATCTCTTATGAAAAGTGTAGGAATTGCAGTAATTATGGCGCAGGCTGGTTTTTTTGTACCGGCGGCTTATATGAGATTTTCACTTATAGACAAACTATTTACAAGAATTATCTCAAAAGATAATCTATACAAAGGGCTTTCCACATTTGCCATAGAGATGCTTGAACTAAAAAACATATTTAACAGAGCTACAAAAAACTCTTTGATTTTAGGAGATGAGATAAGTCACGGGACGGAGACGTATTCAGCTCTATCGATTGTTAGCGCAGCTATAAAAAGACTTAGTGAAATAGGCTCATATTTTATCTTTGCTACGCACCTTCATCAGCTAACAGAGATAAAGAGTATAAAAGAGATAGAAAATATTATATTTTTGCATCTTGGAGTTACTTATGATGAAGAGAGCGATAGACTCATCTATAACAGAAAGCTTCAAATAGGAAGCGGAAGTACTTTGTATGGTCTTGAGTTTGCAAAAGCTTTACACATGGATAAAAGATTTTTGGATGAAGCTTATAGGATAAGGAAAGAGCTTACAAAAGAGTTTAGTGAAATGGAGCTTTTAAAAAGGAAAAGAAGAAGCAGATACAATAAAAGCTTATATCTGACAAAATGTGCTATCTGTAATGAGATAGTTGAGGAAGTACACCATATAGAGCCCAAATCCAAAGCAAATAGAGGTTTCATAGAGCATTTTAAGGCAAACCATAGATTTAACCTGATACCTTTATGTTCCAAGCATCATAGAATGGTTCATGAAGGCAAACTGATAATCAGCGGTTTTGTTATGACTGAAGAAGGTCTAAAGTTGCATTATATTGAAATTGATTAATTTTAGTTATTGGTTTATTGGTATATTTGTATATTGGGAAAATAGATATTGGACATTAGACATTAGAAAAAGATAAATTAATCTTTTCTATTTAAAAAGGATGTATATGCTTAAAAGAGCGATTGAACTCTTTGAAGAGGATAGATACGAAGAGGCAATGCTGATTTTTGAAAAGCTTGCAAGAGATGGAGACAAAGAGGCTATGTATTATATGGGGATGTTTTATTATGAAGGGTATGGAGTCCAAAAAGATAAAAAAAAGGCGATAGAGTGGTGGAAAAGAGCTGATAGAAGAGGAAGCATTGACGCAAAATATATGCTGCAGACTATAAGTACCGATTCGAGTATATTTGGGAGAGAGTGAAACTTAGTTATTGGTTATTTGTTTAATAGTAAATATAATTTTATATATCCCAATACACCAATATACAAAATAAAAGGTTATAGTTATGTATATGTTTATAGTTATTTTGATTTTATCAATTTTAGGAATTTTGGCATATTATCTATATCTAAAACAAAAAAGCGAAAAACTATCAAAAATAGAGCAGGGTATCTGTCCTGATTGCGATAAAGAGAGTATAGTGGTAAAAAGAAGTAAAAACGGCGGTTGCAGCGGAACAACTAGCGTAATCTACAAATGTGAAAGTTGTGATTATGAAGAGGAGTTTAACATAGGTGCCGGAAGTTGTAACTCCGGTAAATGCGGGTTTTAAGAGGCAAAAAGCCTCTTATTTTTGAACTATTTGAATGATTTTTTCTACTACGCTAGGATCTTCTAAAGTTGAAGTATCTTGTTTAATCTCTTCGCCTTTTGCGATTGCTCTTAAGATTCTTCTCATGATTTTACCGCTTCTTGTTTTTGGAAGTCCAGGAACAAAAGCTATTTCGTCAGCTTTTGCCAAAGGCCCTATATCTTTAGTGATAACTTCGTTGATCTCTTTTGTGAGTTCAACTTCGTCGGCTAAGCCTTCATCATCTTTTAACACTACAAA
This sequence comes from Nitrosophilus labii, assembly GCF_014466985.1. NCBI lineage: Bacteria > Pseudomonadati > Campylobacterota > Epsilonproteobacteria > Nautiliales > Nitratiruptoraceae > Nitrosophilus > Nitrosophilus labii. Next base: position 469,020 of record NZ_AP022826.1, read on the forward strand.
CGCAAAAACACTTTCTCCTTTAACTTCGTGAGGTTTTCCTACAACCGCACACTCTGCGACTCTTGGATGGTGCCCTATGGCGGCTTCGATCTCGGCTGTTCCTAAGCGATGTCCGCTAACATTTATAACATCATCCATACGTCCAGTTATCCAGATATAGCCCTCTTCATCATAGATAGCACCGTCACCGCTAAAATATACAGGTTTTCCATCTTTTTTACAAGTTCCAAAATAGCTCTTAACAAATCTATCAGGGTCTCCCCAGATAGTTCTTATCATACTAGGCCAAGGTTTTGTAATACACAGATATCCTTTTTCATTAGGCTCTTTTTTATTTCCTTCTTGGTCGATGATTTCCGCAAAGATTCCCGGAAGAGAGAATGTAGCAGAACCAGGTTTTATAGGAGTTGCTCCAGGTAGTGGGCTTATCATATGTCCTCCTGTTTCTGTTTGCCACCAAGTATCTACTATAGGACATTTTCCGCCGCCAACTTCGTTAAAATACCATAGCCATGCATCTGGATTTATAGGCTCACCAACGGTTCCAAGGATCCTTAGGCTTCTTAAATCATACTTTTTAGGTTCATTTTCTCCAAGTTTATGTAAAAGTCTAATAGCAGTAGGGGCTGTATAGAATTGATTTACTTTATACTCTTCAATCATTCTCCACCATCTACCTGGATCAGGATATACTGGAACTCCTTCGTACATCATTGTAGTGGCACCCGCGGCCAAAGGTCCGTAAACGATATAAGTGTGTCCAGTTATCCAGCCTACATCTGCCGTACACCAGTATGTATCTTCATCTTTTATATCAAAAACCCACTCCATAGTCAGTTGTGCCCAGAGAATATATCCTGCCTGTGCATGCTGAACACCTTTTGGTTTTCCCGTACTTCCTGAGGTATAAAGCAAAAATAACGGATCTTCGCTATCCATTATTTCAGGTTCACATTTTCCGCTTTCATTTTGGATAAGCTGATTATAATCATAGTCACGACCTTCGTGCCAATCAATCTTTTCGTTGTTTCTTCTAACAACCAAAACAGCTTCTACGCTTTCACAATCTTTAGCTAAAGCTACATCAACAACTGGTTTTAAAAGATAAGGTTTTCCTCTTCTATATGCGCCATCAGCGGTGATAACAAGTTTTGCCTTAGCATCGACTATCCTATCTCTTAAGGCCTCGGCGCTAAATCCACCAAAAACAACAGAGTGAATCGCTCCGATTCTAGCACAAGCTAGCATCGCAAAAGCCGCCTCAGGTATCATTGGCATATAGATAACGACACGATCACCCTTTTTAATGCCAAATCTGTTTTTTAATAGATTTGCAAATCTGTTAACTTCGTAATATAGCTCAAGATATGTGATAACTCTTTTATCTCCAGGTTCGCCTTCCCATATAATGGCGGCTTTGTTTTTTCTTTTTTCCAAATGTCTATCTATACACTGATAACTGACATTTAGTTTTCCGCCTACGAACCATTTGTAAAAAGGTGCGTTTGAATCGTCCAAGACCTTTTCAAAAGGTTCTACCCAATCAATCTTTTCTTTTGCAAATTTAGCCCAGAATCCTTCATAATCTTTTTCGGCCTCTTTTACCAAATTCCAGTATTCGTCCATACTTTTTATTTTGGCTACTTTTTTTATCTCTTCACTAGGATCGAAAATAGGTACTTGTTCCATAACTCCTCCTTTATTAAATGGTTTTAACTGTTTTTTAATTTCAAAAAGATCATAGCGCTCATAAGCGCGTCGTTAAAGGCATTGTGTGTTTTAAGCTTAGGTATATTTAGCTCTTTCAAGATTGTATCAAATCTCAGGTCTATAAAACCTTGCGGTATAACTTTTTGTTTATAATCGTAATAAAGCCCCGATACTTCTATCTTTTTATTGGGCAACTTAAATCCGAAATACTTTTTTAAATACCTATCTATAATTTTGACGTCAAAATCAAGATAGTAACCCACAAGAGGTCTGTTTTTGACAAAATATAAAAATCTCTCTATTGCCTCTTTGGGCTCCATAGCATCTTTAAGGTCGCATTCTCTGATTTTATGAATTTTTATACTTGTTTTATCAATCTCATTTTGCGGTTTGATTTTTATATGCATCGACTTACCTGTTAAGATTTTGTTATCTTTTATCAAGATAGCCGCAATTGACAAAATCTCATCTTTTCTAGGGTCCAGACCGGTTGTTTCGGTATCGATGGCCACATACTCGTCAGGTATATCCTCATTGAATATAAACTCAAACCTTTTATCTTTGAGCCTTTTTTTGTAAAACCATCTTTTCAAATCCATTAAGTAACCATATCTAATCTAAAATGGTATTTAATAAACTTTTTAAATTTATCTACTATTTTAAAGGAATCCTTAAGAATATCCCTTTCAATTTTTGTCAATTCTTCAGTTTTTATCTCATTAATAGCTTCACCTCCTTTTTCGATGTTTTCGATAGAAGCTTTGAGTCTAAAACTTTGAAGCGTTTCAAAAGCTTCTATAAGATCTTCGGAAAACTCTCGATCGATAATGTTTAATCTACTAATCTCTTTGATTCTTTGTATTGTATTTGTCTCTTTTATTCTAAATTGCAAAGACAAGACTCTAACACCATGAACTATAGGAAAAATCCCACCCTTTTTTAAGTCTACTTTTTTTTCTTTGTCGGTCAAAAAAGTGTTAAAAAATCCTAGAGGAGTGGAAAAAGACAATATAGGTTTAGCCATATTGGATAGATAGGAGAAATTATCACTTACTCTCTCATATATTATATTTTTTAGATTTTCCAAACTCTCTTTTTTTCCATAAACAGATTTTGCATCCAAAAATATGGAAATTTTCAAAAAACTCTCTTCACAAGGATTTTCTATCCAGTTTAGAATATCTTCTTTAAATTCTGTCTCATATTTACACCAGTATGGATTTGAAATCATTATATTGCCGGGACACTTTGGGTATCCTAACTCTACTAACGCTTCGCTAAATTTTTTAGCTCTGTTTAAAATAGTCTCTTTTGGAGCCCTGTCTTTTATAATAAGTGCGTTATCTTGATCAGTTCTTAGAAGCTGCTCGCCTCTACCTTCACTACCCAATACTATCAAAGTACAATCATTGCAATTATTAAAAATTAGTTCGAAAACTTTTCTGTATAATTTTTGATGCAACTCATCCATCAATTTTGATAGATACCTTATCTTAATCCCTTTATGGTATAAAATCTTTACCATATCAAAAAATCTTTCACTAAGTTTTTTTAGCTCATCCAAAGTTTGAACGTTTTCAAGATTTTTTGAGATCAGATAAGATTGATTAGAAAAGAAACTTAAAACTTCAGTAATTTCTAAAGTGCCTATTATATTGTTCTCTTTAGTTACTACAAGATGTTTTATACCGTGATTTGTCATTTTCAAAAGGGCATTGAATAAAAACTCATCGTAATTGATTGTTATTGCTGGGAAACTAGCCAATTTTTCAATCGGCTCGGTTGCAGAAATATTTTTTAAGATCGCTTTTCTCAAATCCTTGTCCGTAAAGACTCCGTAATTTTTACTTTTTCGTACTATTAAAACTTGAGTCTTTTTCTCTTCCATAATCTTTATAGCTTCAAAAATTGAACTATTACTATCAATAATCTGAGCTCTATTTAAAATGGTATCTTCAATCTTTGCGGACAAAAATTCGCTTATCGTTTTTGTTCTGTTTTGTTCTTTAATTTTTTGAAGTTTATGAGAAATACCTAAAAAAAAGTAGTTTTTGAAATCTTTAGAACTATTTATGGCTTCTAGGAACGCCTCTTTTTTTATCTCGTAAGTTATAGTCTCTTCAATAGTCTCAAACCTGTTTTCACTTTTTTGATCTATCAACGTTTTGGCGTCAAACCCTTCTAAATCTTTATAGATATCTACTATTTCCTCATCTTTATCAATCTCTTTGACTGTACCTTTTAATATGATGTAGTAAAAGTCGGCAGAGTCGCCATAATCGATAAGAACACTGTTTTCTTTGTAATAACCTATTTGGGTTGAAGAGGCGATCTTATCTAAAAGATCACTGCTCAATGTATCGAAAGGATGAATAGATTTTAAAAACTCTTTTATCTCTTCCATCTTTTATCCTTAAAGCGGCAAAAAGCCGCTTTAAAATTAGTGTGAAGAGGCTTTTTCGGCGCCTATACCGGTTTGAGCTCTGATATATTGAGCTTCAAACTTTTCTCTCTCTTCCTGAGCCTCTTTTGAGTTGTCGATCTTAGAGAAGAACCATATACCTATGAATGCAACCGTTACTGAGAAAAGGGCAGGATACTTATATGGGAATATCGGCTCTGGATTTCCTAGAACACTTACCCATACTGTCGGCCCAAGTATAACCAATACTATAGCCGTAAGCAAGCCTAAAAGACCGCCTCTAAATGCACCTTTGGTAGTTAAGCCTTTCCAGTACATAGACAAAAATAGAACAGGGAAGTTTGCACTTGCGGCTATCGCAAAAGCAAGTCCAACCATAAAAGCGATATTTTGTTTCTCAAATGCGATACCAAGTAAAATTGCCAGTACGCCGATAACTAAGGTAGCTATTTTTGATACTTTCATTTCGGTTATTTCGTCAACTTGTCCACGTTTAATAACACTTGCATATAAATCGTGTGAAATTGCCGAAGCACCAGCTAGTGTTAGGCCAGAAACAACGGCCAAAATTGTTGCAAAGGCTACAGCTGAGATAAATCCTAAAAAGAAGTTTCCGCCTACTGCGTGAGACAAGTGAATAGCTGCCATGTTGTTACCGCCAAAAATCTTACCGGCAGCATCAAGATATTCTGGATTTTTCATAACAAATACTATAGCACCAAAACCTATTATGAAAGTTAAAATATAAAAATACCCAATAAAGCCCGTAGCGTAAAATACCGATTTTCTTGCTTCTTTTGCATCAGCAACTGTGAAAAATCTCATTAAGATGTGTGGAAGTCCGGCAAGACCAAACATTAAAGCCATACCAAGTGAAATTGCCGATATCGGATCGCTTACAAGTCCACCTGGAGACATTATTTTAGCGCCATCTGGATGGGTGTTTACAGCCTCTTTGAAAAGAGCCTCAAAACTAAATCCAAAATGAGCCATTACCGCTAGAGCAATAAAAGTTGCACCTGCAAGCAACAGTACCGCTTTGATTATTTGGACCCAAGTTGTTGCAAGCATTCCACCAAAAGTTACGTACAAAATCATCAAAACACCGACTATAATAACCGCAAATGCGTAATCTAGTCCGAAAAGTACTTGTATAAGTTTTCCAGAACCAACCATTTGCGCTATAAGATAGAGTAGAACTGTCGCTATTGAACCAAAAGCGGCCAATGTTCTTGTTTGTCCTTGCTGAAGCCTATAACTTACAACGTCTGCAAAAGTGTATTTACCCAAGTTTCTTAATTTTTCTGCGATTAAAAACATCACAAATGGCCAACCTACTAAAAATCCTATAGAGTAGATTAATCCATCATATCCTTTTAGATATACAAGACCCGATATACCTAGAAATGAAGCGGCACTCATATAGTCGCCAGCAAGTGCTAGACCGTTTTGAAATCCGGTTATCCCGCCGCCGGCAGTATAAAAGTCTTTTGCGGTTCTTGTTCTTTTAGCCGCCCAATAGGTTATCCCTAGCGTAGCGGCAACAAAAAGCAAAAACATTACAATTGCAGAAACGTTTAACTCTTTTTGACCGCTAACGTCTGCAGCGCCTGCAGCGAAGGCAGAAATAGCGAATAAACCAACTATTAACCACTTTTTCATAGTTCATCCTTTATGGAATCATGAAGTTCTTTTGTAATAACATCAAACTCTTTATTCGCTTTGTTTACGTATATACCCGTGAGCGCAAACGCAAACACGATTATTCCGATACCTACAGGAATACCGACGGTGGTCACCCCGTCTCCAAGAGGTTTTCCTAAAAGCGATGGCTCAAAGGCGATAGTTAAAATGAACGCGTAATAGCCGATCAATAAAATAATCGCCATTGTCCACGAAAACTTCTCTCTTTTTTCTATAAGTTCCCAAAGTCTTGGATTGTTTTTAAGCTTTTGTAATATTTCGGTTTTCATATCTACTCCTTAGAAGTTATAGTTGGCGATAAGTCTATATTCGTTCCAGCCTAGGTCGTTGCCGCTGGAGTTTTCGTAGAAGTTTCTAGGGAAGTTGCCTCTAAATCTTAGTTGTAGGTTTTTGACGTTTTTAGGATAGTAGATAAAGTCAAAACCTGCTTCCGTTGCTGTCCACGAGTGATTAGGAGAGTATGCGTTATTACTACCTACGTCAAATGAGGTATAATAGAGGGTAGTTTTAAGATTTATACCAAAAGAGTTCCATTTATAAGTACCGGCTACTTTCCATGCGTCCGTATCGGCAAAGAACTGATGTCTAGTAACCATACCTTGAGTGAAAGCAGGCATACCTCCCCAAGGGGTTATAATACCTCCATTTACTGCTGCATTAGTATTAGAGTCTGTTGTTGAGTAAGCTCCGTAAACGGTTAAGTTGTTATAACTACCGCCTACTTTAAAGCCTATATAACTTGAGTCTACCTTTCCGGCATAACTGTCGCCTACATCACTTTCATTAATATATTGTAAAGCTGCAAAAGGTTTTATATCTTCACTTAATAGAGAGTTCCATTTAAAATCGGCTTGAAGGTAGATTGCGTTTAGTATATCATAAGCATAGTAATCCCAAGCTTGTAAAGTAAGGTTTTTAATACCTTTGTAGATTATAGCGCCCGCAGTAACCCCGTCTGTTTCCGTTCCTATGGCGTACCATCCCATATCTTCGAATCTTCCTATACTGGCATTTGGGTTTGCACCGTAACCTGCCGTTAGGGCTAAAGCGGTAGAGCCTCTGTATTGGTTAAAGAATGTTCCGGGAGCAACTTTTGTAACATGAGCCGCAACCAAAGTTGTATCCGGAAGGTCTGTATTTGTTAAGACATAAGCTTCAAAAAGAGTTGGTATCATTCTTGCATCATCAGCTGCTGCAAGAGGGGTATTGAGTTTTTGGCGTCCTGCTTTTATTGAAGTATTGCCATTTTTGTACTGAATATATGCTTCACCTACAAAAGAGTAGCTATCACCATTGTCACCAAGTATTGATGTATGGACTTTAGCCGGGTCTGAGCTATTAAGACCGAAATCATTGTCACTATAGAGACCTATTCCGGCACTAAAGCCTTTGTAATCTGCAGTTTGGTAGTGTAAATCTACTCCAACTGCAAAAGCACTGTAGTCAGTTTTAGCCGATTCAAGGGCTCCTTGCCAGTTTCTATCGATATAAAAAGCTCTTACGTGACCATTTAAAGTTCCGTTTTTAAAAGCTTCGTCTAAACTGTCCGCCGCAAAACCAGATGTTAGCAAAGATGCTGCCATTAAGGATAAGGCGATTTTCTTCATATCTACTCCTTAAAATTTGATTTTACTATTATTGTAAATGTCTTTAGTAGCATAAACGTAGCAATAATAGTTTAAAAGGTTTAAGATTAAAAAAAATATGTAAAGTGTGTAGAGTTGAAGCGCTATTTTTCTATTTTGTATCCGAGTCCTCTGATGTTTATAATAAAATCTTCTTTAAGAGTTTTTTTTAATCTACTTATTTCTGCTCTAATTGTAGGGTTATCAACAAACTCATCACGATAGACATATTCTCTAAACAAATCAAAATCCACGACCAAACCTCTGTTTTTTGCAAGTAGATCAATGATCTGGAGTTGCCTTTTTGTAAGCTCTACTGGGGATTGTTCAAAATAGAGAGTCTTTTTTTCTATGGAGTAACTGTAGTTTTTGCTTAAAACTATATGTTTTTTGTTTTCTATCTCTTTTGAGATTTTTTCGATCCTAATCTCAAGCTCTTTTAGATGAAAAGGTTTTTTTATATAATCTTTACAGCCAAGTTCAAAGGCTTTTGTTATATCTTCAATATCCGTTAAAGCACTAATAAAGATTGTGGGGATGTATTTATGCTTTTTTTTAAGAGTCTCAAGAAGTTTAAAGCCGTCTAAATCTGGAACGTTTATATCTAAAATCAGCAAGTCAAAACTCTCTTTTTCTACTATCTCAAGTCCCTCTTTTCCGTTAAAACAGATTTTTACTTCATGGCCAATTTTTTGTAGGTATCTATCTATAGATTTGCACAAAATTATCTCATCTTCAAGCAAAAATATTTTCATCTCTCTCTTTCAGTATATATTTAAAAATATTGTAACCGTTTTTATATGTTAGTTCGATCTTAAAGCCGTATTTATCGCAAATCTCTTTTACTAAAGCTAGACCCAACCCAAAACCGCCTTTAGCGTCGTCTTCTTTGTAAAACTGCTCAAAAATGTTTTTTGTCTCTTGTATCTTTTTTGATTTTGTAGCTATCTCAAATATTATATCTTCATCTTTATAAAGTTTTATGTAAATAGTGCTTTTTGGATAGCTGTACTTAATAGCGTTTGACAAGTTGTTATCAATTATTCTTTGAAGCTCTATGGAGTTTATAGACAGCTTTAGATTTTTTTCGATTGACGCTTCTATTTGTAGCATATTGCCTTTTGCCACCTCTTTAAAGAAATCTATCCTATTTTTTAAAAAGGTAGATATATCAACCGGCTCTTTTTTATATTCGACTCTATCTTTTTTAAGCATATAAGCTAGATCGTTATAGATATTGTGGATGATTTTTATGCCCGATTCTATATTTGTGATCTCTTGATTTTTTATATTTTCCATTTTTAAAAGATCAATATTTGCAAGTATTATACTAAGAGGCGTATTTATTTCGTGAATAGCCGTTTTTAAAAATTTATCTTGTGCTTTTAGGAGTGATTCGGTTAACTCTTTTGAGCGTTTGAGTTCTAAGTTTTGGATATGTAGTTTTTTCGTTTTTTGTAAAACCTTTTCTTCTAACGTTTTGTTTAGTTCTTGAAGTTTTCTTGTTCGATCTTTAATAATTTTTATCATTTTGTTTGTATATTTGGCAATCTCTTTAAACTCTTCAAAAAGAATATCTTCGGTATATATATATATATTTTTGTTTGCCGCTTCATTAAACCTATCTCTGATCTTTATCAAAGATTTTTCTATTAAAGTAGAAAAGTATCTCATCGTAGTAATTGTTATCAATAAAAGAATAAATGATAGGGTGATAATATTGATTATATATTTAATCATTTTATCTTTATAGGCTTGTTCTTTGTTTTTGATAAATTTTTCTATCTCGTCTAAATATACTCCGGTTCCTACCATCCAGCCAAAGGGTTCGTAGGATTTGGCGTAAGAGATTTTTGGTGCTAAAACGTTAGCTATAGGTTTGTTCCAGACATACTCTACATATCCCCCTTCTGGTTTTCTTGAAACTTCTATAAGCTCTTTTATAACTTTTTTGCCGTTTGGATCTTCAAAATCAATCAGATTCTTTCCTTTGTTTTGTTTTAGTATCGGATCGGCTACGTTAATACCCTCGAAGGTATAGATAAAAATATATCCCGTTCCGTCTCTTTCGTTTCTCATATACTCAATAGCATCTATTATCTCTTGTTTTACTTCCGAAAGTGGTTTGTCTCTGTTTTTGGAGTGTTTATAAGCGATAAACTTTAAAGCTCTTAGAGTCTCTTTTTTTATAAGATGCTTTTGTTTTTTGATATACTCTTTTTTAAATCTAGCTATCTCTTTTTGAAACTCTTGATACTCTTCAAAAACTATTAAAGCCGTAAAAAGTGACACAAACAAGATGAAAAGAGAAAGCATAAAGTATTTTAGTTTAACGAAACTAATACTTTTAAAAGGATTCAAAACACTCCTTTTTAAAATATGGAAACGATAATAGCTTAAAATTTACTAAACTTTTTCTTTATAATAATATCATAAAAGTAAAAGTTGTGATTATTATCTAACCTCTTATTTACATTTATTGACTTTTTGCAATAAGGGAATTTTTATGGCTTTTGTAAACTGTCCCATTTGTCAAGACAACTTTTTTAGCATTCATCTTTCAGCTTTTCAAGCTGCTTTTTCTTTTGATGTCTGATAGACATTCATCGGTCTGTTATAGTTTAAAGATGAATGCATTCGATTGAAATTGTAAAATTTGATGTAGTTTCGTATGCCTGTTCTGAGTTCCTTAACGTTGCTATATTCCCTGAGATAGATCTCTTCATATTTGAGTGTTCTAAAGAAGCGCTCTATTGCAATGTTATCGATACTTCTTCCTTTAGAGTTCATAGAGATTGTGATGCCATACTTTTTTAAAAGTTTGGTATGATTATCACTTGTATATTGACTTCCTTAATCTGAATTGAAGATTTGGGGTACTCCATGTATATCGATAGCATCTTGAAGTGTCTGTGTCACTAATGATACATCTATAGTGTGTTGGAAAGCCTCCACGATAGCAAGGCTTTAGAGTGCCAATCGATAATGGCGCATAGATACATAAAGCCACCCTTGACTGGGATATAGGTAATATACCACTCCACACTCTATTTGGTCTATCCACAACTACTTGACCTTTATCGTTTTAAAGGCTTTCAAAGAGTAAGGATAGATTGTGTGCTCTTTGGCTTTGGTGCTGGTTTGTTTCTTTCTTTTAGGATAAATTGCAGCAATTCCTAAAAGTTGCATCAATCTATGTACTTTATTATGACCTATATGCCAACCTTCCTCTTTGAGCCTAGCGTGGATTCTACGATAGCCATAGGTTGCAACATCGGTATATATCTCATCGATACGGCGCATAATCTTCAAATCGTATTCGCTTATTCCTTTTGGTTTATAGTAAAGTGTGGAGCGATTGAGACCCAAAAGTTCACATTGTCTCGTCAAAGAGATGGTTTTAAGCTTGGACTCGACGAGACTTTTCTTACTTGATAAGTCCAAGCTTTTTAGTTTTCCCACTGCCCAGTCTCTTTCTATTGTGGTCTTTCCTAAAGTTTTCGCTAAAACTTCATTCTCAATTTCTAGCTCTTTTATCTTTTCTCTATACTCTTTTGTAGCCTCTGCGATATCGAATGCCAAAGAAGCGTTTTCTAAAAACTTCTTCTTCCATTGGTTGAGTGTTTGAACGCTGATACCATATTTACTTGCTATCTTTGCAGCAGGCTCCTCATCTTTTCATAGCTCCAATACTACTTTGGTCTTAAACTCTGCGCTATAGCTTTTTTTCTTTTTGCTCATCTTTAGCCCCTTTCTTTTTCCCTCTTATCATTTTAGCTAATTTGAAGCTCCTTATTAGATTTTGTTGTCTAAAATTTTAGGGGCATTATAAAATCCGGGCTGATATGTTATCAAGAACAGGAGGTAATGAATTTACTATCATTGCATCCAATACAGATTTATCTCATGCAAAAAATTTGATTATAAAACTAAAAAATAAGTTGGAAAGAGATGGCATTAAAGATATTCATGAAAAAATCTGCTGCAGCTTCGGAATAACGGAGTATAAAAAACGTGAAAGTAAAGAGGAGTTCTTTAAAAGAGCCAATAAAACTCTTTATATCTCGAAAAAAAGGAACAAAACAGAATATCTTTTTTATAAATAATTATTCTAAGTTCTCTTTTTCAACCAATATTTTATCTAGGATTTCAAAAACTTTTTTACTACCTTCCTCCATCTCTTCTAAAGCCGCAATTAATTCATCAAATGAATAATCTTTACCCGTAAATATCAAATCAAAAATATTCTTAGTACCCTTATGAACTATCTCATGAGGAGTCTCTAATAAATCAAAAGATGGTACGGTTGAAAAAAACTCTTTTCCCTCTCCTTCATAATACCACTTTCCCAATCTACACTCGTGAAAATCCACATAATCAAAAACCTGTTCATTTTTTATTACGGAAAGATAGGTATTTACTTTCCATATAATATGATCTAATTTAGCCAAACTCATAAAAATTCTATTTGATATTTTAATAATTTTATCAAATGTTTTATTTACACTAATATTTATTTCTGAAAGCTCTCTTCTAAAATTTTCAATCTTTAAATCTATTTTTTCTATCTTTTCGCTCACTTCAGTAGCGATTACATCAACGTCGTTCATCTCCTCTTTCATAGTCTTTATAATTTTGTCAACTTCTCTAACCGCCTTTTGCGTTCTATCAGCAAGATTTCTCACCTCTTCTGCAACTACTGAAAATCCTTTTCCAAACTCACCGGCTCTTGCAGCCTCTATAGCCGCGTTAAGAGCTAGAAGATTGGTTTGTTCGGAGATCTCTTTAATCAATGAAAGTATTCTATCTACCTCTTCGGTTCTTTCAAAAAGTTCTTGTACGCTATTTTTAGATTTATATGCTGTTGAATTAAGCACGTTTGTATCGTTCATTATAGAGGTTATGCCCTCTACTATCTCGTTAAATTTGTTATTTAAATCGGTAGCGGAATGGATGGTGGTTTTGGCTTCATTAACAGATTCTGCAATATTTGATTGAATATCTACAAGACCAAATTTTAGATTTTCGTTTTCCAATTTACACAACTCTTTAAAATCCTTTTTAGTATCTATATTTTTCAATTCTTTACTCGTTAGACTACTTTTTAGCTCTTCGTTCTCATTTTTTAGTCTGTTATTCTCATCTTTAAGTTTTTCAATAACTTTTTCGAGCTCTTTTTCTCTTTTAGAAAAAAACATATTTAATCCTTAATTTTCCAAATTATAGAAAATTATAACAAATTTACTTTAAAATTTTTAAAAATATTTTGTTATACTATGAAAAATATTAACAAAGGAGTTATGTATTATGAAAATATCAAACGAAGGAATATTAACTCAACTTGGATACAATATAGACGAAAAATCAACGAAACAGTTAGAAAATATTGAAAAAAATACACCAGGCTTTGAAAATATCAAAAAACATATTGTGGCTTTAAACGATCATTTAAAACATCTATCTTCATATGTTGCCATGTCAAATTCTAATCCTTATTTTAAAATTAAAATCGATACTGAAAATAAAGAGTTTATAGAAGAAGCTAAAGATATCATAAACAGATGGGCTCAAAAATATAACGTAAATCTTCAAAAAGTTCAAAATAAAGAGACATACTACATATTGGGAATACAAAAGTAGTTCATTCTCTAGCATCTGCCAAAGTAAGAGCAAAAAGCGGATTTGCTTTTTGCTTTACTACTTCATAGGCTTCTTTTAAGGTAAGGCCGGTAGTTACAATATCATCAATAATAATTACATCAACGCTTTGCGGACCAAGATAGTTAAAATTTCTTGGATTTTCCACTCTATATTGATAGCTCCTGACTTTCGCGTTATCTCAGAAACGTCAAGATTCAAATTAGCAAATGCCCTAAAATAGGGGCTTTCATGGGACAAAAAAATAAAAAATGTGTGCCTCAAAGAGAAATAGGCTAAAATTTCTATATGGGCTTAAGAGTAAGAAAGAAGAAAAATAGAAGCGGAAGTGTTAGTATCGTTATTGTTGATAGGACTAATAGAGGGTATAAGGTTGTTGAAACTATAGGATGCAGTAAAGATGAAAATAAGATAGAGCAGTTATATCAACAGGCACTCCAAAGAATTGATGAATTAGAGCAAAATCTATTTACAACAATAGAAGATAGAAAAAAAGAGCAACTAAAGACTCTTCTTGCACAAATTACTAATGAGAGTTTTATATCAATAGGTGATGAACTTATATATGGGAAACTTTTTAAGCAGATTGGATGTAATAAGATATTTGATAAACTAAAAAATATTAGAAACAAACAACAAAAACTCTTTTTATTCAAATCACTTGTAATCTCAAGACTACTTTATCCAGGAAGTAAACTCTATTTGATAGATTATTTGTACTACTTCAAACGACAAGAGATAGAAAAGGATAGGATATATCGTTTTTTAGACAATCTCTATAGTGAAGAGATAAAACTGGAAATAGAGCGGTGTGTGTTTGAACATACTCTTAAAGTAGTTAAAAATCAGCTTATAGTGAGTTTTTATGATGTTACTACTTTGCACTTTGAGAGTGAAAGTGAAGATGATTTAAGACGAATTGGTTTTTCTAAAGAGGGAAAACTTAACCGTCCCCAATACAGCTTGGACTTCTAACAACAATTGAAGGATATCCATTAGCTTATGAAGTATATGAATGGAACAAATTTGAAGGACATACAATTATAGATGTATTGGAGAAATTTCAAAAAAAGTTTCTATTATCCCATAAGCCTATAGTTGTTGCTGATAGAGGGATGTTGAGTAATTGCAATCTTATAGAACTCTCCAAAGCTGGATACCAATATATTATTGCTGCACGAATAAAGAGTTTAAAAGATTCACTCAAAGAGAAAATTACAAATCTTGTTTTTCTTTCAGATATGGACACAAAAGAGATTTTATTGGATAAAGAACTTATTTGTAAAGAAAAGAATAAAATAAAAGATAAAGAGACTATAAAACAAAGATTAATTCTTTCATACTCTACACAAAGAGTAAAAAAAGATAGATATTTAAGAGAAAAAGCCTTTAAAAAACTAAAAGAGAAGATAGAAAAGTCAAATAATATCACAAAGTCCGATTTAAAACTCTCCCATTATGCAAAGTTTTTAGATTTGGATGAAAATTGTAAAATCGAGTTTAAACTTAATCTTGAGAAAGTAACTCAAGATGAAAAACTTGATGGAATCAAAGGATTCATTACTAATAATTTTTCACTCAAACATCAAGAAATTATAGAACATTATAAAAACCTTTGGCATATTGAAAAAGCGTTTCGTATCTCTAAAACAGATCTTAAAATCAGACCAATCTACCATTCAATAGCTCATAGAATAAAAGCTCATATCCTTATATCATTTGTTGCCTATGCAATCTATATGGAGTTTGAAAGAAAGCTCAAACAAAATAATGTTACTCTACCTTTTTCAAGAAAAATTTTAGAGACCGTTCATAATTTTGTGTCACCGATAGTTCATAGGATTATATCATAGCTCGAGAGCTTTCTCGAGTCTTCCTTCAAAAAATATAGCCAATTGGGAGAGAGTAAGACTCCAGTTTCTAATTGGCATTGTCCACTTTTTTTGAGCATTCTGAATACCAAGATAGAGCAGCTTTAAAAGGCTGTTTTCATTGGGAAACGCTCCTTTTGTTTTAGTAAGTTTTCGAAACTGTCGATGGACAGATTCTATGATATTTGTAGTATAGACGATACGACGGATATCTTCAGGATATTTGAAATAATAGGAGAGATTTTCCCATTTATTTCTCCACGAGTTGATAACAATGGGGTATTTTTTGCCCCATTTCTCTTCAAGCCGATCCAATTCCGTTTCGGCAGCCTCTTTGGATATTGCCTGATACACTTTTTTAAGGTCTTTCATGAACTCTTTGGAGTCTTTAGAAGCTACATATTTAAGGGAATTTCTTATTGTCCTCGGCTTCGCCTGCGGGGTTGTCGCTTCGCTCGGACGATGAATAATGCAAAGTTGCACTTCGGTCTTAGGAAATATTGCATTGATAGCCTCTGAAAACCCTTTGAGTCCATCCACTGATAATAAGTATATCTTCGACTCCTCTATTGTTTAAATCTGTTAAAATAGATAGCCAGAAATTGGCACCTTCAGACTCTGATAGATAAAGTCCCAATATCTCTTTTTTGCCTTCCAAATTTACTCCAAGAATAGTATAAACAGCTTTATTAACATATTTACCATTATCTTTGATTTTATAGTGTATTGCATCAAGCCAAATGAAAGGATATACTGCCTCTAATGGTCTTTGCTGCCACTCTTTTAACATTGGAATAATCTTATCTGTAACAGCACTAATAGTGGCTTTGGAAAATTCAATACCATAAAGTTCTTTAATATGCTGGGCTATCTGGCTATAGGAGTTTCCAAGAGCATAGAGTAATAGTATTTTCTGCTCTATTTGATCGCTCATATAAGTTTGATACTTTTTAACGATTTGAGGTTCGAATGTCCCTTTTCTATCTCTTGGAACCACTAGTTCAAACTCGCCAACTGAACTCTTCATTGTTTTTGAAGATTTGCCATTTTTGCGGTTTTTTATCTCTTTAGCTAGATGTGATTCAAGTTCTGCTTCTAAAGCAGCCTCTGTGAGTTGTTTAATAAGTGGTGCAAGTACTCCATCTTTGCCATCTATTTTTGCTCCAGCCTTGATAGCCTCAAGAGCTTCATTCAAATCGAAGTTTTCCATATTGTGTCTCTCCTTTAGATTATTTTATTCTATCGGATTGACACAAAATTTCTAACGCTCCCAAATTTTAAGGGATATGATCAAACATATTTTTGCTATTGAACTTGATGATGAAACAATCCCTTTGAATCTATCCAAAATTCAACAGCAAATTTTCGATGCAATTTGCTCTGATTCATAAAAATCTTATTTGTGTTCCTTATCGAGAAAGTCAGGAGGGAAGAAAAAGGGGATAAATTATAAAATCTTATGCAAAGTGGTGGCTGTTTTCATCCACTCTTTAAGCTCTTCCCAACTCTCTTCTTCTATAAGTTTTTGTGCATATTTGAGCTCTTTTTTGAAAACCTCAATGGATAGCAGAAGATTTTCTCTATTTTGTTTGAAAATATCCGTCCACATGTTTGGGGAACTTTTTGCAAGGCGGCTCATATCTCTAAAACCGCCTGCAGCAAGAATCAAGATACTTTTTGGATCTTCTTGCTTGAGTACGCTGTTTGCTAATGCGTAGCTGATGGCATGAGGAAGATGGCTTATAAATGCTGCATGTTTGTCATGTTCTTTTGCATCCATATAAACTATCTGCATACCTATATCAGTAAATATCTTTTCGGATAGCTTTTTCTGTTTTTCTCCACTATCTTCTATATTGCATAAAACCAGTATTTTATCTTTGTAGAGTCCTTTAAATGCAGCTTCAGGGCCGAACTTTTCAGTTCCTGTCATAGGGTGTGCTGCTACGAAGTTTTTTCTTATCTTTTTAGGAACATTTTTTACAATTTTCTCTTTTGTACTTCCTAAATCTATGACAGTAGTATTCTCGTTGATATCGATAAGTTTGTTTAAAGCTTCTATTATGCCTTCTACGGGAATAGCCAAAAATATTACGTCACATTTTTTTATATCATCAAAGTCAACAATTTCATCTATGAGGCCTAGTTTCAACGCCTCTTTTTTATGTTCTTCGTTTTTATCATATCCTAAAACTTTCTCTATAAAATCTAACTCTTTCAGTTCTAAAGCCAATGAGCCTCCCATAAGCCCTAAACCAACTATTCCAGCAGTCATGGTAACCTTTAAAAGTAAAATTAGAAGACATTATTATAACTAGCCTCGCTTTTAATCAAGATTAATCAAAATATTGGTAAACTAAGGCCTATAATAAATCTTGTTAATCCTAAGGTAAATTAATGAAAAAAAGTGTTTGGTCTTTGTTACTATTATCCTCTTTGATTCTACAAGCTAAAAACATAAAAGAGATTAAATTTGAAGGGCTTATTCATCTATCTTCAACTATCGCGGAAGAGATAGTCGGACTTCATCCTGGCAGTGAACTGGATATAAAAAAAATAGATATAGCTATAAAAAAATTTTATGAACAGGGCTATTTTAAAGATATTTGGGTAACGGAAGAGGATGGAATTCTAACTTTTCATTTTGTTGAAAAGCCTATGATCTCTAAAATAGATGTTACGGGATATTTAGAGAGCAAGAAAGAGGAGCTTCCTCAGATTTTAGGTATTAAAAAGGGCGATATTTATGATGAGGAGAAGATAGAAGAGGCCAAACTTAAAATCATACAAAAAGCGAGAGAAGAAGGTTACTACGATACTGTAGTTGAGGTAGAGACGAAAACTTTGCCAAATGGAAGTATAGAAGTCGATTTTCTAGTAAACAAGGGTGAAAATATTATTATTAGAAAACTAGAAATTTGTGGTTTAAGGGCTTTTGATAAAGATGAGATAGAAGATATCGTAGCAAACAGAGAACGCGACTTTTTTGGTTGGATGTTGGGATTTGACGACGGTAAGCTAAAAATGGATCAGATAGAATATGACAGTGCTAGGATCAAAGACCTATATATGAGAGAGGGGTATCTAGATGCTAAAGTGAGCAATCCATTTTTAAGAGTGGATTTTAACACTTATAACGCTAAACTTCTTTATCACGTTAAAGAGGGAGAACCTTATACTGTAGAAGATATAAAGATATTTTTGACCCAACCGGTTATAGAGCCTAAAAAACTTTTGGAAGAGATGAAACTAAAAAAAGGAAAAATATTTAACATAGAAAGATTAAGACGCGATATGCAAAAAATTAAAGAGCATATTGCAGATCTTGGGTATGCCTATGTTAGGGTAATTCCTGATTTTAAAAAAAATTCTAAAAATCATACAACTATAGTTGAATATACTGTAATTCCTGGAAAAAAAGTATATATTCATGATGTTATAATCTCTGGCAATCAAAGAACTTTAGATAGGGTAATAAGAAGAGAGATCTACCTAGCGCCTGGAGATCTTTATAGTTTAACAGATTTGAAAGATTCCAAAAACGCTCTTAAAAGAACAGGTTTTTTTCAAGATGTAACTATCGAGGAGAGACGTGTAAGCGAAAATGAAATTGATCTTTTGGTAAAAGTTAAAGAGATGCCAACAGGAAATATAATGGTTGGTGGTGGTTACGGCTCTTATGAAGGCGTAATTTTAAATGCAAGCATATCTGATAGAAACATATTTGGTAGTGGAATAAATACCTCTTTATCAGTTGACTACTCATCTAAATCATTAAGATTTAATTTTGGTATCTACAATCCTAGAATTTTTGATAGCGATTACAGTTTAAGTCTTAATTTCTATAATACTACGTATCAATCGTACGACTATACCCAAAAAAGGAAGGGTGCTTCTGTAGGATTAGGTAAGCAGTTATCAAGATATCTTAGAGGTTCTGTTACCTACAAATACGAAGAGAATGAGTTAAGTGATGTAACTTTTGATAGTATATATTTTCCGGAAGGAAAATATATAAAAAGTGCTATTGTACCTGCATTTTATTGGGATAATACTGATGATTTTTATGTTCCAAGACACGGTATCGCCTCTTCTGTATCTGTTGAGTATGCAGGAATAGGAGGAGATGATAAATATTTGAAAAGTTATGCAAAATTTGCTTATTATTATGGTCTTGAAGATATTATAGACTATGATCTTGTATTAAGATATAAAGCAAGAGTAGGCTATATATCTGATCTTGGTTATCTACCTGTAAACGAAAAATTTTATATAGGTGGAATAAGAAGCGTTAGAGGATACTCTTCTGGTTCTATTTCACCCGTAGATACTGAAGGCAGACTTATCGGGGGAAAACAGACTTTTTCCAACTCTATAGAAG
Organism: Nitrosophilus labii; assembly: GCF_014466985.1. Taxonomy (NCBI): domain Bacteria; kingdom Pseudomonadati; phylum Campylobacterota; class Epsilonproteobacteria; order Nautiliales; family Nitratiruptoraceae; genus Nitrosophilus; species Nitrosophilus labii. The sequence continues at coordinate 488,391 of NZ_AP022826.1, forward strand.
CAAGTATTCCTTTGATAAATTCTGCAAGAATGAGACTTACATTTTTTTATGATTACGGAATGATAGGTGAAGAGAGTTTTAACGAAATTTCAAGAAGCGGTGCTGGGGCTGCAATAGAGTGGCTTTCTCCTATGGGACCTATACAGCTTATTTTCTCGACACCGCTTAATGACAAACCTGGTGATAGAACCTCGAGTTTAGAATTTAGTATGGGTACGAAATTTTAAAAAATGCTAATAAAAAGAGGTGATGAAGTGATAAGATAATGGTGAGGAAAGTTCTCTTTATTTTGTTGCTTTATCACTTTGTGGTTTTTCAAAAATGATAGCAAAGGGTGCCGGTTTTTCTAAAGATTTGATCTCCTCTTTTGCAAGATATAGCAAAGAGTCAGACTTGATCTTAAGTACTCCTTTTTTATACTCAATTTCAAATTTAGGACAACTCATATCTTTGTTTATAACTTCTGCTAGGGTTAGTATAAAGCTAAGCCAATTTAATATATGAATGGGTGGTAGAAGTTTTTTAAAATCTTTTATAAAACTATTTCCAGGAAGCTTTTTTTTGTGAAATCTAACCAATGTTGAAATCAATACTATATCTTTGTGCGTAACTCCATATTCGAGATCATTTAAAATAATATATGAACTATGTTTGTGATGTTCGTAAAAATCTATCTTTATCCCGATATTTGAAAGTTTTGAGGCTATTAGTAGATGTTTTTCATATTCTCTTTTTTTGTCAAACTCTTCAAACAGAGTATTATAAATTTTTGAGGCATTTTTGTAAAAACATCTACTTGCTTTTTTGTTTAAACAGAATCTATCTAAAAGACTTTTTACACTTGGATTGAAGTTTTTGGGGAGCGAAAAATTTGTGTTTCGAAGAAGATCGTACAAGAAAAATCCCTCTCTTACTCCTACTCCACTTGTGATAACTTTTTGTGCTTTAATATATTTTAATACTTCTACAAAGATTAAAACACCTTCTTTTATAGTATCGTATCTATCTTTTTTTATATAATATTTTTTTAGTTTTCCTGTAGGTGCAAAAATAAGTTTTTCAAGATACTTTTTCTCACTATTAAGTTCATATTCGAAACCGTGCAGTTTATCTAAAGGATATTCGTTTTTTTGCATTATCGATTTAGATAAAGCTCTTATAGTACCGCCTATGCCTATCGCAGTATGTTCTATAAAAGTTTTAGGTACTTTTTTGAGCTCTTCTTGGATAAAAGATATAGCTTCCTTAAAATCTAAATTTTTATCAAAAAAGAGTTCTTTTAATCTAACTGTTCCGAGATTCAATGAGACTGTTTCTATAATTTTTGAATCTTTGATCAAGGCAAGTTCAGTAGAACCGCCACCTATATCTATGGTTATTCCGCTGTTAATAGGCAAAAGATTAGAAGCAGCAATAGCTCCTAAAAGAGCCTCTTTTCTTCCGTCAATTACTTTTATATTGAGTTTAAGCTCTTTTTTAACTCTGTTAAGAAAAACATTTTTATTTGGGGCATCCCGAAGTGCAGAAGTAGCAACACATAAAATTTTTCTTGATTTCAAAGCTTTTGCTATATTTAAAAACTCTTTTATAGCGTTAAAAGCCCTTTCCATAGCATGAGGTTGAAGTAAACCGCCATTTTCATAGGCTCCTTCACTAATCCTTACTCTGCTTTTTACTTCTTCAATGAGATAAAAACCAAATCTACTGGTTCTCTCGATTATTATCATTCTGGCTGAGTTAGAACCGATGTCAATTATTGCGGTTCTTTTAGCCATTAATCTTCTTTTTCTTTTATAATTTGTTCATATTTGAGTTTAAGTTCCGCTATTGTTTCCATGTTATCAGGATCAGGTACAATGCACTCTACTGGACATACCGCTATGCAAGCTGGTTCATCGTAAAATCCTACACATTCCGTGCATCTGTCTGGATCTATTATATAGATTGGATCACCTTCTTCGATAGCTTCTGTCGGGCACTCTTCTCTACAAGCGTCACATGCAATGCACTCATCAGTAATCATTAAAGACATTAAAACCCCCTCTATATAAATTAAATATCGCAAATTTATATCTGAAATAAACTTAATAAAAAATTAAATCAATAAAACAGAACAAAAAGTGAGATTTAACAAATAGGGCAAGCAAGAGTAGAAGGTATTATTAATGTAGCAACAGCACCTTTTTTATCTTCTCTGTTTTTGATCTCTATTGTAGCACCCATTGCATCTGCTGCACTTTTTGCTAAGAAAAGCCCTAGTCCTACACCGCTTTTTTCACCGCTTCTTTTAAAGGGTGCAAAAAGATCTAATTTTTCGTCTATTCCAGGTCCTTCGTCAATAACTTCGATTTTCAATCCATCTTCTACTGGGTTACTTTTTAAAACAATTTTTCCGCCTTCAGGAGTAAACTTAATCGCATTTTGTATGAAATTTTGCAAAATATGGTTAACAAGTGTAGGCTGAATCATTGTTTTATATTTTTCCGGTTTTAGTTTTATTATAAGTTCCTTGTTTTCTTGTTCTGCTAAAAGCTTATAGTTGTTTGCTTTCTCTTTTAAATAGTTTATAACGTCCATCTCAACTGGCGGTTCGAAATGATCACCTTCTTGTCTTCCTATTTTTAGAACATTTTCGATCATTTTATTCATTTCGTTGATTGTTTTTATATTGAGTTTTATAGTATCTATATACTCTTCTGGACTTCTTTTTTTAATGAGAGTTACTTCATTTTTTAGTTTCATGACTGCCAAAGGAGTTTTGAGTTCATGAGCAACTCCTATAAATAACTCTTTTTGGTATTTTACAAATGTTTGTATTCTGTTTATAAGCATATTTATAGAGCGTCCGAGTGGTTGAAACTCAACAGGAAGATTTTCAATTTTAATCGGTTTTAACATATTTTCGTTCATATCTGCTAGTTTTTTCGTAAAGTTGGTTATATAGGTAGTTAGCATTTTTGAGATTAAAAAAGCGTATATAATGATTAAAGCAAAACCTAAAATATTGGCAAATATTATAATTCTGTGAATTTTGTTTAAGAGATGAGATATGGAAGTAATATTTTTCGTAATTTTTAAAAACGTCTGTTCTCTAAAATTGTAAGGGTAGTAGAGTATCGCGTAAACCTGTTTATTTTTTTTTAAAACTGCAAAATGTATGCTATTTATATTAGGAGGTTTTGATATTACTTCTACATGAATATCTAAAGTATTTTGAAGATAAAAACTATCTATTTTGTCTCCGGCGTGTTGGTTTGGAATATTTGTTACTATATATTTTGCTTGTCTTATTAATCCCTCTTCTAGTTCTTGGTATAAAGAGTGTCTAATGTAGCTGTATAAAATGGTGGAAAATATGGCAATTAGTGCGGCCGAAGCCAGCACTAACTGCCATATAAACTTTCCTCTTATGCTCCTCTTGGAAAGCAAAATCTATAACCTCGTCTTCTAACCGTTTCTATTGTAGTTATTCCTAAAGGTTTATCTAGTTTTTGTCTTATTTGGTTAATCGCAACTTCTATAACGTTTGGAGTTACCAGTTCAGGTTCTTCCCAGATAGCGTCAAGAAGCTGCTCTTTAGATACAATTTGGTCTTTATGCCTTGCAAGATGTGTAAGAACCTCAAAAGGTTTTCCTTTAAGTTCTATTTCTTTATCTTTGTAGGTTATTTTTTCTTCTTCGGGGTTGATAATTAGATCTTCGATTTCGATAATATTGCTTCCTCCAAACCTAAGTCTAGCTTCTATTCTAGCTATCAAAACATCAAAATCAAAAGGTTTTCTTATGTAATCATCTGCTCCTGCTTTAAGTGCTTCGATTTCGCTCTCTTTATCGTCTCTAGCAGACAATACCAAAACAATAGTTTTTGGACTACTCTGTTTTACTTGTGTTACAAGCTCTAAACCGCTTCCGTCTGGTAACATCCAGTCAGCTAAAATCAGATCATAGTTTCTAATATCTAAATAGTATAATGCATCTTTGAGATTTTCCGCAACATCACTTTGATAACCAAACTCTTTTAGCCCTTCCGCAAGAGTTTTATTAAGCGTTACTTCATCTTCTACTATTAAGATTCTCATTGTACCCCTTTATTTTATTTTAAATTTAAGCGAGATTATATCACAATTTTAGAAAAATTTAAAGAAAATTTCAACTTTTTTTAATCTTTTTTATGAAATAGGTTATACAGTGGAAAATTTTTTAGAAGTTTTTTTCTAAAACAATTCCAACACTGCAGTTTTTGAGGATATCTGGTTTTTTTAGTGAAGTTTTAATGGAGGTTATTTGAGGATATAGTTTTTTTAGATTGTCAGTTAAGCTTTCAAGAGCCTCTTCTATTAAGTAAAATCTGTTTTTTTTGATATGTTGTACGGTAAAATCTGCAATTTTTGTATAATCTACAAACTCCTTATTTTTATAGTTGTACTCTATCTCCATATCTATAACGATTTTTTGTTCTTTTTCCCTCTCAAAATCAAGAATCCCTATAATGGTTTCAAATTCTAGATTTTCTATCACTATTTTCATACTGCGGCTTTCTCCTCTCGTTTTATGAGTCTGACTATGTTCGGTATATGTTTGTAAACTACGATCGCAGCTATTAATAATATAGGAGCGTGGGATTTAATATGAGGTATTTCAGGGTGAATTATAAAACTTGAGATAATTAAAACAAAAAGGCCACTTAGTGATGCCAATGATGAGATTTTTGTAGTTTTTGCAGTAATTGCCCAAGCTACAAGAGCCAATAAAGTCTCAATTGGAAGCATTAACAGCAGTACCCCAACACCTGTAGCTACTCCTTTTCCACCTTCAAATTTCAAAAAAGGGCTAAAACAGTGTCCAAGTACCGATAATACAGCTATTGCCCATTGGGCTGCGTATGAGAGTCCTATCGCCTTTGCCAAAAGAATTACGACGACCCCTTTTAAGGCATCTAAAATGACTGTCGCGATAGCCAATTTTCTTGCTAATTTTGGATCCTTTTCCTTAAGTACTCTTAATACGTTTGTAGCTCCTATACTTTTGCTACCTGCCTCTTTGATATTGGTACCAGTAAAGGTCTTGGCTAGAATTAGACCAAATGGTATGCCTCCTATAATATATGCCAATATATAAAATTGAACGTTGATATTTGTAAAAAAATCCATTTTTAACCTTTCAAATTTATAAACTCTTGTTTTTGCCTGTATGTAAGTTTAAAAAATTTCAGATAATTTTAGCTAAAATAACATAATATTATGATTATAAAAAAGTGCTGATTAGCGAATATACGCTTAAAGCAAACACCACTATAAAGGATGTATGTGAGTGATATAAAAAGTATGCAAGAGGAGATCAAACAACTCAAAAAAGAGCTTTCCGTTACGATAGTAGCACACTATTATCAAAAAGATGAGGTGTTTGAAATTGCAGATATTACAGGGGATAGTTTAGAGCTTGCAAAAAGATCCAAAGAGAGTGATAGCGAATTTATACTTTTTTGCGGCGTTGGTTTCATGGGGCAAAGTGTCAAAATACTAGATCCAAAAAAAAGAGTTGTAATGCCAAGAATAGCATGTTGTGCTATGGCAAGAATGATAGATTCTACATATTTTGATCAATCAGTCGAGTATATGATGGAATACGGGATAAAAAAAGAGGATATTTTGCCTGTAACTTATATAAACTCTGGTGCGGAAGTAAAAGCTAAAGTGGGTAAAATGGGCGGTATGGTATGTACTAGTAGTAGTGCCAAAAAGATAATCCAAAAGGCTTTGGAAACTGGGAAAAAAATCCTTTTCGTTCCAGATAAGTGCCTAGGGCAAAATATAGCATGGATGATGGGACTTAAATCTTGCGTTATAGGCGAGGGAGGATGCGATCCAAAAGAGGCTGATATCATCTGTTTCAATGGTTTTTGTTCGGTACATCAGCTTTTCGAAGTCGAAGATGTAGAGTTTTACAGAAAGAGATATCCTGGGATAAAAATAGCTGTTCACCCTGAGTGCAAACCTGAAGTTTGCAAAGTAGCGGATTTTGTTGGTTCTACAAGTCAGCTTCTTCATTATGTAAAATCTTTGCCGATAGAACAAAAAGTTGCTGTAGGAACTGAGTACAATTTTGTTCATAGACTAAGAGAAAAAAATACCTATGTTCTTTCTTCAACAAAACCTGAATGCCCTACTATGAACGAAACCACTTTGCAAGATGTAGTGGATGTTTTGAGAGCCATCAGGGATAACAAGCCGTTCAACGAGATTTTTATAGAAGAAGATACTAGAAAATGGGCAAACATAGCATTAGAGAGAATGTTTGAGTATTACAAATAAAATAAGGAAACTGATGTTTATTGAAGATTTTGCAAGAGATGTTTTAGCTGAAGATATAGGCAGAGGCGATCTTTTTGAAAAAATTGCTGAACCGGTATATGCTGAAGCTAAAATTGTTGCAAAAAGTGAAGGTGTTTTGGCTGGAGTAATATACGCTCAAGCAATTTTGAAATATCTAGATTTGGAATCTGAATGGTTTAAAAAAGATGGAGATGAGTTTGAGAAAGGTGATATCATAGCTAAAATAAAAGGTAAATCTGTTTCTCTTTTAAAATGTGAAAGAGCTGTTTTAAACACTATTTTACACGCAAGCTCTATAGCTACCAATACAAAAAAATATGTAAACAGACTCAAAGATAGTGGCATTAAAATACTTGATACCAGAAAGACTAGGCCGCTTTTGAGGGAGTTTGAAAAGTATGCGGTACTTTGCGGAGGGGGGATTAACCACAGATTGGGTCTTGATGACTGTTTGATGCTAAAAGATACTCATCTTAAAACCGTAAAAGATCTTAAAAGTTTCGTTAAAAAGGCGAGAGAAAAGATTCCTTTTACATCTAAGATAGAGATTGAGTGTGAAGATTTTGATATGGCAAGAAGTGCTATGGAAGCTGGAGCCGATATAGTGATGTGTGACAATATGGATATTGAGGAGATAAAAAGAGTAACGACTTTTAGAGATGAAAATTATCCGCATGTTTTGATAGAAGCTAGTGGAAACGTAACTTTGGAAAATATAGATAGATTTATAGGAAGTGGTGTTGATGCTATAAGTTCAGGAAGTCTGGTTCATCAAGCAAAATGGCCAGATATTTCTATGAAGATTGAGAGTGCCAATGTATAAAGAAGCATATGAGGTTATTAAAAACTCAAAAAGTATAGTTTTGATCTCTCATATTAATCCTGACGGTGATGCTCTTGGTAGTTCATTGGCTCTACTGCCTGTTTTGAAAAAGATGAACAAAAAGGTAAGAGTGGTTAACGTAACTAAAAACTTACCTTCAAATCTGGATTTTTTGCCCGGTTTTAAAGAGGTAAAAAGAGAACTTCCTAAAAATTATGATTTGATTATCTCTTTTGATTGTGGAAGTTTTGATAGGTTGGGTATTGAGACAAAAGAGGCAAAACTGATCAATTTTGATCATCATATCTCCAATACAAGATATGGGGATATAAATCTCATTGAACCAGATTTCTCATCTACTGGAGAAGTGGTTTATAAGTTTTTAAAGGAAAACGGTATTGAGATCCCAAAAGAGAGTGCTTTATGCATCTATACCGCTGTGGTTAGCGATACCGGTTTTTTTCAGTATGAGAGTGTCAATGAAAGAGTCTTTTTAATGGCTTCTGAACTTGTGAAATTGGGTGTTGAACCTGATTTCGTTGCAAAGATGTTAAACGAGAGAGAACCTTTAAGCAAGATAAGATTAATAGCCAAAATTTTAGATACTTTAACTCTCTATCTTGATGCTAAAGTTGCTGTTGTAAAACTGACTCAAAAAATGTTAAAAGAGACTGGAGCCAATATCAGTCATGCGGAAAATGCTTCAAATATGGCTAGAAGTTTGGCTACTGTTGAAGTAGGGGTTCTTTTGAGAGAGGAAGAGGATGGTCGCATTAAAGTTTCTTTGAGATCAAAAAACTATGTGGATGTGAGTAAAATTGCTAAAATGTTTGATGGAGGAGGCCATAAAAGGGCGGCAGGATTTACCAGCCGATACAGTGAGTTTGAATCTGTTTTGAAAGAACTTTTAGAAGTGTTGAAAAAGGAGTTGTAGTTGAGAAGAAGAGAAAAAGGAAAATTCAAGATACTTTTTGTCCTGATTATTTTGATTGTAGCAGCATTAGGCGTATATATATACACTTCTAAAGATTTTGAGAGAGAAAAACCTGAAATTTTGATAGAGAATAAGATATATTGGAATATGAAAAAACCTATTGAAGTAACTATAAAAGACAATCTGGGAATAAAATCTTACAAGATAACCATAAATGACGGTAAAAATGAACAAGTTTTATTTGATGAAAAATTAGATGTTCCTGTAAAAATTTTAACTATACCTATTGAGGCTCCTAAAGTAGGAATGCTATTTGAATCTAATAAAGCGATTATCGATATAGAAGTAAAAGATGCGAGCAAATGGAACTATCTAATGGGGAATGAAGCTGGGAAAAAAGTTTATGTAGTTATAGATAGAAAAAAACCGAATCAGTTTATAGTAGCAAACTCTTATAAGATTAGAAGAGGAGGTAGCGCTGCAGTTATCTTTAAATCAACCGATGAAAACCTAAAAGATGTATATATAAAGACAAATTTTGGTAAAAAATTTATTCCGCAACCTTTTTATAAAGATGGATATTATATCTCTTTGGTTGCTTGGCCCGTTAATCAGAAAAATTTTAGAGCTTATGTCATAGCAGAAGACAAAGCCGGCAATGTTACCAAAACATATATCAGATATTTTTTGCAGGATAAGAAATATAAAAAGAGCAAGATTAGACTGAAAAAGAGTTTTTTAGAGGGAAAAGTTGCAGATCTTGCCAATGAATATATAGAAACGGCAAAAATGAGCGATATTGAAAAATTTAAATTTGTCAATGAAATGCTTAGAAAGAAAAACGAAGATTTGATACACGAAATTACTTCAAAAGTGCCGCAGGAGATGATCGAGAATTTTTCTCTAAAGTCTTTTTATCCGTTAAAAAACGCAGCGGCAGTTGCAAGTTTTGGAGATCATAGATACTATTATTATAAAGGAAAGCTTATCAGCGAATCGTATCATTTAGGTCTTGATCTTGCAAGTGTGAAAAGAGCCCCCATAATTGCTAGTAACGACGGGAAAGTTATATATGCGGATTATAATGGGATATACGGAAATATGCCTATTATCTATCACGGGTTAGGACTATATACATTGTATGCACACTGTTCTGCACTCAAAGTTAGAAAAGGTGATGATGTAGTAAAAAAAGATGTAATTGCCAAAACGGGTGCTACGGGATTGGTTTTAGGAGATCATCTCCATTTTGGCGTGCTTGTTCAAGGAGTAGAGGTTCTTCCTAGCGAATGGATGGATAAAAGATGGATTAAACTCAATGTTACAGATATCATTAAAGATGCTAAGAAGATGATAGATATGGAAGAGCGATAAATGAACTTTTGTTAACATTTATAAAGAAATTTTATGGTAAAATGAGCAAAATATAGTTAAGGTAAATGATGAAACAGACAACTATAGCTAAAAAAGTGGAGCTTACCGGTATAGGTTTACATAAAGGGAAACCTGTTAAAATGATTTTAGAGCCTTTAGAGGCCGATGTAGGTATTGTTTTTTATAGAAGAGATGCAGGTATTAGTATCCCTCTCTCTCCTGATAATGTAGTCAATACAAAACTCGCAACCGTAATAGGTAAAAATGGTTTTACCATATCTACAATAGAGCATTTGATGTCTGCTATATATTCGTACGGAATAGATAATTTAAAAATTAGTATAGATACAGATGAGATACCTGTTATGGATGGGAGCAGCATAAGTTTTTGTATGCTTTTGGAAGAAGCTGGAGTGAAAAAACTCTCTAAAAATAAAAAATATATCAAAATAAAAAAAGATATTGAGGTAAGAGATGGGAAAAAGTTTGCAAGACTTGCTCCCTCTAATGATATAAAATTCAGTTTTGAGATTAATTTTGACCATCCTATTATAGGAAGACAAAAATATGAGTTCGATTTTTCCAAAAAAAATTTCATCTCCCAAATAGCAAGAGCAAGGACTTTTGGTTTTTTGCATGAAGTTCAGTATTTAAGAAGTATAGGACTTGCGCTTGGAGGAAGTTTGGATAATGCTATAGTTTTGGATGATAAAAAGATTTTAAATAGTGAAGGTTTAAGATTTAAAGATGAGTTTGTAAGGCACAAGATTTTGGATGCTATTGGCGATATGTCATTGCTTGGAGCATGGTTTATGGGAAATTATGAATCATTTGCGGGAAGTCATGAACTAAATCATAAATTAACAAAAAAGCTTTTTGAGAGTGAAGAGAATTTTGAAATTTTAGAGATACCGAGTTTCGGTGAAGAGGTAGTGGCTTTTGAGAGAGCCTTTGCGTAAAAAAAAGGTTGAAGTAGTTTTAGTTACTATCTCAACTCCCATAAAAATCGGCATATACGAAAAAAGTAGACTTGTCGATACTATTGAGAGTAACGAAAAAACTAGCGAATATCTTCCTAAAATCTATAAAGAACTATCGCAAAAATATGATATAAAGTGTATTATTTTTGCAAGAGGACCGGGCAGTTTTATGTCTATAAAATTGGTCTATATATTTTTAAAAACCCTTCAGATAACCAAAGATTTGGAGTTAAAAGCGTGCGACGCTTTTATTTTTAGTAGAGGTTTGCCTATAAAAGCGGTTGGAGAGCTATATTTTGTTAAAGAAAATGGTAAAATAACGGTTAAAAAATTGGATAAGAAGGTAAAAACCGAATTTTATCTTCCAAAAAACTTAAAAGATATCGAATTTTCAGAGGAATTAGAGCCTCTATATATATTGCCAGCTGTTTAAAGGAGTCTTTTGTTAATAAGTGTACCAGCAACAAGTGCAAATTTAGGACCCGGTTTTGATACATTAGGGGTAGCGCTAAATTTAAGAAACGAAGTACATATAAAAAAATCTAGATTTTTTAGCATATCTATTAAGGGTGAAGGTTCAAAAAACTTTAAATTAAAGGGAAATAATCTTTTTATTAGAATTTTTAACGAATTTTATAGAAACTTAACTGAATCAAGTGAAAAAGTTAAATTTAGATTTACTTTTTATAACAACATACCTTTATCAAGGGGACTTGGAAGCAGTTCGGCCGTCATTGTGAGTGCTATTGCTGCTGCTTATGAAGCTGCAGGTGTCGCAATATCTAAACAAAAGATTTTAGACATGGCTTTAGCTTATGAACCCCACCCAGACAATATAACTCCGGCAGTAATGGGTGGTTTTAACAGTGCCGTGGTTGAAAACAACAGAGTATATAGTTTAAAAAAAGAGATACCAGATTGTGTTAAAGCTGTAGTTGTTATACCAAATAGAGTAATATCTACGGCTCATTCTAGAACAAAACTTCCAAAATATTACTCTAAAGATGATGCGATTTACAATCTTTCTCATGCTTCACTTTTAGTATCTGCTTTTTTTAGTGAGAGATGGGATATGCTTAAAATTGCCGCAAAGGATAGATTTCATCAAGATATCAGGCTAAAAGCAATGCCAATACTTTTTGAAGTACAAAAAATTGCTATGGAAAGCGGCGCTTTGATGAGTACTCTGTCTGGTAGCGGTTCTACATTTTTCAATATGGTTTTAAAAGAGGATGCAAAAAGAGTTGAAGAGAGTTTGAAAAAGAGTTTTCCAGAATTTATTGTTAGAACTTTAGATTTTGATAATTTGGGGTTAGTTGTTAAATGATTCATTTTAAATTAAAAAACAATATTTTGGTAAATCTTAACTTTTTGGTATAATTAGCCCCAATGAGCAAACCGATAAGAATGTGCATTTGTTGCAGAGGACGTTTTTTACAAAAAGATCTTTTAAGACTTCAATGTGAAAATAGAAAAATCACTAAACATACCGGTATCGGAAGAAGTTTTTATATATGCCAAGGGTGTTTAAGTGAAAAAAAATTAGCTAAAAGTTTATCGAGAGTATGTAAAATTGATCCGAAGACGGCTTTGAATATGTTAAAGGAGATTATAGATAATGGATAAAGTCAGAGTCCATGAGATTGCCAGTGAATTAGGTTTAAAAAGCAAAGAAGTTGTAGAAAAAGCCCAAGAGCTAGGACTTAAAGTAAAAGCAGCATCTAGTAGTGTCTCTTTGGAAGATGCCGAAAAACTTATGGAATATATAATGAGTGGTGTTCTTCCTAAAAAAGAGGAGAAAACAAAAGAGAAAGAGAAACCTAAAAAGATTGAACAAGAGATAAAAAAAGAGGAAAAAAGAGAGATTGAAAAACCTAAAATCTCTGAAAAAGAGACTAAGAAGCCAAAAGAGGAAAAAAGAGAGACTCTCGCTACAGCTTCGGTTAAAAAGAGAAGAGGTCTTGTAATAGTTAAGAAAAAAAGAGCTGCCGAGCCTGTTTCTGAAGCAACAGAGAAACCAAAAGAGATTGAAGAGCCTCAATTAGAGAAAAAAGAGGAAGTAAAAGAGAGCGAACTTCCAAAAAGAAAGACTAAAAAGGTTAAAAAAACTGTTCTTCCTTCAAAAAAAGAGAGTGGCAAAAAGATTGAAATACTATTAGATAGAGATTTAGATAACATTAGTTTGAACTTAGAGGAGGAAGAGGTAGTTTTACCGGATTTTTCCGAAGAGCTTCAAAAAGTAGAAGCTGAAGAGAAAAAGAAAAAAGAGTTAGATGAGAAAAAATTGAAAGTTTCTCGAAAAAGCTTTACTTTAGAGACAAGAAGTTTAAGTAGAGGCAAAAAGAAAAAAAAGAAGAAAAAAATCGAAAAAGAGGTAGGTGAAATAAAAGAAGTGGTTATCCCTGAGAATATAAGAGTTTATGAATTTGCCGATAAGATTGGTAAAAGTGTGGGTGAAGTTATCAAAGTTTTGTTTAATCTAGGTATGATGGTGACAAAGAACGACTTTTTGGATAAAGATACTTTAGAGATCTTAGGTGAAGAGTTTGGGGTTGATATAAAAACTAAAAATGTAGAAAAAGAGATAGACTATGTAAAAGCATACGATGCGATAGAGAATGATTATCTTGAAGAGAGACCTCCGGTTATTACCGTTATGGGACACGTAGATCATGGTAAGACCTCTTTGCTAGATAAAATCAGAAAAACAAAGGTTACAGAAAAAGAAGCAGGAGGGATCACTCAGCATATCGGTGCATATATGGTTCAAAAAAACGGCAAGAAAATAACTTTTATAGATACTCCTGGACACGAAGCTTTTACTGAGATGAGAGCTAGAGGTGCAAGTGTAACAGATATTGCAATTATAGTAGTTGCCGCTGACGATGGAGTAAAACCTCAGACTGTAGAAGCTATTAATCACGCGAAAAGTGCTCAAGTTCCTATGATTGTGGCTATCAACAAGATAGATAAACCAGATGCCAATCCGGATCTTGTTAAATCACAACTTTCTGAGTTAGGGATCACACCGGTAGAATGGGGTGGAGATTATGAGTTTGTAGAAGTTAGCGCAATGACCGGAGAAGGGATTGACGACCTGTTAGAAACAATTCTTCTTCAAGCTGAAGTATTGGAGCTTAAAGCTAATCCAAAAAGAGAAGCTAAAGCAGTAGTTATCGAAAGCTCACTTGAAAAAGGTAAAGGGCCTGTAGCAACAGTTATAGTTAAAAACGGAACATTACATCAAAGCGATCATGTTGTTTGTGGTATAGCTTATGGGAGAGTAAGAACTTTAATAAATGACGAAGGAAAAACTATAAAAGAGATTGGACCTGGTGAACCAGGAGTTGTTGTGGGGCTTGACAAAGTTCCTAACGCCGGTGATGTGATGATAGCAGTCAAAGATGATAAAACTGCTAGAGAATTTGCGGAAAAAAGAGCTGAACTTGAAAGACAAAAAGAACTTTCTAAATCTACTAAGGTTACTTTAGAAGAGCTTAGCCAACTAGTTAAAGAGGGACAGATCAAAAAACTTCCTGTAATCATAAAAGCTGATACTCAAGGGAGCTTGGAGGCGATTAAAGGTAGTCTAGAAAAACTGAAAAATGAAGAAGCTAAAATAGATATCATACATGCAGGCGTAGGTGCAATAGCTGAAAGTGATGTTACATTGGCCGATGCTAGTGACAATGCAATAATACTAGGTTTTAATGTACGACCTACAGGTTCAGTTAAAAACAAGGCAAAACAGCTTGGAGTTCAGATAAAGACCTATTCTATAATCTATGATTTGATAGATGATGTAAAAGCTCTTCTTAGTGGTCTTCTCTCTCCTATAATAAAAGAGGAAGCTCTAGGACAAGCAGAAGTTAGAGAGACGTTTAACGTTCCAAAAGTGGGAACAGTTGCAGGATGTATGGTAACTGACGGAAAAATAGAGAGAAATGCTAAAGCAAGAGTGATAAGAGATGGTGTAGTTATATATGATACGAAAATTGCTTCATTAAAGAGATTTAAAGATGATGTTAAAGAGGTATCAAAAGGTTATGAGTGCGGTATAATGCTAGAAAATTTCAACGATATTAAAGTAGGCGATTATATAGAGGCTTATAAAGAGATTGAAGAGGCGGCGACATTATAAGTGATAATGTAAAGAAATCTTGAAAAGTATGGATAAGAAGTCAACTTTTCACTTCTTACTTTTTTAATAGTCACTTAATCACTAACTTTAAAGGAAGCCAATGACTCCGAGTGAGATAAAAAGAGCAAGAGCCGCATCTTTATTGAGAGAGCTTATCTTTGAAGCTCTAGGTAATTTAAATGATGAGATATTAAGAGGGATAACGATAACTGAAGTTATAGTTAAAAAAGGGATGTATGACGCTGATATATATATAGACCCTTCAATATATACTGAAGAGGAGAGAAAAGAGATATTAAAAAAACTAAAAAAAGCGGCTTCTTTGCTTCAGAGTTTTTGTTTAGAATCTAGTGGATGGTTTAAATGTCCTAAATTTCATTTTAAGTTTGACGAAAATATCGAAAAATCAAAAAGAATCGAAGAACTTTTTGACAAGATAAAGGAAGATAAGTGAGTCTTGAGAGTGAGATCAAAAAAATAGTCGAGAGTTGTGGAGCCAAATTATACGATATAGAGACTGTTACGGAAAGAGGTAGAACCATATTTCGTGTGACTATAAAGTCTGATGAAGGTGTAGATCTTGATCTTTGTGCCGATATTAGCAATATGATCTCTCCTCTTTTGGATGTTAATCCTCCAGTTAAAGGAGATTATAATCTTGAAGTAAGCTCACCGGGAATAGAGAGAAAACTCAAAAAGCCTTCTCACTTTGAAAATTCTGTGGGCGAGCTTGTTCATATAGTTTTTGATGATGGAACACAGTTAAAAGGTAAACTTAAAGAGGTTAAATGGCCCGAACTGGTTATAGAAACGGATCGTGGCGAAGAGAAAGCTGATATGAACGAGATCGCTTCTGCAAAGACATACTTTGAATGGTAGATTTCGATAGATTTTGTATGAGCCTAGCTATAGATGAGGCTTGGAAATATCAAGGTTTGACGTATCCAAATCCGGCGGTTGGTGCCGTTGTAACTAAAAATGGAAAAATATTGTCTATTGAGGCTCATAAAGAAGCCGGAGAGCCTCATGCTGAAGTTTTAGCCATCAAAGAAGCCTATCATAGATTAAGTGGTGATAACGAAATTTTAAAACTAAGCGATTCTGCGGAAATCCATACTTATCTTCAACAAAATGCTAAAAAATTTTTTTATGACGCTACTATATACATAACTTTAGAGCCATGCAACCATTATGGAAAAACTCCTCCCTGTTCAACTCTCATAAAAAATCTAAAATTTAAAAGAGTAGTTATAAGCGTAAAAGACCCAAACATAGAGGCGTCAGGTGGAGTTGATAATCTGAAAAAATCTGGAATGTTAGTTGAAGAGGGTTTAATGGCAAAAGAGGGTGAAAAGTTGATAGAACCCTTTAAAAAATGGAGAGGCGATGGATTTGTTTTTTTTAAACTGGCTCAAACATTAAACGGTATAATAGCTCCAGGTATTATTAGTTCTAAAAAATCAAGAGAGTACGTTCATAAAATAAGAGATAAAATAGAGCTATTGGTTATAGGAGGAAATACGATCAGAACTGACAGACCGACGCTAGATAGCAGATTGGTACAAGGTAGAGCACCAGATGTTTTGATTTATAGCAAAAAAAAGGACTTTGATAAAGATATTCCCATTTTTAGCGTAAAAAATAGAAAAGTATATATAGAGAGTAGTTTTGAGAGGCTTAAAGAGTATCGATATATAATGATAGAAGGTGGAGAGGGTATGTTAAAAGCTACCTCTAAAATAGTAAACTGGTATCTTTTTTTTATAGCACCAAAATTCAAAGAGGGTCTAGGATACTCTTTAAATAGAGAATTAAAAATATTGAATAAAAGAAATATAGGTAAAGATTTAGTGATATGGAGCGAAAATGAATAATAAACAAAAGAAGATTGTATCTATGTTTGATGATATTGCCAAGACATATGATTTGGCAAATAGAGTTTTGAGTTTTGGAAGTGATGTTGTATGGAGAAAAAAAGCATGCGATAAAGCTTATGAGTTTTATGGAAAAAAAAATATTGACAGAATTGCAGATGTAGCTTGTGGTACGGGAGATATGTTGGGCTTTTGGCAAAAACGGGCTGAAAAGAAAGATATTTTTGTAAAAGAGTATCTAGGTATAGATCCTTCTTCAGGTATGCTAAAAGTTGCAAAAGAGAAGTTTCCAACATTTAGTTATATAGAGGCATTTGCTCAGGATTTACCCTTAGAAGATAATTCGAGCGATTTTATAAGTATTAGTTACGGCATAAGAAATGTTGTAGATAGAGTAGAGGCGATAAAAGAGTTTCACAGAGTACTTAAGCCGGGAGGGATGCTGATAATATTAGAGTTTACCAAAAGAGAAAAGATCTCTTTTGTAGATAATGTTGTTGAATTTTATATGAAAAAAATATTGCCGACTGTTGGCGGCATAGTTTCTGGAAATAAAGAGGCGTATGAGTATCTTCCAAACTCTATCGATAACTTTCTAACTACCGAAAAACTTATACAAGAACTTGAAGAGAATGATTTTGAGATAATGTACAACAGATCTTTTTCGATGGGAATTTCTACACTATTCATAGCTAAAAAAATATGATACATTCTTAAAAAAACAAATTAATATCTTTTTTTGATAAAATATCGCTTTTTTAGCTATTTATAGGGGTGGTATCTAAAAAAAATACTTTTTAAAAAAATCAGATATATAAACTTATATTAAATTACCGATAATAAAAAATAATTATTCTATAGTCAAATTTGATATATTTCTTTTATTAAAAATGAAAATCTTACGGATGTATTTGTGATATTGCTGTGATGAAAGGCTCATAAATAGGCTACTTTTAATCTACTTTTTTGCAATATTTTAAAATTTTTTGTTTAAAATCCAAAATATGATGAAAATTTCTTTATAAAATCATAAGAAATACTTATCTATCTTATAAAATAAAAATATAAATTAAATCATGGCGTTAAATTTAAATTTATTTTAATAAAACTTATTCTACAATTTCTATCAATTTTGATTTATTAATATAATTATTAAAAATTATAAATATGTGACAAAGGATAGGATAATGATTGGAGAAAATAGGGAAATTAAACCTCAATCAATAAATTATGAAGGGGAAAAAAAGATGGAAAAAAACGATTTTGGACAAAATGGAAAACCTAGCTTCAAAATAGTCGTCGTTTTAGGAGCTATATTTACAGTAGTAGGTTTAGTAATCGCTTATATAACTACAATTGCCGTAAAAGAGACATCGGGAGTGAATTTTTGTAGTTCATGTCACTCAATGCAACCTATGGCAAATGCGTATTTAAATAGTGTGCACGGAGGTTTTGGTAAAAGCGGTTTTGTAGCTAAATGTGCCGATTGTCATTTGCCTCACGATTCGCTTCATGGATATTTGATCCAAAAAGTTAGAACGGGAATTCACGACGTGGTGACGGAAGTAACTAAAGATACCTATAATATTGATTGGAAAGAAAAAAGGGAAGAGAGAAGACATTTTACATATGATAGTAGCTGTTTGCATTGCCATGAAAATTTACTTAGGGCCACAAAACCAAATAAAAAAGCATTCTTAGCTCATAAAGCATATTTTAGCGGTAAACTAAAAGTTGAGGTTGACCATAAAAAGGTACCAGCGATGTGTGTAGATTGTCATAAATACGTAGGACATTATGAACTTGGCAAAGAGCTGGATAAAATAGGAACGGTTTACGATAAAGATTTTTATGATTATAAAAGAGATGAGCCAAATTACGCAGCAGAAAAAGAGATAGATACAGAATCGGAAAATAGTTCCGTTGCAAAAGAGACGGAGATGGAGAACGACGATGATACTGATGAAGAAAAACATTAATTTTAGAGAGGCTGAAAATGAAAGATAATAAAATAAAAATAAGTTTGATTATTGCCGGTGTTTTAATATTGGCATTAGTAGGTATAGCCGTAAGTGGGGTTAATTTGACAAAATTTGTAAAGATTAATGAGAGTATATTAGAAAATATACTAAGAGGCTCTCATCACATTTTTATGGATCCAAATATAAACGTAGAATATATTAAAAACCATACCGGAAGTACAAAAAAAATTGATGAAACAGAGCTTCCCCAAGCATTTAAACCTGTACAAAAATATCAACATCCACCTTTTATCATGGGGGCATGTCAGGTCTGTCACGCTCCTAAAAGATCAAAACCGGCAGCAATTTTAACTCCAACAGTTCAGGAGTTATGTTTTGAATGTCATATTCCGGTTTCGCAACCAAAAAAGAATATAAACTGTAATAAATGTCACAATCCTCATCATGCATCAAAAGAGCATTTAATAAGAAAAAAGGTTAATGCAAAAGAGTGTCCCGTGGGCAAATTTGAATATTAATTAAAAGTATTATAATCATAAGGTGTGGGAATGAAACTTAAAAATTTGGTTTTTATAACATTTTTTGCGTTACTGTTTGTAATAGGTGGATACTATATTTCTCAAATAGATTTTGGCGAAAAGATTGCTAGAGTTGAAAAAATTACAAAGAGTATATTAGAAGGTGTTATAGAAGGACCAGAGAGATTTTTTCCCACCGAAGCCAATATTACCGAAGAAGAGTTAAGTGAGATAAATATTTCAAAGATTTCCGAAGAGATTGGAGAGAGCGTAAAAGCCAAAGAGAAAGAAAAGATTTTGCTAATTGAGAAAAAGACGGAAGAAGCCTTAAAAATAGAACTGAAAAAATTAAAGGAAGAGAAGAAGCTAAAACATACTAAAGCAAAGGCAAAAGAGGCGAAACTGGTTAAATTAGAAGATTTACCTCAAAAGTTCAAACCTTTAAAAAGAAATCTTCATGAACCTTTTAAGATGGGTGCATGCGAACTTTGTCACGTATCTTCGGGAGTAAAACCAGGCAAGATAATCACAAAAAATATTGAAGAGTTGTGTTATAAGTGCCATAAAGTAAGATATAATAAAAAGATAGATCACAAACCTGTTAAAGAGGGAAGATGTACGGATTGTCACGATCCGCATCAATCAAACTCTAAAAACCTCTTAAAAGGGAAAAATGTTAACGATCTCTGTTTAAAATGCCATAGTGTTGGCAATAAGAAAAAGATTAAAAAAGTCGTAAATATGAAAGCCTCCTATAAGCACAAACCGGCTGAGAAAAATTGTGTAGAGTGTCATGAAGCACATACTTCTGATTTCAAAAAACTTTTAAAAGATGATGGTAAGATCAATCTATGTCTAGATTGCCACTCAAAACTAGAAAATCATGTTGATATGAAAAAGTGGATTAATGAAGTAAAATATAAACACGGAGCTATTTCAGATAGTAAAAACAGATGTTTAGAATGTCACGATCCGCATGCGACAAACCATAAAGGAATACTTAAAAAACAACAAGTTAAAATGTGTTTAAGTTGTCATAACAAAAGCTTAAAGTCTGATGAAGATGGCGGAATGTTGATGAATATGGAGAAACATTTAAAAGACAATCCTATATGGCATAAACCTATAAAAGATGTAGTTAAAGAGGGTGGATGTGCGGCTTGTCACAATCCGCACGGTTCAAACCATTTTAGCATTCTTAGAAGAACTTATACTACTGAGTTTTATGACGATTTTAAAACAAAAAAAGATTTTATATGTTTTAAATGTCATAAAATTGAAAAGTTTAGTGAGAAATATTCCGATAAAACCGGTTTTAGAGACGGTAAAGTAAATTTACACTATCTACATGTTAACAATAAAAAAGGTAGGTCTTGTAGAGTATGTCATGATGAACATGCTTCAAAATATCCTCGCCTAATAAGAAGATATACCGAGTTTGGTGGTATAAAATTTCCAATGAGGTATATTAAAACGGATAACGGCGGTTCATGTCAGCCTGCCTGTCATAAAAAATATGAGTACGATAGGGTAAATCAAAAAAACAAATTTAGCCCGGAAGTATTTAAAAAATAGGATAAATGAATGAATAAAAAGGGGAGTTACAAAGTTTTTTTACTAATCTTTTCTATATTATTTTTAATCTCTTCTCTTTTTAGTGAAGAGATAAAAAAAGATGATTCTTCCTTTGTGGCTTCCCTTGTTAAAAAAGTTTCAAATAAATATTTTTCAGTTATTGTGCCATTTAAAAATAACGTATTTGAGGAACAATTTGTTACGGTTACGGTAAAAGTTTTTGATAAAAGTATCGATAAAATTGTTTTGAGAACTAGTTACAATATAAAATACGAAATAGAGGTGAAAGAAGATAAAGATACCTATTGTAAGACTCTTATGTTTTTTATTGGGGAAAATTTTGTAAAGGTTTACGCTTATAAAAACGGTAAAAAAGTAGAAAAAGAAACGATTAAGTTTTTTAATAAAGCTTTTTTGTCAAAATACTATAAAATTGTACCTAATGGTTATAAAAAAGAGTTTTTTCACAACAATTTATACGAACAGGCTTGTAGTGAATGTCACGATATGAGTGTGAACGAAGAGTCCGGTATAGCGTTTGAAAATGTGGAGAAATCGAACTGTTACAATTGTCATAAAAATCTTTTATCTAGAAAATATGCGCATGCTCCTACCGTAAATTTTGTTTGTCTTCCTTGTCACAACGGAGAAACAGGCACAAAAAATAGAGCTTTGAAAGATAAATCAAAATTTATTTATCCTGATCCTATAGGTCCCTTATGTCTTAAATGCCATACAAAAAAGAGAAAATTATGGAGTATGAAGATGGTTAAACACGATCCGGTAGGAGCGGGAAAATGTAACAAATGTCACAATCCTCACTCTTCGGGTATAAGCAAATATTTTTTGAGAAAAAGTGTCTGGAGGTTGTGTACAACTTGTCATACGGATAAAACTTCAAAGAGAGCCTATTTGTCGCTTTTTAAAAAGAAAAAAGACATGGGTGAAATAATAGATAAAAAGTTTTTAAAAGGCTCGTTTGATTGTGTCGATTGTCATAATCCTCATGCTTCAAATAGAAGATTTTTACTACTGGAAAAAATTGATAACATAAAAGATGTTTGTATATCACTTACAGAAAGTGGAGGAAGATGGTAAAAAAAATATTTTATTGTTTTATCTGTTTATTTACTTTTCTTTTTGCCAATGAATTAGATAGCAAATCTACAACTTCGTCTAATAGCTCATATATTATATGGCCGAAAAGCAATAGTATATATGAATCAAATTATTTGTCTTTGATAGTTAAAAAGGTAGACAAAGTCGATAAGATTATAGTTTTATTAAATGACGAAGTGGTGGTTGATAAAAAAATAACACCTCAATCAGTTAAACATGAAGATATTCTATATTTTAATATTAAACTTTATGATTTAGGAATCAATAAAATATCTATAAAAGGTTTTTATAAAGATAAAAAAGTTTTAGAAGATAGTTTAGAGGTATTTTTTAGGAGTATTTTGGGAAAAAAATATAGATATCCATCTTCAAAATATAAAAGGGTCTTTTTTCACAATCAAGAAAATGAAAAATTATGCTCCGAATGTCACGATATGAGTGTAAATGAAATTAAGGGTGTTGTTTTTCACAATAGTGAAGACTCAAACTGTTATGAGTGCCATAAATATATGATGTCAGAAAAATATATGCATGCGCCTGCGGCTAATTGGCTATGTGCGACAAGTTGTCATAGTGGAAAAGCGGGAGAATTTAATAAAAAATATAAAGATAAATCAAAATTTTTATATGAAGATCCTATAGCACCTATTTGTTTGAATTGTCATGAAAAATTTAAGAAAAGATTTTACAAAGAAAAATATAGACACGAACCCGTAGATGATGGACGTTGTAATAAATGTCATAATCCGCACGGAAATAATGATAAAAAATTTTTAAGATATGATGTTTGGTCTCTTTGCACTACCTGTCATACTGATAAAAAAACACAACCTCACGTTGTAATGACTTTTTCTAAAAAAGCTCATCCTACTAGAGGAAAAAAAGATCCTACCGATCCTACTAAAGAACTTTCCTGTATAAGTTGTCATAATCCACATGTATCTAACAACGGCTTTATGCTAAAAGGTTATAGGGGAAAAGGAATGATGTTATGGTGCGCCAAATGTCACAAAAAGTAAGGAGTATAAAATGGAGAAAATATCGTTTTTAAAAGTATTTGTGTTTTCAATATTAACATTAACTATTCTTTTTGCTTCAGATAATAAAAGTGAATTTATTCAAAGAGCATATAATTCTGTTATTAAGCTAGCCGAAAAAGGGGATCCTAATGCCCTTTTTTCTTTAGGTGAAATGTATTTTTTAGGAATGGGAGTAACAAAAGATTATAATAAAGCTGTAGATTATTTTGAAAAAGCCTCAAAAAACGGACATATAAAAGCAATGTTTAATCTCGGATATATGTATCATAATGGAATAGGGGTAAAAAAGGATTACAAAAAAGCACTAAAATGGTTCAAAGAAGCGGCGAAAAATGGAGATCCTAAATCTATGTTATATTTAGGAACGATGTATTATAAAGGTGAAGGCGTTTCTACTGATTATGGAAAGGCTCTTTATTGGTTTACTAAAGCTTCCGATTCAGGCTATCCTCAAGCTCATTTTATATTAGGTAAGATGTTTTATAGTGGAAAAGGGGTAAAACAGGATTTCTCTATCGCTGCTGAACTTTTTGAAAAAGCCGCTTTACACGGGCACGCTGAAGCACAGTACTATTTAGGAAAGATGTATTTAACCGGAGAGGGAGTAAAAAAGGAACTAGAACTAGCAAAATATTGGATGCAGTACTCTTATATGAATGGCTATAGACCAGCAAAAAAAGTTTTAGATACTTACGGTTGGAAAGTTATCATAAGAAAAGAGACTTTGCCCGGTCTAGATGAAAATGAATAATTGTTTAGAGAAAGTCATTATTAAAGAAAGATTGGAAAGCATAATTTGTTTTTTCCAACTCTCTTTATTTAATATTTCATTCTTCTATCTTTTCTAAATACTTTTTAGCCTCTTTTTTTCCGTCTTTTAGAGCCTTTTTTAGATAATATAGAGCCTTTTCTTCACTCTTTTCTACTCCTTCACCGTTTAAATACATTTTCCCAAGCTCCAATTCTGCTTCCGAACAACTTTGGGATGCTGATCGAATAAGATAATATTTTGCTTTTTCTAGATCTTTTTCTACTCCCAAACCCCTTTTATACATTTGTCCGACGATATATTGCGCTTTTGGATAACCAAGGTCGGCCGTTTTTTTATACCAGTAAAACGCTTTTTTGTAATCTTTTGCTACTCCAAGTCCTTTATAAAAAATTTCTCCTAGATATCTTTGAGCTTTAGGATCTCCATTTTCGGCAGCTTGTTCAAACCAGTATCGCGCTTTTGAATAGTCGTTTTCGGCGCCTTTACCTGTAAAGTAGATGTATCCAAGATTGAACATTGCTTTTATATGTCCGTTTTTTGCTGCTTTTTCGTACCAGTCTATAGCTTTTTTATAATCTTTTTTTCCCAAAAAACCTAAATAATACATCTCTCCTAAGGTAAATTGTGCGTTTGGATCTCCGTTTTGAGCTTTTTCAGTAGCACTTTGTATAAGTCGCTGTTTAAACTCTAATTTACCGGCACTTAAATAATTTAAAGTTAGAAAGAGTATAATAAATACTAATGTTTTTTTCATATTCCTTCCTTTTTATATATAATTTTTATTAATGCTTGTTTATATTATATCTTACAATTCTTAAATAAAATTTTATTATATTTTTTATAAAACTTTTGTTGAAGATAGTTTGCTGTTTGAGAAAATTTTTTTGATAACTGTTTTTTTAAGATTACTTCCAGTTTGTAGTTTAGATGTGAAACATATAAGGGGTCATTACAAATGCTCTGTATATCAAAATTTTTTCTTACATAGTTTTTCACTTTCTCATGCAAAGCGTCAACCCTTGCGTTTGGATACTCTTTTTGCAATGTGATCTGTTTCGATCGGTAATGGTAAAGGGAATGAAGTCACCTTTTCTTATCTTTAAAATTTAAGATAAACTGTCCCTAACCTTGTATCAAACCTTCTTGATCTATAACCACTGAAATAGCTTTTTCTCTCACTATTATGCTCACCTTTTTTAGCTCCAACTTTCATCTCAGACTCTATCTTCATCAACTGTTCCATCACCCATTTCATCATTGATAAAAGTGGATCTTCCTCAAACACAAACTGTGTCATTATCTTTTTGAATGTTTTTATTTCATCTATTTTTTGTTATTATTTCTCTTAGATAGGCTTCCTCCTACTTGTTTTATTCCTCACTGGGAAGTCTATCCAACTCCTTTGAAAATCTCAAATCTTAGAAAAAAATCAAAAGAGTCTTCAAGTAAAATTGCGAACTTAAGTATACACTATCTTTTTTGAGCTATTAAAATATCAATAGTAATGATTTCTTTAAGATATTTTATCGCTTTTTTACTTGGGCGATAATTTCGAGGATGATTTTTATGAGGGTTATGAAGTAAAATGGCTCCGGATGCAGGATTCGAACCTGCGACCAACCGGTTAACAGCCGGTTGCTCTACCACTGAGCTAATCCGGAATCTTTTAAGGCTCTCTTTGAAAGACGAGTAGAATTATAAAGGATTTTTTTCTATTTGTCAATATTTGTGGTATAAAAAGTAGTGTTTGATATCACTTTTTTTACTATTTTTTTTTCATTTAGTAATTTTTCAAAAGTTTTTAGTGATTTTTTAGAAAAAATGGCTTCAATATCTTCTAAAGTAAAAGGTCTTCGTTTTAATGTACGTAAAATCTCCTCTTTGCTCATATCTTTGTTGGTTCTATATGTTTTGTTTCTATGGGCTATAGTAACAGGTAAATTTTCTATTTTTTTTGATAGTTCAAATAGTCTCTCGTAAGAGACAGGCGAGACTTTGTATGCCGGTGGTCTGTCTATTGTTCCTATATCGACTCTTTCAGGTTTTATTTCTTTTAAAACTTCGTTTAATTTCTCAAACTCCTCTTCTTTATCGTTTATTCCTTTAACAACTAAAATTTCTATGATTAAAGAGCCTTTGAAGCTTTTGGAAAACTCTTTTAAACCTTCTACTATCTTTTCTAAAGATATCTCTTTTAAAGGTCTATCAAGCTTTTTAAAACACTCTTTTGTGGCGCAATCGAGAGATAGTTTTACTATATCTATCTCTTTTAGTATGTTTTGAATCTCTTTTTTATATATCAAAGCACCGTTTGATAAGATAAGCAATTTTTTATCTTTTTTTATCTTTTTTATCTCATCGACTAACTCTTTTAAATAGGGGTATAGAGTAGGTTCTCCGTTTGAAGTGATAGTTATAACTTCTATATCGTCAAACCTATTTAAAGACTCTTTTAACTCTTTTAAAATATCTTCAACTTTAGGAGGATTGTCTATGGTGTTTTTTGGTTTTGCGGATTCTAATTCGCAGTAAAGACAATCAAAGTTGCAACTCTTTTTCTCGGGACTCAGATCTATCCCTAAAGATAGACCGAATCTCCTAGAATTTACGGGACCAAAAATATATCTCATCTCTTAGTAAGATCGTGGACAAGCTCTACAAGAAATTTTGCGTTTTCTACGGGAAGATCCGGTAGCATTCCGTGTCCCAAATTGAATATATGTCCCTCTTTTGCTCCCATTATTTCGACAATTTTTTCAACTCCATCTTTTGTGGCCTCTTTAGAGTAGAGTCTTGTAGGCTCCATGTTTCCTTGTAGTACGTATCTATCTCCAAGATGTTTTTTTGCCAAATCTATAGGGGTTCCCCAATCTACACCAAAGACGTCAAACTTTCCATAAATAGCGTCTAGATACCCTGCCACTCCTTTTGGAAACAAAATAACCGGAATATGCGGGTATTTGTCTTTTAAAAATTCAGCAATATCCACCATATAATCCCAACTGAACTCAAAAAATTTATCTTTTTCCAAAGCGCTAGCCCAGCTATCAAATATCTGAACAGCATTTACGCCAGATTCTATCTGTTTTACGAGATAGGCTTTTACAGCTTCGGTTATTTTTATCATAAGCGCGTGCATAAACTCTGGTTCTGTATATATAAGTTTTTTTATAGTTGCGTAGGTTTTAGAGCCGCTTCCTTCTACCATATATGTAGCAAGTGTCCAGGGGGCACCGCTAAAACCTATCAATGCTTTATCTTTTGGAAGTTTTTCTCTAACTAACTTTATAGTTTCATAAACGTAAGTTAATCTCTCTTCCGGATAGTCGTAGAGTCTCTCTAAATCTTCCATATTTCTTATAGGATCGCTAAAAACGGGACCTTCTCCCTTTTCAAATCTAAGATCCATTCCCATTTCAAGAGGAATTACTAGTATATCACTAAACAAAATAGCCGCATCTACGTCCAAAATCTCTACAGGCTGAAGTGTTACTTCGGCTGCCATCTTAGGATTTTTACAAAGGGTCAAAAAATCTCCTGCTTTATTTCTAACTTCCATGTATTCTGGAAGATATCTACCGGCTTGTCTCATCATCCATATAGGAGTGTAGGGGGTCTTTTTTCTAAAACATGCGTCTACGAAAATCATTTTAATCCTTTATATTTTAAATTCGGCGAAGCCGATTTTTGATCAGTGTGAATTTGAACTTTTATGTAAAAAGTAGAGCCCTATTGCTAAAGCAAAGATAGAGCCTGAAAAATATAACATCTCTAACGCTCCGTTATATTCGGTATGTAAAACCCTTTTAAAAAAACTAACAATTAATACCATAACAATAACTTTAGCAAGTTTATCTTTTAACTGATCAAGACTATGGATTTGCAAAATTTTCGAGCTTTCACTTCTTTCAGCTACATCTATTTTTGAAATAAATAGTTCATAAAGACCAAAGCTAAATAACAGCATTACTACAGCAATAAGATATAAATCGACTGCACCTATGATATCTCCTACAAGTTTTTCATGAAAATCTTTCGGATGAGAGCCGGAAGTTAAAACCTCAAAGGTATAAGTACCGACGTGATAAATATCTATACTTGCTACGATAAAGAGTACTACCGCTCCAAACATTCCAAAAATTACGGCTAAAATTATAAAAAGTCTTCCTTTCCATAGCAGATTTTCAAAAATATTTTCTAATAAATTCATTAGCTCTCCATTTCCAACCATTTTAAAGCTATTCTAACCGCGTTTGTAGCGGCACCTACTCTTAAGTTGTCCGCAACGACCCACATATGAAGTACGTTGTCTCTATAGATATCTTTTCGGATTCTTCCTACATATGTTTCGTCTTTGTCCACAACCGTTATAGGCATAGGATATTCACTATTTTGAGGATTATCTATAACTACAATATTTTTTCCGTTATATAGAGCTTCCCTTGCAGCATCTGCAGTTATATCTCTTTCGAACCAGATAGTAACTGCTTCACTGTGTCCTCTAAGAACTGGGACTCTAACACAGGTTGCACTTACTTCGATATTTTTATGCATTATTTTTTTGGTCTCATTCACCATCTTCATCTCTTCTTTGGTATAACCGTTATCCATAAATTTGTCAATTTGGGGAATAACGTTTAAAGCGATTTGATGTGGGAACTTGTTATGTTCGCTCTCATCCAGTTTAAAAGCGAAAAAATCTCTCATTTGCGTAACCATCTCTTCCATTGCACTTTTTCCCGCACCGCTTGTAGCTTGATATGTGGCAACATCCACTCTTTTGATTCCGAAAATATCGTCTAAAGGTTTTAGAGCCTGTACCATCTGGATTGTAGAACAGTTTGGGTTTGCTATGATACCTCTGTTTTGCCAAGCCGCTATATCATCAGGGTTTACTTCCGGAACTACCAATGGAATATCTGGTTCCATTCTAAAATGACTTGTGTTGTCGATAACTACGGCTCCTGCTTCTACAGCGTATGGAGCATAGTGAGCCGATACGCTTCCACCCGCGCTAAAAAGGGCTATCTCAACCTCTTTTTCTTCAAATACCTTCTCAGTCAATTCTAAAACCGTATATTCTTCGCCTTTAAACTCTACCTTTGCTCCAGCGCTTCTTGCGCTAGCCAAAGGGATAAGATTGTTTACCGGAAAATCGTACTCTTCCATTACTCTTAACATCTCTTCGCCAACAGCTCCAGTTGCGCCGACTACAGCTACGTTAACTTTTCTCAACTTCTTCTCCTTCTTCTTCCTCTTTTGGACATTTTGCGATACTTACGACTTTGTCGCCTTTATCGAGTTTTACTATAACTACTCCGCTTGTATTTCTTCCGGCTTTTCTAATACTTGTCATATCTACTCTTATCATTTTCCCTACGCTGGTTAAAACCATCAAATCTTTATCTTCATCTACGGTTACTACACCTACCACGTCACCAGTTTTTGGAGTAAGCTTCATAGCGATAACGCCTTTGCCGCCTCTGCTTTGCTCTCTATACTCAATAGCTTCCGTTCTTTTACCGATACCTTTTTCGCTAACGGTTAGGAGCTCTTGATGCTCCTCTTTTATAGTTTCAGCTCCTACAACTTTGTCTCCGCTATATTTAAATCTTATACCCGTTACGCCTCTAGCGCTTCTTCCCATCTCTCTCACGTCTTCTACTCTAAATCTTATACACATTCCCTTTTGTGTTATTATAAATAGCCACTGTGTTTGAGGAGTGATGATTTTGGCGCTTACAAGCTCATCATTTTCATCTAGTGTTATGGCTTTAATCCCTCTGCTTCTAATATTGCTAAATTCACTTAGATTTGTTCTTTTGACGACTCCGTTTTTTGTAAAGAAAGCCAAAGATTTGTCGGCCGCAAAATCTGTTGTAGGGATAATGGCTTTTATTTTTTCGTCCGGTTCGAGTTGCAAAAGATTTACTACAGCTTTACCTTTGGCGGATCGTCCAGCTTCAGGGATTTTGTATACTTTGAGCCAGTATAGCTGTCCTTTATCCGTTACGAACATTAAAGTATCGTGAGTGTTGGAGATAAAGAAATCTTCTATAAAATCGTCCTCGTAAGTGGTAACGGCCGTTTTGCCTTTACCGCCTCGTTTTTGTTTTTCGTAAGATTTTAGAGGAACTCTTTTTACATAACCTCTATGAGTTATAGTAACTACCATAGGCTCGTTCGGTATTAGATCTTCTATATCTATCTCTTCGTAACTTTCAACAATCTGGGTTAATCTAGGAGTAGAGAACTTCTCTTTTATCTCTAAAAGTTCCTCTTTTATGATCTCGTTTAGTTTCTCTTCGCTTTTTAGTATAGCCGATAGTCTCTCTATCTCCGCCATAAGCTCTTTATATTCGTTTTCTAGTTTTTCTCTCTCAAGGCCGGTTAAGCGCTGGAGTTTCATATCTAAGATAGCGTTTGCTTGAATTTCGCTAAGATCAAATCTTTCTATCAAAGCGACTCTAGCGCTTGGAGTATCTTCGCTAGCTTTTATGGTTTTGATAACTTCGTCTATGTTATCTAGCGCCTTTAAAAGCCCTTCTAAGATATGCGCTCTCTTTTTGGCTTTTTCGAGTTCAAATATAGTTCTTCTTATGACTATCGTTTTTCTATGATTTAAAAAGAGATTTAAAAGCTCTATAAGAGTAAAAACTTTTGGCTCTTTGTTTTCTATAGCAAGAAGTATAATCCCAAAAGTTATCTCCATATTGGTAGATTTATAAAGATTATTTAAAACGATATCGCTATATATATCTTTTTTTAGCTCTATTACTACTCTTATACCTTCTCTATCGCTTTCGTCTCTAATTTCGCCAATACCTTCTATCTGTTTCTCTTTAACTAGATTTGCTATCTGTTCAATTAGTCTTGCTTTGTTAACTTGGTATGGGAGTTCATCGATGACAATAATCTCTTTGTTACCTTTTTTTTCAATGTGAGTTTTAGCTCTTACTTTGATTCTTCCTCTACCTGTTTTATAAGCGTTTAAAATCCCTTGTTTACCGAAGATTATACCTCCGGTTGGAAAGTCTGGACCCTCGATATGTTCCATGATTTCGGAAAGCTCTGCATTAGGATTTTCAATGAGAACCAAAAGTGCGTCTATCAGTTCGTCGATTCTGTGGGGAGGGATGTTTGTAGCCATTCCTACGGCGATACCGTTTGATCCGTTTAAAAGAAGGTTTGGAACTCTGCTTGGCAATACATCAGGTTCTGTTAGAGTATCGTCGTAGTTTGGAACGAAATCTACCGTATCTTTATCTATATCTCTTAAAAGCTCTTCAGCCAAAGAGGTCATTCTAGCTTCGGTATATCTCATTGCCGCAGGGTTGTCTCCGTCAATGGAGCCAAAATTCCCCTGTCCGTCAACCAAAGGTATTCTCATTGAAAATGGTTGAGCCATTCTAACAAGTGCATCATAGACTGCTGTATCCCCGTGAGGGTGATACTTACCTATTACGTCCCCTACGATTCTGGCACTCTTTTTATAAGCAGCTCTGCTTGTTAGGCCAAGTTCGTTCATCGCATATAAAATGCGTCTATGGACAGGCTTTAGACCATCTCTTGCGTCTGGCAAAGCACGGCCTATAATAACGCTCATAGAGTAGTCAAGATAGCTAGCCTTAACACTCTCTTCTATGTCTATTTCTTGTATATCTTGACTCTTTTCAAAAAGATCAGCCATCAATTTACCTCTATTTAGAAAAATTTTAGATATTATATCTTTTCAACTCTTATTGATGGTTTAATTAGGGAAAGTTATGGATATAAATAAAAAAGTTTTACTTTTGGCTATCTATAAAAAAGAGGAAAACGAGAGCTTTAAAGATATAGTTTTAATGTTGGAAAATAGTAGAGTGTTTTCACTAAAAGAGGGAAAAAGGCTGTTAAAAGAGCTTAAGAAGGAGAAGTTTTTAAACGATAGCGGGCTAACGATTAAAGGATTGACGAAAGCAAAAGAGATAGAAAACGAGTTTAAGCTCTGATTTGCAGTAAAAATTTACCACAAATCGATATCTTTTAAAATTTCGCTAAACACTTGATATCTCTCTTTTATGTTTGGATGCACCATTTTATATACTATATCGGCTACCTCTTTTGGTAAATTTTTGTTAAGTTTTAAAGGATGAACAGGTTTGGATGAGCCAATAGGCCAAAAGTTGTAAACCTCGAGATATGCTTTATTAGCCGTTAACTCTTTGTATATCTCGTTTCCAAAATCAAATATCTCCAAAGGCTCAAATCTGCCGATAGGTTTATGTTTTAATAGGTTAAATCGATAATTTACTCCTTTTGTTTTAAGGTAGTAGTTAAACTTCATTAAAAAGGCTATCGCGCCGCTTGAAAATCCATTTAAGACTCTTTCGAAAAAGGTTTCGAAGTTTTCGTTTTTGCTTCTGTTTGTTTTAAACTCTTCCATAAGTTCCAAGATAAGGTATTTAGCAAATCTCAAAGGAACGGATTTTAAGATAGTACGAGCCTCTTTAGATTTTGTCAGGCTTCCTCCCATCAAAATGTCTACGCCAAACTCTACTACTCCTTTAACTTTCGCTTTTGCTCCTACAAAACCTATATCTCCAAATTCATGTATTCCGCATCCCTTTACGCAGCCGCTCCAGTACATTCTAACTTTTGCTTTGTTTGCGTCGATATTTTCGCTTAAAAATTGTGCCATTTCTATAGCATCGGGTTTATTTGGTATTACTCCAAAGTTGCATTCGTTTTTTCCGGTGCAAGCGATAAGATTGTTGAAAAAGGGAGAGTCAATATTTTTATATTTTTTAAAATAGTTGTGGTTTAAAACTTCTTCACAATTTTTTACTCCAGTGATATATAAATTTTGTTCTACCGATATTCTAAGGTCTTTTCCGAACTCCTCAGCTAAATTTGCCGCTTCTATCATATCGGTACCGCTAAATATACCCCCTGGGACTATTGAGTGAAGAGCGAAAGAGCCGTCTTTTAACTGAACTCTTCCTTGATTGTTATCAAAATGCTCCATTTTACAAAGTGTCTCTCCAGCGCTTTGGAAATCTGTTGCGCTGAACTCTTTTAGAGCTTTGATAAAATTTTCCATTCCTACGGCTTCTATCAAAAAGTAGAGCCTGTTTTTGTTTCTGTTGTCTCTAAAACCGTACTCTTTATAAAGGTTTATAAGATTTTCAAAAAACTCTACAACCTCTTCTTGAGTCAGAAAAATATCTGCACTTTTTGCGATTTTACCTACTTTCCCTCCAAGATAGACATTGTATCCGTAGATACCATCTTTCATTGCTAACACAAAACAGCAATCATGTCCATAAACATTACATCTGTTAACTACGCTTCCGCTTATAGAGGTATTAAATTTTCTTGGAAGAGTTCCTATCCACTCATCCTTTTTCAAAAAAAGTTCTTGAAGTTTTAAAAGAGTAGGGTGGCTCTCCAAAAAGTTATCCATAGCTAATCCATCAAGAGGGTCGGTGACTATGTTTCTTAAATTGTCTATTCCTGTTTGATAGGTTGTTATACCAACACTTTCAAGTTTTTCAAAAATTTGCCCAATATCTTCTATATGTAGATTTCTAAGTTCTACTTGCATTCTTGTGGTAAGGTCGATATAGTCTTTTCCAAACTCTTTAGCACACTCTCCTAAAATTTTTGCCTGGTTAGGAGTAAGTATGCCTCCTGGGATTCTAACTCTTAACATAAACTGTTTAGGCGTAAACTCATTTTTGTCAAAAAGGCCGAAATATTTCAAAAATATGTTTTTATCTTCTTCGCTAATTGCTTCATATCCTTTTTTTGCAAGCTCTTGAAGTCTTTCATAAGCCTTTTTTGGGGACAATTTAGCTTTGATTTTTTCGATTTTGTTTATTTTAGCGCTTCTTTTTTCTTTTACTTCAATCAATCTTTTTAACATATACATCCTTTTAGCTTTGAATGTTGATTTTATCTTCTATTTTGTTCTTTTCACTACTTTTTTCACAAACAGCTTCGTAAGAGATCTCTCCGGCGATATTTTCTTTTAAAACTATACCTTTTGGAACTTTTTCGGAGTGTAACTGAACGGCGGTCTGTTTGAAGTTTGGCTCGCCGCTTTTTGGATCAAATAGAGATTGAGTCAATATATTTATAAGCTGAGTATTGTAGTGAAAAGGTACAAATACCGTTCCTGGTGCGACTCTTTGTGTGACTTTTACAACTAGATTTTCAACTTTGCCTCTAGAAGAGCTTATAGTTATACGATCATAATTTTTAACTTTTAGTTTTTCGGCATCAAGAGGATTTATCTCGCACCAAGCTTCAGGAGCTAAATCGTCCAAAATCTTTATCTGTCCTGTTTTGGTTCTAGTGTGAAAATGTTCAACCGTTCTACCCGTATTTAATATAAGAGGAAACTCTTTTGATATATCTTCTTGTAGAGGCTCCCAATGGGCATTTATAAATTTTGCTTTGCCATCTTCATGTTCAAAAGGCATATCTTTGCTATAGAGCCGTTTGCATCCATTAGGATACTTTTCGTTGCACGGCCACTGAATCCCTCCCATATTTTCTATCTTTTCATAACTCATACCGCTGTAGTCGCAAAGTCTGCCGCGAGAAATTTTTCTAATCTCCTCAAATGCGTCTTTAGGCTCTTTCCAATCTTTAAAAAGAAGCTCTTTAACTCCGAAATATTGGCTAAACTCCAGAATTATTTCAAAATCGCTTTTGGAGTCGGCAGGAGGTTCTACCGCTTTGTTGGCTTTGTTACATCTTCTTTCGCTATTTGTATAACAACCCTCTTTCTCTCCCCAAGTAGCTGCAGCAAAAACTACGTCGGCAATCTTTGCCGTATCGCTCATAAACGCGTCTTGAACTACTAAAATATCCAACTTTTTTAGTGCTCTTCTAAGCATTTTTTGGTTTGGAAAACTTATCAAAGGATTTGTGCATACCACCCATAACGCCTTTATCTCACCTCTATCTATAGCTTCAATTATTTCGGTATATTTATATCCTCTGTGATCAGGTATCATCTCTATAGGCACGTTTATAAGAGCTGCGAACTCCTCTCTATCTTTTTGACTTTCGAATTTTCTGTAGCCCGGGATTGATGAGGTAAATCCGAACTCTCTGGTTCCCATGGCATTGCATTGTCCTGTTATAGAAAAAGGAGCACACCCCTCTTTGCCGATTTTTCCAGTCATAATGGCTAGATTATTTATGGCACTTACGGTATCGGTACCTTGATAAGACTGATTGACTCCCATCGTCCAACAAATAAGGCTCTTTTCGCTTTTTGCGTACAGTTTTGCAAGATTGTATAGCTCTTTAGTCTCAATTCCTGTTATATGAGCCACGTGTCCGGGTTGATAATCTTGTATATGTTTAACAAACTCTCTCCAGCCTAGGGCTCTATCTTTGATAAATCTCTCATCGTACCATCCTTGTTCCCAGATTATATAAGCTAATCCGTTTAATAGCGCCAAATCTGTTCTAGGTTTTATAGGTACGTATATATTGGCTAGTCTCGCCGTTTTTGAGCGTCTAGGATCTATCACCACTATCTTTTTGTTTTTTCTGTTTTTCATAAGATGGTGAACTATTATAGGATGGTTATCGGCAAGGTTTGCTCCTATGACAAATACCGCATCGGCTTTTGCTATATCTTCGTAGCTTCCTACCGGTCCATCGCTATCGAAACTCTGTTTATATCCCATAACCGCACTTGCCATACATAAGGTTGTATTTCCGTCGTAATTTCTAGTATCGAGTCCTAATTGGACAAATTTTCCAAGAGCGTAAAACTCTTCAGTCAAAAGCTGTCCTGTAGAGATTACCGCAACGGCGTTTTTCCCGTAAATTTCTTGAACTTTTTTAAAACCTTCAAACGCTTTTTCGTAAGCCTCACTCCAACTAACGTTTGTTAGTTTTCCGTTTTTTTTGACTTTGGGATATAGTGCTCTGTTTGAAGCGTAGAGAATATAATGTTCGCTTAAGCCTTTTGGACATAGGGTGCCTAGATTTACGTTATGAGCCGGATCTCCTTTGGTATATGTGGCTTTGCCGTTTTTAACGCCTATATAAAGTCCGCATCCCACACCGCAATAGCCGCAGGTAGATTTTACCCAGAAATCGGGTTTTTTCTCTTTAGATATTTTTCCAAAGAGTGGATCGTCGGCAAGTGCGTATTTATCCTCTTTGATATCTAAACCTAAAAAATCTTTAATCTTTCCTATCATTTTAACTCCCTCTTATTTACCATTAAACATCAGCTATTTATTAAATTGAATGCTTTAAAAATTACCAAATTTCACTCAGGCGAGTTGAAATTTTTAGTAAAACTAACGCTTAAATATCTTATTAAAAAGTACAAATGCAAGCGCCCTTACGGGGTTGAGTGCACTTTTTTCGCCTAAGGGCGAACATAAAATTTTCAAGCTAAAATTTCAAAGCCTTCGTTCAATTTGTAATTTTTCATAGGTTTCCATTACTAATCATCTTTGGTTTCCAGCAAAAAAGTTTCCTGGCATTCCGGTTTTAACGGCACTACTGTAAAATAGCAATCTTCCAGCCAATTCACTACCAAAAGATATGAGTACGGCTAAAGCGATCGACAAAAAGGCAAAACTACTTGAACCAGCATTTAACGCTATTACCGCTGTAAGAGGCAAAAATATGGCGCCTATAGGCAAAGAGTTTTTTCGAAAACCGTAAAGTTTTTTAAAATCTTTTTCTAAAAGCTTTTTAGCTCTGCTTATCTGATAATAGAAAGGATCCTCTTTTTTTATAGTGTCGTAAAATCTTTGCGACTCATAAAAGAGATACATCTGTATACTTCCTAAAAGTATCGATAATGAAAGCAAGATATTAACTACCGAGAAATCCTTCGTTAGAGTGGCAATTGCCGCTAAGATCAAAGTGCCAATATAACCGGTGCTAAAAAATCGATATGTGGTACTTTTTCTGTTCCAGGTAGGCTTTGCCGGAATTTTATAGATCATAGATTGGGCGTAGATACCGTAAGTGCCGGTTATTGCCGTTACTATCTCTAAAACCACTCTTAAAAAACCCTCTTCTTCAAAATAGTAAAACAGAGTCACTACTCCCATTAGAGCCGTAAAGATACCTAAAAAGAGCGCCTCTTTACTAAGCCAGGAAGATTTTAGGTTTTTCATAGCGCTAAGTGCTTTTACGGGACGTCCAAGATGAAGAGCAGACAATGGTAGCCCGATGGCGCTTAATGCAAAAACAGTAAAAGCCATTGCGAAATTGGGCTCAGGTAAAGAGGTGATTTTACTTGCTATATCTCCCAACAAAAGTGCCAAGAAACCGATAAAACTTACCTGAGTTAAAACTGTCATAAAAACAAGTGGCAACTCTTTGTGTGCCGGTTTTATGAGATCTCTATCGGCCGGTTCTAAAGTTTTTGGCATATTTTCGGGTAGAGTAAATCTTGTAGTGGAGTTGGTTACTCTTGCATCAATAAGTCCAGGTGCGTTTCCTTCTTCATCTATTTTGCCATTTAGCCACTCCTCTTTGTTTACTACCTCTATCTCTATAGCGCCTTCTGGACATGCTTGAACACAGGCTGTAGTTTGGTTGTTTTCTATCCTCTCAAAGCACATATGGCATTTTGTTACGATATGGCGCTCTTCATGAAAAACAGGTACGTCGTAAGGACAGTTCCAAGTACAGTATTGACACCCTATGCAAGCTTCGTCGTCGTGGATTACGATGCCGTTGTCTAGCTTTATATAGCTTTGGGTAGGACAACCTTTGAGACACCACGGATCGATACAGTGATTACAACTCATAGAAAAAAATATCTGGCTTACGTTTGGAAAAACTCCTCCTTCAACTTCTCCAACTCTTCTCCATTTTACGTCAAAAGGATTGTTGTTTTGTTCGTTGCAGGCAACTTCACAACAATGACAACCTATACATTTAGTCGCGTCAAAATGAAACCTATACTGTTCGCCCGGTTTTAACTTTGGAAGATCTATAGAGTAGTTTCCGCACTGCATACCGGTTTTGGCTTTATAGTTTATAAAACTCTCAACCGCGCTCATATTTTTCCTTGATATTTGTTTTATTTATATTATAGTAATAATTGTTCTAAAAATATTACATAAACTGATTAAAAAATAGTCACTTTAAAAGAAGCATTATTAAAATGAAATTTACAATCAAAGAGACTATAAAGGCGCTTTTATAAACTTTTACCGGTTCCTTTTCTAGCAGCGTAGCGTTTGGATCAAAATAGGGTTTTACCTTTTCCGGATTGTTAAGCTCAAAGTCCATTTCGCTGTAGTGTTGATATCTATTGGAGGGATCGATCTCTATAGCTCTTAATATTATTGTTTCGAACCATTGCGGTACGGCTCTATTAAACTCTTTTACTCTTTTTGCTCTTTTAAAGGTAGGATTTTGAAAAGGCTCAATCTCTCCATAAGGCAACTTTTGAGTGAGCACTTCGTATAGAGTTACGCCAATTGCGAATATTTCGGTAGATTCGTTTATAGAGGAGCCTTTAAATCTTTCGGGCGCTAGGTAAGATGGAGTTCCTGCTCTATTGGTTAGAGAAAATATCTCTACGATAGAGCCGAAATCAACCAATTTAAAAATCTCTTTATCTCCTCTTTTAGTTATGATGATATTTTCCAGTTTGATATCTCCGTGGACTAGATTATATTTTAAAAGATAATTTGAAGCTCCAATGAGAAATTTGGCAAGATTGATCGCCTCTTCAATATGTAGGTTTCTTTTTGAGACTCTCTGCTTTAATGTTTCGCCTTCGATATACTCCATTACATAGTATCGAACGCTTCTATTTTTAGGTATAACCGCTTTTGGAAAAAATCCTGCTTTTAATCTTTTAGCATTCCAGGCTTCTTGAACGAAAAGATCAAGAAGTTTTTTATCTTGTGCAGCCTCGGCGGGAGGAAATTTCATAACATATCTAACACCCTTTTTTTCTACCAACCAAGTTCTTTTGTTTTGTATAAGAGGTTTTATAAGTCTATATCCGTCTATGATTTCATCTTTTTTTATATTCTGCGGGATAGGTAGGTTTTGCTGTTTGAGTTGGGCTCTTATATCTAGCTCTTTAATCTCTATTACCACTGCACTTGTATCATCTGGAAGATTGTCTTTTACTTTTTTACTAGCAAACTTTATTAAAGAGTTAGCATCAAGTTTAAGTCTTTCTTTAATCTCCTCTTTGGATAAAACTGATGTAACCCCATCACTGCAAAGGAGTATCTTATCTTTAGGTTGAATGAAGTTTTCAAAAAAATATGGTTCAATACTATTATTCATACCGATAGCCTGAGTTAAAATGTTACTACCTTTTTCTAAAATATGATCAAATGAGAGTTTTTGAAGTTTCCCTTTTCTTAAAAGATAGATTGGACTGTCTCCTACGTTTGCACCGTACAATCTATTGCCTTCTATCACAACAATACTTATAGTAGTTAAAAACTCTGGTTTTTCAAACTCTAAGATAGATTCTTTGTATAAAATTTCATTTATATTTTTTATGAAAGTTAGCAAAGATTTTTCTATACTCCAGCTAGAAGGCCTGGATTTAAAATTGTTTAGCATATAGCTAACGACTCTGTTTGCGGCTTCCCTCCCGGCTTGAGCGCTTCCTACGCCGTCGCAGATGATACCTACTACTATATCGTCAAAAATCCTAACCGCATAAGAATCATCGCTTAAAAGCTCTTTTCCTTTTGCCAGTCCGAAGGCACTAACTTTAAAGTTCTCTTTCATTGTCCAATTCCAAAAAGGTCTAAAATCATAAATTGAGTGTTCTGAATAAATAGCAAATTTCGCTCAAGCGAGTTATCATTTTTGCTTTTGGCAACGCTTAAAAATTTTATTAAAAAGTGCGAACGCAAGCGCCCCTTCGGGGTTAAGCGTACTTTTTTGCTCTTATGACCAACATAAAATTTTCAAGCTAAAATGATAAAGCTTTCGCTCAATTTCTATTTATTCAGAGGTTTCAATTAGTTGTTTATATCAAATCTCTAAATCCTTCCCCCAGCTTGTAATCCCCAAGTTGTTCTCCATCTAGTCTTAACCAAACTTATGCCGATTATTGCTAATATCACTATTGTTGCAAATATAAAAAAGCCTGTATTGTAGCTATTAAAGGCCGCTTTGCTCCATCCTAACGTCTTAACTAGAGCTGTCCCTCCAAGTCCTCCGGCACATCCGACTATGCCCGTCATTATACCCATATCTTTACCAAATCTTTGCGGAACAAGTTGGAAAACGGCTCCGTTTGCCATCCCTAAAAATGCCATAATAGTAAAAAGTACTATAATGGCTATATAGAAATTGCTAACGATAGTTGCGTTTAATATCGCCATAGCCGCTACTATTCCGTAAAATATATATAGCGATTTTACCCCGCCCATTTTATCGGCGATTGCGCCTCCAACAGGTCTTAGTATCGCTCCTGCAAATATACAAAGAGCTCCAAAATATCCGGCTACTACTTTTACGTTCGACTCGCTTAAGATTTTTAGCCCTATTTCGGCCATTTCCGGTTTGTAAACATCCATCAAATATACTTTCATATAGTTTGCAAATCCTACGAAACCGCCAAAACTTACTGCATAAAAGAGACTAAACCACCAAGTATCTTTATCTTTTAAAAGTTTTAGATAATCACTCGGTTTTTTCTTTCTGGGAGTATAGATCTCCGGCGGCGCGTCCTTTGCCATCAATATATAGGTTATTAAGATAATCGTCGATAAAACGCCTCCAACCAAAAATACTGAAGGCCATCCCCAAATTTCCGCAATTTTTGGTGCAAATATATAGTCTATCACCACACCGATATTTCCCGCACCGGCAAGTCCCAAAACTAAGCCTTGTAAACGAGGTGGATACCACTGTCCGGCTTGAGGAAGAGCTACCGCAAAACTAGCTCCGGCAAATCCTAAACCGAAAGCGACGGCTAGTAATTCTTGATAGGTAATGTTTTCGCCTCTAAAAAAGGTATAAAAGAGTGAAACTATCACTATTGATTGGGCTATTATTGCGGTTTTTTTTGCTCCAATATTGTCAACAAAAAAACCTAACAAAATTCTAAGGATGGCTCCTCCCAATATAGGAATCGCAAGTAGTGTTGCCTTTTGGTTTGGATCTAGTATAAAACCTTGTTTTGCTAAAGATTCGGCTATTTCGTTAGCAAGAGGTCCAAGCATAGTCCAAACCATAAAACTAAAATCAAAATATAAAAAAGCAGCGATTAGCGTGGGTAGATGACCCGCACTCTTTAATTCACCCAGCTTCATCATTTCTCCTTGTTTTTTTGATTGTAAAATTATAACAGCTATTTATTTATAAAATATACAGAAAAATGGTTAAAAAATATACAATAGATATATTTTATTGTTTTTGCTTTTATAAATTCGCCTGTTTCTATCTATATAATAGACAGTAAAGAGATTACAGATTTATATATTTAATATATTGATTAATATTATTAGGTGGATTTATAATATACTCGTTGCTTATTAACTGGTTAAAAATTAATCAATAACAATATGAAAAAATATCTTATTTGTTGATACAATTTTCTTGAGCAAATCATAAAAGGAGAAGTGATGAAGAGAGTTTGGCTTATGCTTTTGGCTTTAATGCCATCTTTGCTTTTAGCGGAAGATAAACTAAACAGCGGTGATACCGCTTGGATGATTGTTGCTACGGCGTTTGTTATGCTTATGACGCCAGCTGGTTTAGCACTTTTTTATGGAGGTATGACAAGAGCTAAAAACGTACTAAATACCTATATGATGGTATTTATGGCGTACGTAATAGGCTCAATTGTATGGGTTTTATGGGGTTATTCACTTGCTTTTAACGGTGATGGAGCTATCATAGGTGATCTTAGCAAGATTTTTCTAAATGGAGTTACCGTAGACTCTTTGAGCGGTTCGTATCCTGAATTTGTATTTATAGCTTTTCAAGGAACTTTTGCAGCTATTACGGTAGCTATAGCTAGCGGTTCGGTAATAGAGAGATTAAAATTTTCTACGTGGCTAATATTTACAGTTTTTTGGGTAACTTTCGTATATGTTCCGATTGCCCATATGGTTTGGGGTGGTGGATTTTTGTACAATGACGGCGCTTTAGACTTTGCCGGCGGCACGGTTGTACATATGAACGGAGGTTTGGCTGGTCTTATAATGGCTTTGATGTTAGGTCGTAGAAAAGGTTATCCAAAAGAGCCTATGAAACCTTCAAGTATTATTTTAACCGCTGTTGGTGCCGCGCTACTTTGGTTTGGATGGTTTGGTTTTAACGCTGGAAGCGAATTTGCCGCAGACGGTGTAGCAGGAAGCGCTCTTTTGGTAACTAACTTTGCAGCTGCTGTTGGTGCTTTGACTTGGGTAATAATTGAGTGGATAAGATATAAAAAACCAACACTTCTTGGTGCCGCTACAGGTGCGATAGCCGGTCTAGTTGCTATAACTCCGGCAGCAGGGTTTGTGGATGTTTTCGGAGCTTTGGTTATCGGAGCTGGAGGTTCAGTTTTTGGATTTTTCGGAATTACTTGGATGAAAAAAGTTTTCAAATATGACGATAGTCTTGACGCTTTTGGTGTACACTTTTTAGCAGGACTTTGGGGAGCGATAGCAACTGGAATCTTTGCGTTGCAAAATCTTGCTTGGGACGGAAGCCCTCTAAAAGATAATGGAGATAGAGCGGCTCAGATGTTAATACAGCTTGAATCTGTCGTAGTTACTATGATCTATACAGCTGTAGCAACTGCTGTAGTTTACTTTATCTCTAGCCTTATAACTGGCGGTGGAAGAGTTGACGAAGAGACTGAGACTAGAGGTCTTGACGAAGCTGTACACGGTGAAAGAGGTTTTAATCTATAATTTGGTATCATTTTAAAAAATAGGGTGAAGGTTGAAGGTTGAAGGGCGAAAATGAAAGTTACTCTTTCTCCTTTATCCTTCTTCCTTCGTCCTTACAATAAAAGGAGAAGAGATGAAAAAAGTTGAAGCTGTTATTAAACCTTTTAAACTTGAAGACGTAAAAGAGGGATTAGCCGAGATTGGCATTACCGGTATGACTGTAACAGAAGTTAAAGGTTATGGAAGACAACAAGGACATAGTGAGTTATATAGAGGAGCCGAATACGCCGTAGATTTTTTACCAAAGATTAAGATAGAGGTTGTAGTACCGGCCGATGAAGTGGATAACGTTATAGAAAAGATTATAGAAAATGCAAGAACCGGTAAAATAGGAGATGGAAAAATATTTGTTACCGATATTGAAAAGGT
The DNA here is from genome assembly GCF_014466985.1 of Nitrosophilus labii. Taxonomy (NCBI): domain Bacteria; kingdom Pseudomonadati; phylum Campylobacterota; class Epsilonproteobacteria; order Nautiliales; family Nitratiruptoraceae; genus Nitrosophilus; species Nitrosophilus labii. The sequence continues at coordinate 531,138 of NZ_AP022826.1, forward strand.
AGTTAGAATTAGAACGGGTGAAACCGACGAAGAGGCTCTATAAAGCTGGTTAAAAATTGTGCATTTAGTTTAAGTTATAGTTAAAAGTGGTTAAAAAATAATCATCTATTATCCCATCCTTTTGATAGAATAATAAAAAATTTTCACAAAGGATGGGATATGGATGTAAGTCAATTTTCTTACGTTATAGATACTCTCTTTGCGCTTTTTGCGATGACTCTCATAATCTTAATGGTTCCTGGCTTTGCTATGCTAGAAGCGGGACTTGTTAGAACCAAAAACGTTACTGCCGTTTTAACCGTCAATACAATGATATATGCGGTTGCTTCTATAATGTTTTTATTAGTCGGCTATCAGTTGGCTTTTGGTGGCTGGGAAAACGACTCGATGAGTAAATGGGCTGCGTTTTTGTTTCAGATGGCTTTTGTTGGTAAAACCGTCAATATTATGAGCGGAGGTGTAAGTGAGAGGACAAAGGTTATTCCTTTGACGATTTTTACTATAGTTATGGCGGCTCTTATCTATCCGGTGGTAGTTAACTGGACTTGGGGAGCCAACTTTTTAGAGGGAACTATCTTAGATATTAGTTCGATGCACGATCTAGCAGGCTCTACTGTTATTCACTCTACGGGAGCTTGGGCGTTACTGGCGGCTATTTTGATAATCGGTCCAAGACACGGTAGATACGTAAATGGAAAAATAAAAGTTATTCCGGCTTCTAATATCCCTTTGGTAGTATTGGGAGCTTTTTTACTTTGGATTGGATGGTTCGGTTTTAACGGAGGAAGCGTTGGCACTATAAGCTCAAAAGAGAACGCCGATGCTGTAGCTTTAACGATAATGAATACCAATACCGCAGGTCTTGCGGGAGCTATTGTGGTTGGGATTATAATGTATTTAAGATATAAAAAGTTTGATATAACTATGATTTTAAACGGTGCGCTAGGAGGGCTTGTGGCAATCACTGCTGGAGCGGATCTTTTCGATATCTATACGCCTATTTTGATTGGTGCGATAGGCGGCGCTCTAGTAGCCTTTTTCGTTCCATTTTTCGATCGCCTTAAAATCGACGATCCAGTTGGTGCGCTTTCCGTTCACTTGGTAAACGGTATTTGGGGAACTATAGCTGTTGGGATATTTGTAAAAGATGTGTCTTTATGGGCTCAAATAAAAGGAATATTGGTAGTAGCGGTATTTGCTTTTATAAGTTCTTATCTAGTTCTTTGGGCAATAAACAAAGTAATTCCTTTTAGGGCAAACGATGATGAACAGTTAGAAGGTTTAGACATTTTAGAGTGCGGTATCGAGTCATATCCGGAGTTTAAAAGGGCGATATAGTTTTCGCCCTTATCTTCTTATATCTTCAATTATTATATACAATGATGGTACTAAAATAAGAGTTATAAATGTAGCAAACAAGATTCCAAATCCTAGTGAAATAGCCATAGGGATCAAAAATTTTGCCTGTCTAGATGTTTCAAAAATCATAGGCATTAATCCGGCAAAAGTTGTAAGTGTAGTTAAAAAGACTGGCCTAAATCTTTGAATAGCCGCTTCTTTAGCGGTTTTTAAGGCGCTAAAACCAAATTTTTCTCTATATTCGTTAGCAAATTTGATCATTATCAAAGAGTCGTTTACTACTATCCCAGAAAGCGCGATTATTCCAAATAGGCTTATTACGCTAAGGCTATAGCCCATCAAAAGATGTCCTAAAATGGCTCCGATGATCCCAAAAGGGATACTTATCATCACTATAAATGGTTGAATGTAACTTTTAAAAGGTATTGCTAAAAGTAGATAGATAACGGCTAATGAGATTATAAAACTAAATTTGAGACTAGATAGATTTTCTCTCATCTCAGTCTGCCTTCCTTCAAAGCTGTAATTGATACTTGGGAACTCTTTTTTTATCTCTTTTAAGACGCTATCTTGCAAATCGTTTAAAACTTCCAAAGCTTTACTTCTTGGCCTAATATCCGCTTCAACTGTAACTACTCTTTTGCCGTCTTTTCGTATTATTTCCATTGGAGAGTAGTTCCATCTTATATCTATGAGATTTAAAAGAGGAACTTCGTTTCCATCTTTGGTAGTTAGATACATATTGTCAAAATAGTAAAGAAGTTTTCTCTCTTTTAGAGGAGTTTTAGCCATAATTTTTACTTCGTCGGCTCCTACGATAATCCTTTGAGCCTCATAACCGTAAAATCTTCCTCTTATCTCTCTCGCTATAGTTTGAGCGTCAAAGCCCAAAATATAGGCCAACGGTTTTAAAACAAATCTTATCTCCTCTTTTGAGCTGGATATCCCTGCGTCTATATTGAAAACACCGGGATAGTTTTTTAAGCTTTGAGCCACCATTTGAGCCGTTTTTTTGAGCACGTTCTCATCAAAGTGGCTAAGTTCTACGGCAATCGGAGAGCCGTGAGCGCCTACCGAAGCGCTGGAGAAAAATTGCAAAGTTTCTACTCCTTCGATTTTTCCTGTCCTTTTTCTCCACTTTTTACCAAATTCTAAAGTGGACATTATCTCTTTTCTAATATCCGGATCGGCAAGATATACTCTAACTTCCGCACTATTAGCTCCTCCTCTTCCGACTCTAGCGTAGATTCCTTTGACTAGTTCATCTCCTCTATCTATACTCTTTTTAAGTTCTTGAGCGCTCTTTATGAGCTTTAAAACCGCCTCTTTGGTTTTTTCTACGTCGCTACCAGCTGGAAGTCTTATATATGCTCTAACATAGTCCGCTTCGGTGTCCGGAAATAACTGCATTCCCATTCTACCGCTTAGAGCGTAAGAGAGGGCAAGAACAAATAGAGACAAAAACAGCACTATCGTTGCGTATCTGTGACGTAAAACCAGATTTAAAAATTTCCCAAAACTAAATCTAACCCATCTTCTAAAAGCTTTTGAAAATCTTTTTTGAAAGCTTAATTTCTCTTTTTTGACTGAGTATGTTAAGTGCGACGGTAAAATAAATATAGATTCAAGCCAAGATATAACGAAAACGGCCGTTACCACAAGAGGAATAGCTTCAAAAATCTTTCCTGTTACTCCCGGCACGAAAAGTATCGGCATAAATGCTACTATATTGGTCAAGATACTAAAGGATACCGGTACCGCCATCTCTTTAGCGCCAAGCACCGAAGCGTTTAGAGGTTTGCAGCCTCTTTCTCTATATTTATAGATATTTTCGCCTACCACTATCGCATCGTCAACTACGATACCTAACGCAATAATAAATGCAAACAAAGAGATCATACTAATGGATATGTCTAAGATAGGAAAGAGTAAAAAAGAGCCCAAAAAGGAGATTGGTATCCCCATCATAACCCAAAAAGCAAGCCTAGGTTCTAAAAATAAAGACAAGGTTATGAGTACCAACACTAGTCCAAGAGCGGCGTTTTTTAAAAGTAGCTTTACCCTATCTTCAAAAACGTCCGCACCGCTTGATAATACCTCTAAGTTAAGATTTGGAGGCAAAAACTCTTTTGCCGTTTGTAGTTTTTCATCTACTATTTTTGAGATCTCTATAGGTGAGAAACTTTGCGGATTTCTTACCTCCATCCTGATTGCAGGCTTTCCGTTATAAAACGCAAAATAGTCTTCGTCTTCAAAGACCTCTTCGATTTTAGCAATATCTTTTAGTTTGACTATTTTGCCCTCTTTTGTGGTGATGATAGGGATATTTTCAAAATCTATAGGCTTTTCTCCCCTTTGGGAGAGTTTTAGTATCACCTCTCCCCTAGGCGTTTTAACTACTCCCGAAGATAACTCAAGAGAGTTGGCTCTAACTATATCGCTTATATCTTTCGTACTTAGTCCATATTTTCTTAAAATATCGTTTTTTATCTCTATGCTTATTTGAAGAGGAGATAGACCGTAAATATCGATTTTGGATATTTTTGGATTAGATAGAAGATGGTATTTTACTTTTAGGGCGTATTTGTATAAAGAGACCCGATCGCTTTTGCCGTATAGTATCAAAGAGATTGTTCTTCTTTCGTAGCTTCTTTTAGTGATTATCGGTTTTTCCGCCTCTTTTGGAAAAGTTCTTATCCTAAAGATAGCGTTTTCTATATCGTTTTGCAAAGTCTGTAAATCATATCCTCTAAAAGCTTCAACGTCTACCGTTGCGCTTCCCTCTCTTGCTACCGCTCTAAATCTTTTGATCCCTTCTACCGAGCTTATAGCTTCTTCGATAGGCAAAATTATCGCTTTTTCTATTTCGGTGGGTGATGCTTGAGGATAGGAGACTCTTATGCGAACTTCGTCTCTTTCGTAATCAGGAAAAACCTCCTGTTTTACGTAATTTAACATAAAAATCCCGCCCGCTAACAAAAAGATCATTAAAAGATTTGCTACTACTGGATTTTTTACCATCCAACTGATTGGAGTGTTAAAATCGGCCCTACATCTCATCTTTAGCCTTTGAGACTCGAACTTTCATATTTTCAAAAATGGTACTAAGATTGCTGATAACTACGTCATATCCTTTGAGATTATCGGCGCTTATGTAGGCGAACTCTTTATCCTCCCAAAGAGGCTCTTTTTGGATGATGTGTAGTCGGTTATCTTTGACGATCCAGATTTTATTGTTGGCTCTAATGGCGTATCTTGGGATTTTTGCTACGTTTTTGACTTTTTTGCCTACAATGTGGGTTTTTAGAAAATCGTTTAAAAATATCTCTCTTTTTAGCGGATCTTTTAAAAGGAAGATAAGTTTAGCTAGTTTACTAGTATCGTCTAGATCTTTTTTTATAGTAAACAAAGAGGCTTTTGTTTTGTTTTTAATTAAAACGTATGAGTTTTGATCTAAATATTTTAGTTTTTTTGGCTCTATTAGTGTTTTTATTAAAAATCTATCAGCCCTAGCGGTTTTTAAAAGAGTTTTGGAAGGAGAAACCACGTCTTTTAAAGCTACGAAACTATCTAGTACGATTAGATCGAACGGAGCTTTTATATCGCATCTTTTTATTTGAAGAAGGGTTAGCTCAAGATCGGCTTTAGCGGCTTTAAGCTGCGCTTTAGCATCTTCTATGTAAGGGATTCTTAAGACAAACTCTTTATCCTCTTTGGTTATGTTTCCCTCAAAATATCTAAACTCCTCTTTTGCTCTTTTTTGTTTTTGAATCTCTTCAACTAAATTTAGTTTTGCCCTTTTTAACGCGGCCTCCTTTTTCTCAATTTCTAGTAAAAAGTCGCTTTTATCCAGTTTTATGAGAAGCTCGCCTTTTTTTATTAGAGCTCCTTGAACTATTTTTGGATTTATCCAGATCACTTCTGAAGAGACTCTGGGCTTTATCTCTAAAACTCTAAAAGGGGTGACTTTTGATAGCTGAAATTGACTAAAATGAAAATCTCCTATAAGAGGTTTTTGAACTTTTACCATAGGAGCCCATCTTTTATGATGAGCTTTTTTGTGCATTTTAGGTTTATGCGTTAGCCACTGATAGGATTGATACAAAGATATTGCAAATAGTGTTGCCACAGCCAAGTAAAAGAGTAGTTTAATAATCTTTTTCAACTTTCATCCTTTTGCCAACCTGATGTAGTAGCTTTGTAAAAATCGACTATCAAAAGTAGAAGATCTCTTTTTGCTTTTAATATACTATTTAGATCATCTATCACTCTTATCTCATAATCGACAAGATTATACAAGCTGCTCTCTCCCGCTAAATATGCCTTCTTTTCAACTTTTAGTTCTCTTTTATCGTTTTGGATCTTTTGATTTAGATAATATAGGTATCTTTTTTGATCTTCAATCTTTTTTCTAATCTCCGCCGCCTCTTTCGTAGCCTCTAGAAGCGCTTGTTTATATTGATATAGCAGCTGTTTAGTTTTGTGCTCCGCGGCTTTTGCCGCGCTTTTTTTAGCCTCTTTATCAAAAATGATAGCGTTTATCGCCGCAGAAGCGCTTAAAAACCAGTTATCAAAAAGTTTGGATATGTTTTTTATATCAGAACTTATGGATGAGGTGATAGAAAAAGATGGATACTGCTCTTTTATAGCCGCGCCGTAGGCGTAATCTTGCGAAATCAGCCTTAGGTATAGTGACTTAATATCCGGTCTTTGGGCTATTTGTGATACGCTAATATCCGGGATTTTTATATCCGTTTTTAAGAAATCGGCTTTGACGAAGAGGCTATCTTCTATATCTTTAGATAGCAACGTTTTTAAAGAGTTTAGATAGATATTTTGATAAATCTTTGTAATTTTTAGTCTATATTCAATATCTTCAAGAGCTGTTTTTTGATTGAAAATTTGCGAAATCTTAGCCTCTTTACTAATATAGTTTCTTTTTAAGAAATCGAGTTTTTTTAAAGCTAGCTCTCTTTTTTTTACCAAAAGTTTTTCATTCTCTTTTTCGTAGCCTAAATAGATATAGTTTTTTGCTATTTCGCTGCTTATTAAGATCTTTGCGCTTTTAAGATCCTCTTTTGTAGATTTGAAACTAAACAGGTTCTTTTTTGTCTTATCTGAGAGTTTTTTGAAAAGATCTAATTCATATTTGAAAGTTATAGAACCTTCTAAATTTTCATCAATAAAGCTTTCGTTATCTTTATAATAGTTACTCTTTATTGAGGCGCTTACGGATGGATAGAGCGAAGATAGAGAATTTTTATACAGATATCTATACTCTTTTATTTTTTCCGTATAATATTTTATATCGTAACTATTTTTAAGAGAGGCCAAGATAATAGCGTTTAACTCCTCATTTTTAAAAACTCTCCACCACTTTTGGGGACGCTCTTTTTGTTGTGTATATTTTGGGATATCGATTTTTTGTTTTTCTACGTAACATCCGTTTAATATTAGAGCAATAATAGGCCAAAGATACCTCATAGCTCTTCATACGCCTCTTTTGCCAAAATAGCCGCGCCTAATGCAGTAGTGATTTGCGGATTTTTTGGAATGGCGAGCCTTCTTCCAAGCTCAAACTCTATAGCCTCTACCAAGCCTTTATTGAGAGCAGGCCCTCCGTCAAAATATATAACGTCGTTAAGTCCAACTTTTTTTGCGAGTCTAATAATTCTTTTTGCGATGGAGTAGTGGATACCGGTTACGATATCTTCCACCTTATGTTCGTTTCCTAGTAAAGAGATGATTTCAGACTCTGCAAAAACGGCGCAAGTACTGTTAATAGGAAGGGGAGTGCCTCTTGATTTGAAGTGATACTCCCCAAGCTCTTCCACGCCGATTTCAAGTTTTGCGGCGGCTACATCTAAAAATTTACCTGTACCTGCCGCACATCTGTCGTTCATAGCAAAATTTACCACGTTTCCTTCCTCATCCAGCGAAATCGCCTTTGAGTCTTGTCCGCCTAGATTTATAATGGTCCTAATCGTTCCAAACTCTTTGCCGGCATATCTCGCTCCTATGGCGTTTGCCGTGATTTCGCTAATGGTTTCGTCCGCTTCTTTAAAAAGCTTTCTTCCATATCCGGTAGAAACTATATATTTTAGATTCTCTTTTTTTAAATCGACCTCTTTTAGTAAAAGTTCTAGATTCTCTTTTGCGTATTTATAAAACATACTACCGCTACCGGCTATTTTTGAGCCTAAAATCTCAAGTTCTTCGTTTATTATAACAATTTTTATAGCGGTTGAGCCAATGTCGATCCCGGCAAAACAGTTCATCGTTTTTTTCTCCTCCTAACTTTTAAAGATTCTATAAAGGCTTCTATTCTAGTTGAGAGCTGTCCGCCTTGAGCAGGACTATAATCGGACTCAACGTATAGCATTGGGATCCCTAGACTCTCCATCTCTTTGGCTATACTTCTTTGCTCCATCTCGTAAACTTGACAACCTGCAAAAGATTGATAAACCACTCCTTCTACCTCGTAATCTATGATCAACTCTTTGAGTCTTCTTTTTCTATCTTCGTTTTGCGTAAAGATGGGGCAAGTACACCCTTTGAGATATCGATCCGCGATTGAATCGACCATATCGTACATAAACCACTCATCAACCGAAACCATATCGTTTAATAGCCTATTTGCCGAACAGCTCTCATCGGCTACTATAATGCCGTCGGCTAGCTCTATCATCATAGGAAGCTTTAGATTTGGAAATATGGGAGGAGAGCCGGTATAAAGAATTCTTGGAGATCTTTTTCCGGCCGGGTTATATTTGGCTTTTGCCTTCTCTTTTACCTCTTTATAAACTCTTTTAACCGCCTCCGTCCATTTTTCGATATCGTCAAAAAAGAAGGCGTTGGTTATGAGAAACATATCTTTGCCAAGAATCGGAGAGGGTTTTAGTTTTCTAAGTTCGTTTAAGTCGTGGTATATTTTTTGAGCTTTACCCACTTTTTTGATCGACTCTTTCACCTTTTTTCTGTTGATCTTGACTCCTAGCTCTTTTTGGAGATCTTTAGTAAATTTTCTAATAGTTCTTCGCCAATACTCTCTGCTCTCTTCGCTCTCTTTTACTCTTGGAAACTCTAGATGATACATCTCATAACCCATATCTTCTATCATCGATATGGCTTTGGTTTTTTGATCACAAGTTGTAGGATGTATGACAAGATCTAGTTTTTGTGCGGCCGGGATATCTTTATTGGAAAGCATTCCAAGAGTCGCTTTTACCAAAGAGCAGGATTTTGTAGGCATAAACTCTCCGCCAAGCTGTTCGTCGGTATAAAAACCGTTACACAATCTAACGGGTACCGCATCGGCGGCATAGATGATTTCGTAGGGAACCTGTATGCACATAGTTCCTACTGTAGGCTTATCAAAATGTAGTTTTTCTCCCTTACAGTAGATTTTTTCGTATAAATCGTAAAAATAGCTCATAGATTCTAGATTATCTTTAAAATCGTTTTTAAGAGAGTCTAAAATCTTTACCGCCTCCATAGCCTCGTGGCGTCTATGTCTTGTTTTTGGATCTTCCATTTTTCTTAATCTATTTGTCATCTTCAAACCCCATTCTTTTTGCAAATCCGCCTTTTGTAGATTTAAATATAGTCCATTTTACTATATCTACTTTTAAGGCGTCCTCTTCGGGACACGCTCCAACGCACTTTAAACAGAAAATACAGTCGTCTCTTAAAATATTTTTACTTGTGACGTCATCTGCTATATCTTTGATCTGCATATCGCATACCCTATAACAATCACCGCATTTAGTACATTTTAAACCATCTTTTTTTAGCCTCAAAAGCGCAAAGGGGCTAAAAATGTAGTGCATAGCGCTCATAGGACAAAAAAAACAAAAAAACCTCTTTTTGATAAAAGAGCCGACAAAAAACAGAATAGTAAAAGTTATACCAAAAGCGGTTAAAAACATTGCAGTTTTTGATGAAAAATCTATATACCATTGGCTAAAATCTCCAACAAACATAGGAGTAATGACTCTTCCGGGACACATTTTACAAAATGCGGCTCTCCACTCTCCGCTTAGCAGTCCAGCTCCTATCATAAGAGGAAATATTACTACAATTACCAAAAAGATATATTTTATCTTTTTTAGTTTCTCAAATTGACTTTGCGTATAAGTAGAGTAGGGGATCTTGAAAAATTTACGTAAAGATGTGATCCAATCTTGCATAGTCCCAAGGGGACAGATATATCCGCACCAGGCTTTATTGAAAATGATAAACCAGGCCAAAAAGGTTAAAAACCCGGTTAAAACTCCAATACTGGCCATACTAAAGAGTCTATCCCATCCTCTTGCAAGTTGATGTTGCAGAGGCATAAAGTAGCACATCCCTCCGTTTTCATCGTTATAACCGCAAGAAAACATCGGCATTTCTCTTCCAAGATCGATAGCTAGATATCCGCCGTATATAAAAATGACAAAGAAAAAGAGCTGTATCCAAAACCTAAATTTTCTTATATCTATTTTGTTGATTTTATCTCTAATCTTCATCTATTCTTACCTCTTTAAATGGTTTTTGCGTTTTAAGTCTGTAAAAAAGGATCCCTGCGCTTATAGCTAAAAGGAGTATGATAGAGATCAACAGCGCGTATGCGTATGATTGAAACTCGTTTCTATTAGGAGAGTATGTGCCGTAATATGTGGCTTCATATACGTTCTCATCCTTTTCATACTTTGTCGTTACCAAAAACTTTTCTCTATATCTTTTGTTATACTTTTCGATAGGAGGGTAGTAATCTTTTATAAGTTTAATAGAGGCGATCCCTTTGTCGTTTGTAAACAGACTTTTTTGCCATCCAAACTCAGTTTTTAAGGTGACTATTGCATTTTTTAGAGGTTTGCTGTCAAAAAGCACCAAAAATCTTAACTCTTCCCCGGTGGTAAGTCTTGAGTAGAATGTTTCGTTGTCGTTTCTGAGTCTTAAGATATCTATAGGTATAGATTTGTTAGTTTTGGGAGCCATTTTGTTTTTATCGTAAACCGCGTGTTCGGAGTGGTCAAATCTTTTAAACTCAAATTTAGCTACTTTTATGTAGTTTTTGTTATCTCCTTTAAACTCTCCTACGTAGTATAGAGTGTAATATCCGCTCTTTGGCATCTTGTAAGTTAGACTTAAACAGCCTCTTTTTTTTGGATGTAGGCGTTGTGTCTTAGCGTCAGCGTCTATTAGGAGAAATTTTCCTTCTATTTTAGTTACGCATTTTGGAGAGTCTAGTTCGCCGCTAACGATATAGACTCTCTTTTTAGGTACTTCTGTTGGCACTCTTCTAACATAGGCTCTTCTTTTCCCAAGTCTATCGGTTAACCAGATGGTATCTTTGTAGGTTGGGACAATCTTTTGGATATTTTGACTTTTTTGTTTCATATAAGTTGCTACGTTTTGATGATTGTGTCCTCTTGGCTTTCTACCGTAAGTATCTATTACGTAATCTCTATATAGATTTACCGAGATAAAAAAGATTATCAGTAAAGAGGCAAAAGGAAAAGCCAACAATTTTCTCGTCTTAGTAGATTCAATCAGCTCAAATCTTCTATATAAGATATAAAATGCCCATATAACGCCTATCCATCTAAAAAGGTGAAAAATCGCCAACCATTTATCTCCTCTTTTAGCCAAAGGCTCAACGTCTAGGGAAAAGCCAAAACCCCAAGCAAAACCCTCTACAATTCTTTCATAGTTTCCGGTAAAGAAAAACTCTAGCGCGTGTCCCATAGAGGCTAGTATAAAAAGAGGGGCAAAAGCGTAGCCTAGCGTATAAAAAGTGGTCGAAAAATCTTTTTTTAAGATTTTCGATGCTATCCACATCCCGATAACGGCGGCCAAAATCGTAAACAAAGTAGCGTATAAAAATGCGAACATTCCTACGGCGTCAGCACCTCCGAAATCTATAAACTTTTTAAAAAATTGAGCCGTTTTGTACCAGATAAACTCTTGAGCTATGTTGCTTCTTCCAAGTCCATGATGAAAAGCCATAGATATAGGAATAGCGGCTAAGATAAGTATATATACCCAAACTTCCGCTTTTAAGATTTTGAACTTTTTATATAGAGAAAAACCGGGTTTTGTGAAGCGAAAATTGATAGCCGCGCAAGATTTCGTACACTCCATACACAAAGTACAATCGCTCATAGAGTTTTTTTTGTTGAAGTTAAACGGGCTTAGTCCATACGGGCAGCTTTTGGCGCAATCAAAAGTTTTACACTCTTTGCAGGCTTCCTGGTATGAGCCAAACCAAGTAAAAGAGAGTTTAGAGTAGGCTCTAAGAGCGGTACCTATGGGACAGATATATTTACAATAACTCATATCTTTATAGAGATAGTAAAACAAAAAGGCTACAACCGTCATCACCGCAAAGAGGATTGCACTTCCAAGAGGGGTTCTGTAGACTCCAGGAAATATATAGTAAACTCCCCACCATCCTAAAAATAGAAGCATTATACCTATGTATCTATTTTCAAGCCAAGAGGGCATTCTCTTTTTTAATCCAAAATCGGTGATATATTTACCTAAAAAGCCGTGAGGGCATATACCGCAAAAGATTCTTCCAAAAGTTGGAAGTGTGGTTACTATAAAAAGCGGCCAAAATATCCCCCAAAATACTGCTCGCGTAAAGCTGTTCTCTTTTGTAGGCTCCACAAATCCTAGATAGATTGCGTAAAAAAAGATAAAGAGTGCCAAAATCCTTACGGTAAAAATAAACTTTTCGTTTTTAAAGATAGTTTTTAAGATAGGTATTCGAAATATATCGTTTGTAGCTCTTTTTATGTATCTTACCATTATCTATCCTTTATAGTTTTATGTTGCCAGTCAATATAAAAAGACCGGTTGTAAAAAGTAAAAGAGCCGAGGCTATCTGGATACTTTTTTTATAGCGAGCAAACTGCAAAAGCAACTCTTTTATGATGGGTGATAGGAAAAGTCCGTAAAATAGTAGTGTAAACAGTACTGCACCAATACCAAAAAGTAGTCCGTATATCAAAGCCAATATTGGTGAAGAACTGTTTGCACTAAAAGCGATTAGTGCTAAGTTGGGCGCGCATAGGTTAAATGAGAACAAAAAACCTAGTAAAAAGTAGTTACTATTTTTGACGGTTCTAACTTTGCATGAGCTAGCGCAATTTCGGCTAAAGAGAATATCGTAAAAGATCTTAAATGATAAAAAAACCACCGTTAACCCGGTTAAAATCTGCCATATCTGGTTACTGTTTAATAAGTTTTTTAAACTTTGAGAAAAGAAAAAGGCTAAAAAAGAGATAGTAACATACGTTAAGACTCTTCCCAAACTAAAAAAGGTTACAATCTTTAAAGAGGTGGTTATAGTTGAAGAGTTTATTACTAATATAGGAGTTAGAAGGGGAGCGCAAGAGAGAAAGCATAGAGACAATCCGTAAGAAAGCCCCGTAATAAAGATGGTTATAAACGCTCCCGCTTCCATTTTTAACCTTTAAAAAGAGTATTTTATACCAGCATAATAAACCCTACCTGGATCTACAGTAATACTTGCGTCTTCTGCATCAAGTTTTCCGTCTCCACTTCTATCACTAAATAGATAGACGGTTCTATAGTATTGGTTATCGGTAACGTTATCAATGCGTACGAAAAACTCTAGATCCTTTCCTCTTAATTTGGTATTGTATCTAGCTTGAATGTTTAGAACTCCGTATGACGGCATCTTTACGAAATTTGTCTCATCTGAGTAATAGCTTGATTGCCAGTACCACTCGTTGATCAGTTTCCATTTAGGAGTTAATTTGATATAGGTGAAAAGATCAAATTTATGATGAGGAGTTCTAGGTAGTTGATTGCCGTTAATTTCATAAGTCTGATCTCCCGTAGATCTATAAGTGGGTGCTAAATCGACTGTGAACGGAATATGAGAAGTATAATAGGCGTCAAGATAGGTATATGAAAAGTCAAAGGCTAGTTTTTTGCTCTTATCGCTTCCCAAAGAGAGCTCTACACCTTTACTTCTAGCATCTCCTACATTATCAAAATATACGTTAGAACCGTAAGAGTAGTATGTTCCCCCGTTTCTAGCTATAATATCTTTAGTATCTAGGATATAAGCCGATATGTCGTATCTAAAGCTGTTGTTAAGAGCATACTTTTTACCTCTAAAACCTATTTCGTAATTTATAGTAGTTTCGGTATCGATATCTGGGTTGTTCGCCGTATATCTGTTGGGATTGAAATCTGCTGCGTAAAGCTCGTAAACTCTTGGATTTCTAAATCCGGTAGAGATGTTTGTGTAAAATGTATCGTTTGAGGTTAGTTGATAGGTAGCTCCTACTCTATAAGAGAAGTTTTCAAAACTGTGATCTCTATTTACATTGTTTAGACTCCATACAGTTCCGTTATAGTCGTAACTTTGCTCTTCATACTCATACTCTTCTTTATCGTATCTAGCGTTGAAAACAGCTGTTAGTTTAGAGGTTATCTTATGCTTTGTTTCGCCGTAAATCCCTAGTCTATCTTCGATTGCATTAGAGTCGCTCCACTCTCCTTTATAGTAAGTACCCCTTCTACTAGTATAAGTTACTGTAGTGATATCGTACTCTTTTAACTCTCTTTCTCCTACGTCTAAACCTAATCATATAGGCTAGATTGCCGATAGTGTCTCTATACTCTGTTTTTAGCCCTTTTTGGTAGATATCTTCTGTACTATCTCTTGTGTAAGTATCTTCATAACCGTCGCTGTTTAGATCTTGTGGAGAGGCTTCATAGTCGTATAGATCTACGTAGTAGTAAACATTTGCCAAAAGATTTGCACCATTATCGAAATCTTTGCTATAAGTTATAAAATATTTATCTATATCTGAGTAATAGTCGTGATTCCAAGGAAGATCCGGATCGCTAGCACCGGTAGGATCAGTTTTTGCCGTAGTTACTCCGGTTACACTACCTCTTGAGCTCTCTTCATATTTTCTTGTTATATCGGCACCGAAGGTGATTTCGCTCATATCGTCTATAAAGTATGTAAATTTTCCGCTGACTGATTTTGACCAGTTTTCGCTCATATCCCAGTATCCGTCGGTGTAACGGTAAGCGGCGATTATGTTTGCTAGGTATTTTTCGGTAGCTTTATACGCTGAGGCTCTATAGTTTTGATAGCTGTAGCTTCCAAATTCGGCTTCTACTTTAACCATATCTTTGTTTTTAGGTTTTTTGGTTGTTATGATAACGGCTCCGGCAAGAGCGTTTGGTCCATATAGATAAGAGGCTCCCCCTTTTATCACTTTAATGCTTTCTATCTCATCTAAGTTAAATTTTACTTTCCCTCCGTTTTGTAAAACAGGAACTCCATCTATAACTATGGCAACTCCCGTATCTTCCCACATAAACTCTTGTTGAGCCACCCCTCTCATATGTATCTCTACTATGTCTCCTGCTCGAACATCAGCTGTGATACCAGGTATAGTTCGAAGGATCTCGTTTATGTTTTTTGGGTCGATTATCTCAATCTTTTTTTCATCGATGACATCCGTTTTTGAAACTTCCGTTTTTGGGTCGGTAAAAATATCTTCGATAGTAGAAGACTCTACGACTATATTATCTAAAGATAGCTCCTCAGCGCATATCAAAGAGGAAAAGAGCGCTACACCTAACAATAAAAAATTTTTTTTCATTTAGGTACTCCTTTTGTGGTGTGTATCGAAAGGAAGTATAATGAATAAGTGTTAATTAACTGTTAAATAAAACTTAAATAAAAATTTATATCTTAAAAATTATAAAAATATCCCTTTTTTGTTATTTTTTATCTATTTGACTTAAAGTGTGTGATATAATTTGAGCTGTTTTTTAGATAAAAATTTAAGGAGTTAACATTGCATTCGATATTTAGAGAGTATGATATAAGAGGAATATTTGATATAGAGCTTAATGAAACAATAGTTAAAAAAATAGGTTATTTTTTAGGCAAAAGAGTAAAAAAGTTTGGTAAGTATGTTGCTATAGGATATGATGCGAGGCTGCATTCTCCAACTCTTTTTAATTGGTTAACTAGCGGGTTTAACAAGGCTGGAGTGGAAGTTTTAAGTATGGGGATGGTTCCAACGCCGGTAAACTATTTTAGTAATTATCAAGAGTTTGATATTGAGGACAAAAAGATAACTCCCTCGGCTTCAGTTATGATAACAGGTTCGCACAATCCTCCGGAGTATAACGGTTTTAAGATAACGATAGATAAAAAACCTTTTTTTGGTGAAGATATATATAAGCTTGGCGATGAGGTGGTAGGTAGCGATATTGTTATTGAAGACAATGAAAAATATCACTTTATAGATGCGAAAGATAAGTATATAGAGTATATGAACGAAAAATTTTCCCATATATCTTCTTTAGATAAAAAGATAGCCGTAGATTGCGGTAACGGCGTAGCTGGAATAGTAATAGAGCCTATTTTTAACTCTTTAAAACTAGATTTTAACTCTTTGTACTGCGAGCCTGACGGAACTTTTCCCAACCACCATCCAGACCCAAGCGAAGAAGAGAACCTAAAAGATCTAAAAGAGGCTTTAAAAGAGGCTGATTTAGGTTTTGCCTATGACGGAGATGCGGATAGAATAGCTTTTTTAACCAAAGAGCATAATTTCAAAGGAGATGAATTAGCTATAATTTTTGCTAAAGAGATAGAAAATCCGGTAGTCGTCGGCGAGGTAAAATGTTCCGGGATAATGTATGAAGAGATAAACAAAATAGGCAAAGCGATTATGTATAAAACGGGACATAGTAATCTTAAGGTAAAGATGAAAGAGGTAGGCGCCGATTTGGCGGCCGAAGTTAGCGGTCATATCTTTTTCGCCGATAGATATTTTGGTTATGATGACGCTATATACGCTACACTTAGGGTTTTAGAATTGATTAAAAATGGCGTTGATTTTGATGCTCAGATTGCAAAACTTCCAAAAGTTTATAATACACCTGAAATCAAGATAGAAACTAGTGAAGAGAAAAAGTTTGAGATTATTGAAAAATTAAAAGAGTCTTTAAAAAATCCCCCCGCGGATTTTCCAAAAATAGAAGAGATTATTGATGTTGATGGAGTAAGGGTTGTTTTTGAGGAGGGTTGGGCTCTTGTTAGAGCAAGCAATACAACACCGGTTTTAGTGACTAGATTTGAGGCTAAAGATAAAGAGAGGGCAGAGTATTATCAAAAAAAGATTTTAGAAATTTTAGATATGATTATGTAACTATTAGTATATTGAACGCTCTGAAAAATTACCAAATTTCACTCAAGCAAGTTGTAATTTTTCCTTTTAGGAAAGCTTGAAAATTTTATTAAAAAGTACTAAGCAAGCGTACTTTTTTCGCTTTATGGCGAACATAAAATTTTCAAGCTAAAATTACAAAGCTTTCGCTCAATTTATAATTTTTCAGAGGTCTCTATTAGTTATTAGTGTATTGGTAATCTTTGTTTAATACACTAAATATATCATCAACAAATAAAAGATAACAAAAAGGATATAAATGCAAATAAAGCTAAATTCTCCTCTTGATATGCATCTACATTTAAGAGACGGCGATATGTTAAAAACTGTAGCGCCTCTAAGCGCCAAAACATTTAGCGGCGCTATAATTATGCCCAATCTCGTCCCACCAATAACGACTAAAGAGGCGCTTTTAAGCTATAAAGAGAGGATCTTAAAAGCTATAGGCAGAGAGAATTTTATACCCTATATGACACTCTTTTTTAAAACCGACTACGATTATGAGTTTTTAAAAGATATAAAAGATGAGATTTTAGCGATAAAGCTCTATCCTGCTGGGATTACAACAAACAGTGAAGATGGTGTGGATAATTTCAGTATAGATTCTTTAGCTCCTATTTTAGAGGCTATGAGCGAGCTTGGTATAGTTTTATGTGTTCACGGAGAGACGAACGGTTTTGTAATGGATAGAGAGGCTGAGTTTATCCCTATATACGAAAAAATCGCAAAAAGATTTCCCAAACTAAAGATTATCATGGAACATATAACCACAAAAGAGGCGGTAGAGGCTTTGGATAGGTACGAAAATCTTTACGCTACCATAACTCTACATCATCTTTTTATAACTTTGGACGATGTAGCAGGAGGTCTTTTGAGACCACATCTGTTTTGTAAACCGATCGCCAAAAGACCCGAAGATAGAATGGCATTGAGGAAGGTGGCTTTTAGCGCTCATGAAAAGGTGATGTTCGGAAGCGATTCCGCGCCTCACCCAAGAGACAAAAAAGAGGCTCCCGGATGTGCTGCCGGGGTATTTACGGCTCCCGTTGCTCTACCGGCTCTAGCGCAAATCTTTTATGAAGCGGGAGCCATAGAAAATCTTCAAAAGTTTGTTAGCCAAAACGCTCAAAATATTTACGGCGTTACACCTCCTTTAAAAGAGGTGATTTTAGAAATGGAGAGTTTTGAAGTTCCTAAAGAATATAACGGCGTCGTACCTATGTTTGCAGGTGAGAGTTTAAGTTGGAGAGTAAAAGATGTCATTTAAAATACTTCTTTTGGAAGATGATAAACTTTTTGCCGAAACGATAGAGGATTTTTTAGAAGAGGAGAACTTTATCGTAAGTGTTGTGGATGACGCTAAAAAAGCGCTTAATAGGTGTTATAAAGGAAAATATGATCTATATATATTTGACGTAAAAGTTCCTTATATGAGCGGATTTGATCTTTTAAAAGAGTTAAGAAACTCCGGAGATGATACTCCTACTATCTTTATAACTTCGCTAAAAGAGAAAGAGGATCTATCAGAAGGTTTTATGGCCGGAGCCGACGATTATCTAAAAAAACCGGTAGATCTTGAGGAACTTCTTTTTAGAATTAAAGCAATTCTTAAAAGAAGTGTTGGAGAAGAGCTTATCTCTTTTGGAGAGTTTAGATTTGATATGAAAAGAAAGATCTTAACGAAAAACGATAAAGAGATAGAGTTAAACCCAAAAGAGCTTGAACTATTGGCGCTTCTTTTAAAAAATAGAGGAAAAACCGTTACGAAAGAGATGATTTTTGAAACTCTTTGGAATCCAGACGAGATTATAAGCGAAGGGGCATTAAGGGTGTATATAAACAACATTAAAAAAACTATAGGTAAAGAGTATATAACAAATATAAGAGGGGTTGGTTACAGATTTGAAAAATAGTTCTGAAATAATAAAGTTTTTAATCTTATTTGTCATTATTAGCGCTATTTTACTTATAATCCAGTTTATAACTTTAAAATTTTTGGGATTTACCGAAGAAAATTTTATGTACGCCTCTTTAATCACTCTATTTTTTTCTATATTTTTCGGTTTTTTGCTCTCTAAATTTTCTCTAACTTCGGTGATACAAACAAATAGACTCTTAGATAGACTTTTAAAGGATACCCTGCATGAACTCAATATTCCCGTAGCTACTATTTTAGCAAACGTTAGTATGATCAAAAGAAGAGAAAAAGATGAAAAGAAGCTAAAAAGATTATCAAGGATCCAAAAAGCATCCGAGCAGCTTTTAAATCTTTACAAAGATTTAGACTATTTCATAAAAAGAGAGATACAAAAAGTTAATTATGAGGTGTTTAATCTTAAAGAGTTGGTAGAAGATAGGATAAACTTTTTTGAAGACGTAAAAAATAGTATTGAAATATATACAGATTTAAAAGAGGTTTATGTAAAAGCTGACAAAAGTGGTTTTTCAAAAACTATAGACAATCTTCTCTCAAACGCTATCAAATATAACAAAAAAGATGGTTTTATAAAAATAGTTCTTAACAAAAAAGAGCTTGTTTTCGAAGATAGTGGCATAGGGATGGATGAGAGCGAGATTGTTAAGATTTTTGAGAGATATTATCAATCTTCCGATTCAAAAAGTGGGTACGGTATAGGACTCAATATCGTTAAATCTTTTTGTGACGAAAATGGTATATTGATTTCAATAGATTCAAAAAAGGGAATTGGTACGAAAATTTCATTAAACATTCAGAAAATTTTAACTTAAAATTAACATTTTTTTGTAAAAATTAGGTAATTAAAAATTTAAAGGTTATGGATGCATGGTTTAAAAGAGCTTGTGGATTACGGAGTAATAGGATTATTGGGGGTTATGAGTTTTGTAGCGGTGTGGCTAGCGATAGAGAGATATCTTTTTTATAGAAAAGTTGACTTAAACAAATATAAAGATAAAAACGAGTTAGAGATAGATCTTAGCAACAATCTTTCTATGATTGCTACCATAGCTTCAAACGCTCCTTATATAGGACTTTTAGGAACGGTTTTAGGGATAATGCTTACATTTTATACGATGGGACAACAGGGGATGGTTCAGACTAAAGAGATTATGATAGGTTTGGCTCTAGCTCTTAAAGCAACTGCTATGGGTCTGATTGTAGCTATTCCCGCTTCTATTTTTTACAATCTTCTTATAAGAAAGATGGAAGTTTTGATTGCAAAATGGGAAAGTATGCATGAAAATTAAAAAGTTTGACTCTATAAACGTAATACCTTTTATAGATATTATGTTGGTTTTATTGGTTATCGTTTTGACAACCGCTTCTTTTATAGCTAAAGGGGCTATACCTTTAGATCTTCCTAAAGGTGAGAGCTCAAAAGAGCTTCCTTTGAAAAAGATAGAGATATCTATAACGAAAGAGGGAAGGATATTTTATAACTCAAAAGAGACTAACATTGAAGAACTTAAAGGGTTACTTGCAAAAGTTAACAAAAAAGATAATGTTGTGATTAGAAGCGATAAAAACTCAAAGTTTGAATATTTTGTTCAGGTTATCGATATCTTGAAAAATAGAGATATCGACAATATAACTATAGTTACCGTAAAATAGAAGGGCAAAATGAAAAAAAGTTTTTTTCTCTCTTTACTTTTTCATACTATTTTGTTTTCTGCCTTTTTTTATCTTTTCGAGGAGCTTGAAATTGCAAAAAAAGGGGAAAAAGTAATATCGGTAACTATGTTAGAGCTAAAAAAGGTTGCTCTTTCAAACAACTCTTGTAATTGTGGATGTAATGTTCCTAAGCCAAAAGAGGTTAAAAAAAAGGAACCGGTAAAAAAGATTGAAAAGAAGATAGAACAAAAACCCAAGCCTGAACCCAAACCTGAACCCAAACCAAAGCCAAAGCCCAAACCGAAACCCAAGCCAAAACCCAAACCGAAACCCAAATCGAAACCCAAATCGAAACCCAAGCCGAAACCCAAGCCGAAACCTGAACCTAAGCCCGAACCTAAGCCTAAGCCTGAGCCAAAACCTAAACCGGAACCTAAAAAAGAGAATACTTTTAAAGAGAACGTAGAAAAGATTCAAGAGATTAAAGATACAGATGAACTTCAAAAAGTTGCCGATACCTCTGAGCTTTGTGAAGACACTGCGGTAGTTAACAAAACTTCTGTGGCAAAACCCGCAATGAGTCAAAAAGAGTTTAATCTCTTTTTAAGTAAGATAAAAGAGGCGGTAGAAAGACACAAAAAATATCCAAGAATCGCAAGAAGACTTCGTAAAGAGGGGGTGGTAATAATTGAGTTTAAATTATACCCCAATGGAGAGATAAAAGAGTTAAAAATCTTACAAAGTGCGGGAAAGATTTTAGATAGATGTACTAAAAAATGTATAGAAAAAGCCTCTTTAGAGTTTCCAAAACCTCTAGAAACCGTAGTTTTAAAGATTCCAATCGAGTATAAACTTAGAAATTAACGTTATATTAATGTTAAGATTATATTATAAAGATATAATTTTTAAAGGAGTCGTTATGAAGATTTTCCTAAGGATATTTGCTGTATTTACACTATTGTTTGTCTTTGGCGTTTCATTGCAAGCTGCGAAGTTTTCGAAAATGTCACAAAATCCTCAGTTGATCCAAGAGGGTGATACGAAGATGTGGTGCGGTATATGTGGGATGAATTTAAAAATGTTTTACAAAACTTCTCACGCCGTAATTTTAAAAGATGGAACAAAAAAGCAGTACTGCTCTATTAGATGTTTAGCCGTAGACTATCCAAACATAAAAGATAAGATAAAAGAGATTTTAGTTGCCGATGCAAAATCGGATAAACTTATACCGGCTAAAAAGGCTTTTTACGTTGTGGGAAGCAAAGTTCCGGGCACAATGAGTAGAGTGAGTAAAATCGCTTTTGCTTCCAAAAAAGATGCTCAAGATTTCGTCAAAAAGTATGGAGGAGAGATAGTCGATTTTGATATTGCTTTTAAAATGGCTAAAGGTAGTTTGAAAAAAGATATTGCGATGGTGCAAAATAAAAAACGTAAGATGATGTATCCAAAAGGAAAAATGATATATAAAAAGATGTGTAAAGAGGATATTGATAAGTCAAAATTTAAAAATATCGCGCAGTTGAAAAGTTATATATTAAAAAGCGGTGTTTGCGGTAATGTAAAAGGTAAAAAACTTCAAGCTTTAGCTCTATATATCTGGGAGGTTAAAGGTAACGATAATAAAGAGCAAAAACTAAGAATCTCTGTTCCAAAAAAGGCAAAATGTCCCGTTTGCGGTATGTTTGTCTCAAAGTATCCTAGATGGGCTGCCGAAGTGGTTACAAAAGATAACAAAAAGCTCTATTTTGACGGCGTAAAAGATATGTTTAAATTTCTTTTAGATCCTAATAAGTATGGTTATGAAAATCTAAAGGTAAAAAGAGTTTTGGTTACCGACTATTATCATCAAGTAGCTATACCTGCAAAAAGGGCATATTACGTTATAGGTAGTGACGTTTTAGGACCTATGGGAAACGAGCTTATACCTTTTAAATATAAAAAAGACGCTAAAACATTTTTAAAAGATCATAAAGGTAAAAAGATATTGAGATTTAAAGAGATTGACCAAAAGGTGATTGAAGAGCTTGAATAGACACTTAATATATCTGTACATATTTATGACTATATCTTTTATGATAGCGATAGGGGAGTATAGCTATATTTATACAAAAAAGAGGGGTATTATGACTAAAAAAGAGGCGGTAGCGATTTTAAAGATGCCCGACCTTGCTACTTCTACTGAGGCGCACTTTATTAGGCATAGAAGCGTTTCGGATCTGTTCGAGGTTTTTGGAATGGGTCCTTCGCTACTGCCCTATTTTCCTTCTGATTATACTTATGCTCCGCCTTCTTATCTCAATGCCGGAGGCAAAATTGAACCTAAAACTCCTTGATTTTTCTATCGGTTCATTAAAAAGAAGATTTTGGAAGAACTTTTCTATCTTTTTGATCTTCTCTTGTTTAATATCGCTGCTATTTTCAATATTTTTAATCTCCTTTTCAATTAAAAAGGAGCTCTATTTAACTCTTGATTCACTTCCCGAAATCTATCTACAAAAAGTGGCTGCCGGGAAGATGGAAAATATGAGTTTAGAGAGAGTTTTTGAAGTTGAAGATATAGCCGGTGTCGAAAGCGCCTATCCAAGGATATGGGGATATTACTATTATCAAAGAGCCGGGGTCAATTTTAGCGTTGTCGGTTTGGATTTTGATCTGCCTAGTTTTAAAAAAAGTTTCAATGGGGCTATAGAGAGCTTTAGTAATGTTAGCGATAAAAAGTTTATGGTAGTAGGTGAGGGCGTAAAAAGGATCTTACAAGAAAATTTCTACACCGACTCTTTTAACTTTATAAAGCCTGACGGAGATTTTTTAAATCTAAAAATTGCCGGTGTTTTTAAAGCCGACTCCTCCCTTGAGAGCAGCGATACAATTTTGGTTCCGATAGAAATCGCAAGAGAGATTTTTGATCTTGCCGAAGAGGAGATAACAGATATCGTAGTAAAGGTTCCAAACCCTTTAGAAGTAAAAACCGTAGCCGAAAAACTAAGAAATCTCTATCCCGACTGCAGGGTTATAACAAAAGAGGATATAAAAGCTTCATATCAAAACGTTTTTGACTTTAAAAGCGGCATTTTTCTAACTCTTTTTATCACTTCTTTTTTCGCTTTTTTTATACTAGTTTTTGAAAAAGCGAGTTCCGTTGGCAGGGAGCAGATAAAAGAGATAGGGATACTAAAAGCTTTGGGTTGGGAGATCTCGGATATCTTAAAACTAAAGTTTTTAGAGAGTTCACTACTCTCACTTAGCTCTTTTATAGTAGGTTTTTTGATAAGCTATTTTTGGGTCTATATACTTAATGCGCCTCTTTTAAAAAATATTTTTACCGGTTATTCCGTGTTAAAACCAAAGTTCGAGTTGATACCAGTTTTTGATCCTGGACTTTTTGTAACGATATTTTTAGCTACGGTTCCTATATATATCGCAGCTACGATAATACCCTCTTGGAGAGCTTCGGTAATAGATCCGGAAGAGGCGATAAGATAGTGGAAAGACGGGGGTAAGGAGATAAGGTGATAAGGAGTGAGGAGGTAAGGTTGAAAAAGGATGAAGGAGTGAAGGATGAGATTATTGTTGTAAAGAATGTAACAAAAATTTACAATTTTGAAACTAATAAAGAGATCGTTGCTTTAAAAGATATAAATTTTAATGTAAAATCGGGTGAATTTGTTATTTTGATGGGGCCAAGCGGTAGCGGAAAGAGTACTCTTTTATCCGTAATAGCCGCATTAACAAAGCCGACAGAAGGAAGAGTTATAGTAAAAAATGAGCCTTTATCGAAACTTTCAGATAGATTTGCCGCACTTTTTAGGAGAGAAAATATAGGGTTTATTTTCCAAAAGTTTAATCTTTTGGAAGATTTGAGCGTTTTTGATAACGTAATATTACCGCTAATTCCTTCCGATATATCCTCAAAACTTCTTGAAGAAAAAGCGTACGAGGCGATGAGAAAGTTTTCTATAGAACATAAAAAAGATGAAAAGGTTAGAAAGTTATCGGGCGGTGAACAGCAGCGCTGCGCTATAGCTAGAGCTTTGATAAACAATCCTAATATAATCTTAGCCGATGAACCTACAGCAAATCTAGACGCTAAATTGACCGCCGATTTTATAGAGATTTTAAGAGGATTAAAAAAAGAGGGCAAAACCATAATAGTCGCTACACACGATCCGAGATTTGAAAAGTTGGATTTTATCGACACTCTAGTATATATTCAAGATGGAACAATCGTAAAAAATAGTGCGATACAAAGAGTTGAGTGATGTTTTTGACGCCGGAAGTGTTTATAAATATTTTTGTCGATTTTTTAATATATATCTTTTTTATTATAGCTTTTTATATATCGGTGCAGATTGTTAGATATTTTGAGGTACAAAAAGATACTCTTTTTCAGTACACGCTTCAGCGAAGATCCTATCTAGTTTCCGTAGTAGTAGAGTTTGGTCTTTTTTTTAAAATCATTCTCTTTTTCTACTTCATATTTACTCTTGACAAATTATCAAATATTATACCAGGCGCTATGTGTGCGGCGGGGGTGATTACCGCAAACGAGTATGGAGTTTGGCTTTTAACCGTAAAACTTTTAAATCTATTTCTTTTTGGCCTTTGGCTTTTGGCCAATAAAGAGGATTTAAACAGTAAAGATTATAGATTTACAAAATTTAAATTTAAGTTTTTTATCTTTTTATTTATGTTGCTTAGTATTGAGATTTTTTTGGAGTATCTCTACTTTAACTCTATAGATATCTCTAAAATAGTGAGTTGTTGCGGGGTTTTGTTTAATCCTGTAAAAACTTCTGCCGTCTCTTTTTTGTTGGAGATTCCAAAAGAGATTGTAGTTGCGCTCTTTTATTTTATCTTTTTACTCTCTTTGATGAGTTGGATTTTAAAAAAGAGTTTGCCATATTTTTTATCAAATCTTATCTTTTTACCTCTTTCTATATTGGTGATAATAGTTTTTTTTAGTCCGTATATTTATGAGCTTCCTACCCATAAATGCCCTTTTTGTTTTTTGCAAAAAGAGTACTATCACATAGGATATTTTATATATAGCTCTCTTTTTTTGGGTACTTTTTTCGCTTATGCAAACTGGTTTGAGAAATTTTTTTTTAAAAAAGAGTCTCAATATTTTAAAATCTCAATATTTTTTAATACAATTTTTGTAATTATTGTAACTTTATATGTTCTTATTTACTATCTTAAAAACGGAGTATGGTTATTTTAGTAGCTAAAGAAGGAGAGAAAGTTGAAAAAGTTGATATATATTTTAATTGTTTTAGCGATAATTTTTACGGGATGTGAAAAAATAGGAGTATATAAAGAGGGCAATACTGAAAAAAAAGCTTTAGAGTTTAAGCCAAAAGAGGTACAGTGCGTAGAGTGTACTATGCAGTTAGAAACTAAAGAGCATTCCGCTCAAGCGGTACTGCCAAACGGAAGAACATATTTTTTTGACGATATAGGCTGTATGGCTTTTTGGCTTAAAAAACAGAAAAATAAAGAAGATATTAAGTTATGGGTATATACCGACGATACGAAAAGATATATTGATGCTAGAAAGGCTTGCTATAGGTTAGGAGATATAACGCCTATGAATTACGGTTTTGGCGCTTATGAAAAAAAAGTTAAAAACTGTGTCGATTTTTCTACATTTTTACAGATGATGTATAGAGGCGAAAATATGACAAATCCAGCTATAAGAAAGAAGTATTTAAGAGAGGATAACCCCTCTTAGGCATACGTAGAAAAAGTTGAACCTTCAGTAATTGTTGAGGTAGTAGTTGTTTGAGTAGTTACTCCTAGTATGTCCATTATAGACGTAGTTAACTCGGCGCTATCCATAGAAGTGTAATCAAGTTGCGTAATTTGTGAGATATAGTTTTGTCTATCCTCTTTTGGAAGAGATTGCAGTTGGCTTTTTACAGTTTCTCTATCTTCCGGAGATAAAGACTGCATTATATCTTTCATTTGTGAATTACCGTTTGTGTTTGAAGCACCGTAGATAGTGTACACTAAAGTTCGCAATTTCACTTGAAGACTCTTTTTTAGATTTTGAAATCTTCAAAAGAGTTGGATAGACTTCCCAGTGAGGAATAAAGCAAACAGGAGGAAGCCTATCCATGAGGAATAATAGCAAAAAAATAGATGAAACAAAAATATTCAAAGAGATAATGACACAGTTTGTAGTTGATGAAGATCCACTTTTATCAATGATGAAATGGATGATGGAACAGTTGATGAAGATAGAGTCCGAGATGAAAGTTGGAGCTAAAAAAGGTGAGCATAATAGTGAGAGAAAAAGCTATTTCAGCGGTTATCGTCCAAGAAGATTCGATACAAGACTAGGCACTGTATATCTGATGGTTCCAAAGATCAGAAAAGGAGGCTATATTCCATTTTTCATAACAGAGAGAAAAAGGAGCGAACAGGCTTTAATTGCAATGGTACAAGAGGCATACGTTAATGGAGTATCCACAAGAAAGATAGAGCGTTTAGCCAAAGAGTTGGGGATAGAAAATATTAGTGCTTCGCAAGTATCTCAAATCAATAAAGGGCTAGATGAACAAGTAAAAGAGTTTCGAAACAGACCGCTGCAAAAAGAGTATCCATTCGTTTGGGTTGATGCTTTGTATGAGAAAGTGAGAAACTATGAAGGAAGAGTGGTATCTACCGCTATTATGATAGCTTATGGTGTGACATTGGAAGGAAAAAGAGAAGTATTGGCGATCGAGCCTTTTGTCAATGAAAGCGTAGAGAGCTGGAAGAGTTTTTTTGATAAACTCAAACAAAGAGGCATAGAAAAGATTGCCCTTCTTGTCAGTGATGCACATTTAGGGATTCAAAAGGCTTTCAAAGAGAGTTTTATTGGCGCATCATGGCAACGGTGTAAAGTCCATTTTATGCGTAATATCCTGGCTCATGTTCCACCTAAAGCAAAAGAGAAATTTGCAGCCAAACTCAAACAAATCTGGCTGCAAAACAGCAAAAAGGAAGCTTATCTTATAGCCCAAGCTATTATCGATGAATATGGCAAAAAATTCCCTGAAGCTACCCAAGTGCTTCAAAATGGATTGGAAGACTCTTTGCAGTTTTATCACTTCCCGCAAATTGATAAAAGGAGGATAAGTTCGACAAATGTGTTAGAAAGAATCAACAAGGAGATTAGAAGACGCTCTAAAGTAGTATCTGTTTTTCCATCAAGAGAGTCCTATATTAGACTCATTACCACATACTTGATGGAGTACACTGAAGACTGGGAGATTGAGAGAAGCTATATTCATCCACAAAAGCTTCAAGAGGTGATGGAAATCTATGAGGTGCAGCTTAAAGCTGCTTGATATCCAATGAAATACAACTTGCTGGAAAGTAAAATTGCGAACAAAACTTGACAGTATCGATTTAATAGTTTTAAAAAAATATAAAATTAACTATATTTTTGTTACAAAAATGGTATTTTTTAATATAAATTGATTCAATTAAAAGATTTTTTTTATACTTAATAAAAGTTTAAATATACATATATAATAATCTATATCTGTATCTAAATCAAATTTGAGGAGTTTGTATGGAAAAAAAGGCAATTTCATATATTGCTGCCGCAATGTTAGCAAGTTCGGCTTTTGGTATGGAGTTTCAGCCTCTAGGTTTTGAGAGTATTTCAATGGGTGGAGCAGGTGTTGCTTCTGCGAAAGGTTCAATGGCAGGCTACTATAATCCCGCACTTTTGGCAAAAAGCCCCAATGTAGTAGAGATAAGTTTAGGAGGTGGTGTTGGTATTAGAGAAAATAATCTAGCAGATAATCTCGATACTTTAAATAAGGCCGAATTTATTGATACGCTAGATAGAATAGCTAACAATGCTCCTGTAAGTGGCAGTAACAGTGATACTGATAAAAAAAATATTCAGCTTTCTCTTGATACGTTAAAAAAGATTGGTGATGAAAACGGTCTTGCATTGATGCCTACCGCGTTTTTCAGTGCTCAGATCAAAAATTACGCTTTAGGTGTTTTTGGCTTTGGCGAAGGAACTGCTACGGCAGTTATAGATAGAAATAGACTAGATTTGATTGTAGAAGATAACGGAAACTATTATAAATATGATCCCATAACCGATACTTATTCTACTACCAATTATAATGATTATGTAAATAACTCTATCGAATATGCGGTAAATAACGGGACTACTTATTTAAAATTAACCGGTCTTTCAGTAGTAGAGGTACCTATAAGTTATGCTCAAAGTTATAATATAAATAAAATCGGAGAGCTTAGCATCGGACTTAGTTTAAAATATATGCAAGGTATTACTTATAATGGAAGTGTAAGTATAGATACAAAATCTGGAGATGTTAACGATAACTTAGATAATGCGGATAAAACATCAAGCTCATTTGGCGTAGATTTAGGAATGCTCTATATCCCTGAAAAATTGTCTGATTTAACAATAGGAGTCGTCGGAAAAAATTTAAACTCACCGGAATTTGATACGATCGATCCAAACGTTTCTTATACCGTTGATCCTCAGGTTAGAATGGGTATAGCATATACCGGCATCAGTAGCCTTGATATTGCATTGGATGTGGATTTAACCGAAAATGAAACTTTTATAAAAGGGTTTGATTCGAGATATATAGGTGGAGGATTCAATTGGCATCCTACAAGCTGGTTTTCTTTAAGAGCTGGGCTTATGGATAATCTTTCAGACAGTACAGAAGGAGTTATATATACAGCCGGTTTAGGTTTTGGGCTTAAATGGTTTAGTTTTGATATATCTGCTCAGCTATCAAGTAAAAACGGATATTATGACGGAGAAGAGATACCTAAATACGCGAAAGTTAACTTTGCATTGGTTTCAAGATTTTAGTTAAGGGTCGAGTGGGCTTAGAAGCCCATTCCTCCACCCATTCCACCCATATCAGGCATTGCTGGAGCCGCCGGTTTTTCTTCTTTAATCTCACTAACTGTTGCTTCAGTTGTTAGAAGCAAGCTAGCAACTGATACCGCGTTTTGAAGCGCGACTCTTTCAACTTTTGCCGGGTCAACGATACCAGCTTCGAACATATCAACATATTCTCCAGTTGCAGCGTTGAAACCTATATTTTCATTATCAGCATTTTCAACATTATTAGCTACTACACCAGGATCGTATCCAGCATTTTCAGCAATCTGTTTTAATGGAGCTTTAATCGCTCTTAAGATGATTTCAGCACCTATCTGTTCATCGCCTGAAAGTTCAAGGCTTACTTTGCTTGCAGCTCTTACAAGCGCTGTACCTCCACCTATAACTATACCTTCTTCAACAGCAGCTTTAGTAGCACTTAATGCGTCATCAACTCTATCTTTTTTCTCTTTCATCTCAGTTTCGGTAGCAGCGCCTACTTTGATAACTGCAACACCGCCACTTAGTTTTGCTAATCTTTCTTGAAGTTTTTCTTTGTCATATTCGCTTGTTGTAACTTCGATTTGAGCTTTAATCTCTTTGACTCTAGCTTCTACCGCCTCTTTAGAACCTTTTCCGCCAACAATTGTCGTGTTTTCTTTGTCGATTACAACTCTATCAGCTTGTCCAAGATCTTCCAAAGTTGCGTTTTCTAAAGTTCTACCAAGTTCTTCGCTGATTACTTGACCGCCTGTTAGGATAGCGATGTCTTGTAACATAGCTTTTCTTCTATCGCCAAATCCAGGAGCTTTAACAGCGGCAACGTTTAGTGTTCCTCTTAGTTTGTTGACAACCAAAGTGGCTAAAGCTTCACCCTCTACATCTTCAGCTATTATTAGAAGAGGTTTGTTTCCTGTTTGTACAATCTTTTCTAAAAGAGGCAACAGATCTTTCATATTGCTGATTTTTTTATCATAGAGCAAAATGTATGCATTTTCTAAAACTGCTTCCATATTGTCTGCATCGGTAACAAAATATGGACTTAGATAACCTCTATCGAACTGCATACCTTCTACAACGTCAAGCTCATCGTGAAGAGATTTACCTTCTTCAACGGTTATAACTCCGTCTTTACCAACTTTCTCCATAGCTTCAGCGATCAAATCACCGATTTTAGGATCGTTGTTAGCACTGATAGTCGCAACTTGTGCTATCTCTTTTTTATCTTTAACCTCTTTAGCTATCTTTTTGAGTTCTTCTACGATAGCTTCAGCGGCTTTATCCATACCTCTTTTTACTTCAATAGGATTAGCACCTGCTGTAATGTTTCTAAGGCCCTCTTTGAAGATGCTGTAAGCTAAAACTGTAGCAGTAGTTGTTCCGTCACCGGCTTCGTCTGCTGTTTTGCTTGCAACCTCTTTTACAAGTTGCGCTCCCATATTTTCAACAGTATTTGGAAGCTCGATCTCTTTTGCAACACTTACTCCGTCTTTTGTAATGCTAGGAGCTCCAAAGCTTTTTTGGATCAAAACATTTCTACCCCTTGGTCCCATTGTAACTTTTACAGCATCAGCAAGTTTTCTAACACCTTCAAATAGTTCGTTTCTTGCTATATCACTAAAATGAATCTCTTTTGCAGCCATCTATCGCCTCCTTATTTTAAAATTCCTAAAATATCGTCTGTTTGAAGTATCAAATACTCTTTACCTTCTAGATTGATCTCAGTTCCGGAATATTTTGCAAATACAACTCTATCGCCAACTTTGATATGTCCCTCTTCTTCAACTTCAGGACCTATTGCTAAAACATTTCCTTCAAGCGGTTTTTCTTTAGCGTTATCAGGGATGATAATACCAGAAGGTGTTTTTGCAGGTTCTTCAACTCTTTCAACTAAAACTCTGTTACCAAGCGGTTGAAAATTCATTTGATCCTCCTTTTATCAGTTAATTTGTTTTTATTTTAAGCTATTAGCACTCACTCTTTTTGAGTGATAAAATTGTATATAAATAAAGCTTAAAAATAGTTTAAATATTATAAAAGTTTAGTCGTCTAGACTAAAAATAAATGATAACATAAATAAAAACTTTATAAAAAAATAGTTTAATATGTAATCTGATATAATGATAAATGTTACAAAATGAGGAGATCTGTTATGAAAAAGATTTTGATAGGCATAATTGTAGTAGTTTCTATACTGATAGTTTTAAGTTATGTAATATTCTTTACTTCATTTGGGAACTCTTTATTGAAACCTGTTATAGAATCTCAGATAAACAAAAAACTTCCTCAAAAAATCGTTTTGCAAACCTTTAAACTCTCACCAAGTGATATAAAGCTTTATATAAAGCTAGAAAAAGGCTCTTATGTAAAAGCAGAAGGAGAATACTCTTTATTTTCAAAATCGTTTGATATCGATTATGATGTTAAAATAGCGGAGCTTTCAAAAATTTCGCCTTTAACTGGCGTTAATCTTAGAGGTCCATTTGCTACGAAAGGAAGTGTTAAGGGTGATCTTAAACGTATAAACATTGTCGGAAAAACGGATATTGCAAAAAGCGACGGCCAATATACTCTTTTATTGAAAGATTTAGAGCCGGCCTCTTTAGAAGCAAATATAAATGGAATGCATATTGAAGATCTTTTATATATGGTTTATCAGCCAAGATTTTTAGCGGGGACTATTCAAATAATAGTGGATATACCTAACTTAAATCCAAAAAGTCTTGATGGCAAAGTAAGCGTAAATATGCTTGACGGGGTAATAAATAGAGAGATAATGAAAAAGGATTTTAACGTAACTTTACCCAAGACAGATATAAAGTTTGCGCTTGATGCAAAACTAGATAAGACAAAAGTGGATTACGTAGCCGATATTGCGTCAAATTTGGCAAAGATCGACTCTAAAGGAGAAGTAGATATAGATAGGTTGGCTTTTGATATAAAATACGCCTTAAACATAAAAGAGCTTGCTCTATTTCGTCCGATAGCAAAGATTAATATACAAGGTCCATTCAAAACGCAGGGAACGGTAAAGGGTGATAATAAACTTTTAGAAATATTGGGTAAAAGTGACATTGCTTCAAGCATTACCAACTATAATCTAATTTTGAAAGATTTTAAACCTGACGTTGCCAAAGTTGATATTAAAGGAGCAAAACTTGCGAAGATTTTATATATGCTTTCGCAGCCGATATATGCGGATGCCTCTATAGACGTACATGCGAAAATTAAGAGTTTTGATATGGAAAATCTCTCCGGAGAGGTTGTAACTTATGTTAAAGAAGGAAAAACTTTTCCGAAAGTTTTATATAAAGAGTTTAACTTAACAGATGCAAAAGTCGGTTTTAACGTAACGCAAAGAACGATTATTGAGAATTCTATTGCCAAAACCGTATTGAAAGTGGACTCAACAGTTGCTAAAGCTGATATGAAAAACGGCGTTTACGATATCAAAAAAAATATCTTTACATCCGACTTTACTCTTTTCGTTCCTGATCTAGATAAGCTATATTTTGCGACTAAAAAACACTTAAAAGGGGATATCAAAATAATCGGAAAAATAAAAAAGGATAAAGACTTACTAGTAATGGCTCATAGTGAAACATTAGGTGGAAAAGTAGATTTCAAACTTCTAAATGATAAGATTACCAAAAAGATAAGAGATATAAAAGTGACAGCGCTAACGGATATGCTTATCTATCCAAGAGTATTTGACTCTACAATGGATGCCGATTTAACCTATAATATAAAGAGCAAAAAAGGTGTATTAAGCGCTAAACTTTTAAAAGGGAGAATTCTGCCAAACCAAATGACATTTTTACTCAGTCAGATGGCGAAATTTGACATAACCAAAGAGATATATGAAGAAACTATAATCGACAGCAAAATAGACGATAAAGTTTTCATTTCAAATCTTGATATGAAAAGCAGGCTAACTCATATAACCTCAAAAAACGCTCTTTTAGATATGAACAAAAACAGAGTCGATACAAAGCTTAGGATTGATATAAGAAAAAGACCGGTATATGTAAAAGTAAAAGGAGATATAAACAAACCAAAAGTTAGTATTGATGCAAAAGAGCTCTTAAAAGATAAGCTCGAAAAGAAGCTTGAAAAAAAGATTCCACAAAAGTATAAAGAGCCTTTAAAGGAGATTTTAAAACTTTTTTAACATATTTGAAAAATTTATTGATTTTAGATTTCAACGCTAGATATTCTCCACATATAAATCTTCTATTACATATTAAATCTATTTAAGTCTATATAACTTTAGAAAATACTTAATTATAAATTATTATTATTTTTTGTAATAGTTTTTGAGTACTTTTATTGTAACATTTTGGTGACAAAAATCAAGGAGGGGTGATGAAAAAAATTGTTTTATTAACATTTGCTGGAGCATTGTTGCTACTAAAGGGGGAGCAGATAAATCCGTTTTGGTTTCAAGAAAACGAAGAAAACAATATCAAAAAAAGTTATATTGATCAAAGCGATAAAAATTGGATAAATCCATACTGGTTCCAAAATAGTGATGCTGCGAAAGAGAAGGTAGAAGACTACGAAAACCGATAATGATTACAAGAGCTCAAAAACTAGTGAGCTCTTGTAAAAATATAAGATTAGAACTTCTTTATGAAAATTTTTCTTTAAATATATACTAAATGTTTAAAGATTTATAATATTTATTGACAACTAAAATATTTTGAAGTATAATTTCGTCTGTTTTTAAGGCTGGGTAGCTCAGCTGGTGAGAGCGCTGGTCTCATAAGCCGGAGGTCGACGGTTCGAGTCCGTCCCCAGCTACCACTTCTTTTTTTTTTAAACTTCCTAACTCCACATATTCCATCAAATTAAAAGCAAATCACTGATTTTGTTTTTGATATAATAGTCGAATATTAATTATTTGAACTATTAAAAAAAAATAAAAAAACAATAGAAAATACAAAAAGAAAATAAAGTGATAAAAACTTTTGATAATCATTTTGAAAAAGTTGGAGATGATTTAAAAAATATCTTGAGAGATTCAAATCTTTACGTTAGTGCAAATAAATTTTCAATCTATGGATACAAAGCGTTAAAGAAAGAGTTAAATAAAATTAAAAATATGAAATTTATTTTTTCAACTCCTCTCTTTTTGGATGATACAAACAAAAATAGAAAAATCTTCGCCATCAGCAAAAAATCAATAAGCGCAACTGAATTTGAAATCGATTTAAAAAACAAAATGGATAATAGTTATATTGCAAAAGAGTGTAAAAGTTGGATAGAGAAAAAAGCCCAATTTAAAGCCGTTAAAGGGAATTTTGCCATTACAAATATGATAATAACAGAAAATGAAACTTCTTATGCTCTTTATCTGGGGATTGATGAATTTAGCAGCGCCGGATTTGGTTATAAGAAAGATAACTCTATTTTAAAGCCTATTACTAAAAAACCTTGAAGAGATGGACTCAACTTGCGTTTATCATCATAAAGGAAAAAAAGAAGATTTTCAAGAAGCAATTGAGCTGCAAAACAAAATAGAATCACTTAAAAAAGAGATAAACTCTTTAAAAAACAAAATCAAAAAAGAGAAGCAATTTAAGTATAAAGTAGATCTCAATAAACAACTTCATATATTACAAGTTAAATTAGAATCTTTGAAAGAAAAAATATGAGTATAGATAGGAGTGAAGAGTATATAGTGTCTTTAGTAAAGGAGTTATTAAAACAACCAAAAGAGAGTGAATGGTTAGAGTTTAAACATAACAATAAAGACCCTCAAATGATTGGGGAATATATAAGCGCTTTATCAAATTCTGCCGCTTTGCATAGAAAAACAAATGCATATATGATATGGGGTGTTGATGATACTACTCATAAACTTTTAGGAACTTCTTTTTCTCCATCTCAAACAAAAGTAGGCGGTGAAGCATTAGAAAATTGGCTTTTAAGATTACTTGAGCCTAAAATTGAATTTAAATTTTATGAAGTTGAAATAGAAGATAAAAAAGTTGTTTTATTAGAAATTGCTCCAGCTTATAGACATCCGGTTAGATTTAAGGGAGTTGAATATATACGATTTTTCTCTTATAAAAAAAAGTTAAAAGATTTACCTGAAAAGGAAAGAGATCTATGGAGAATATTTGATAATATTCCTTTTGAAAGACAAATTGCAGTTGATAATTTGGAAGAGAGTGAAGTTTTAAAGTATTTAGAATATACAGCTTATTTTGAGCTTTTAGATTTACCGCTTCCGGAAAATAGATTAGCTATATTAAAAGCTTTAGAAGATGATGAGCTGATTAAAAAGCAAGATAATGGTAAATTTGCCATTACAAATCTTGGAGCTATACTTTTTGCTAAAGATTTAAATAAATTTAACCATTTAAAAAGAAAAGCCATAAGAGTTATCCAATATAAAGATAATACAAAATTTGAAACTATCAAAGAGATACGGGGTAAAAAAGGATATGCAGTCGGTTTTGAAGGACTTATAGAATATATAAACAATATTTTGCCTTCAAACGAAATTATAGAAAAAGCTTTTAGAAAAACTATTAAAATGTATCCTGAACTTGCTATTAGAGAGTTGGTTGCAAATGCAATTATCCATCAAGATTTTTTTCAAACCGGAAACTCTGTTATGATTGAAATATACAATAATAGAATAGAGATAACAAATCCAGGAGAACCACTAGTTGATACTGATAGATTTTTGGATACTCCTCCAAAATCGAGAAATGAGATTTTGGCTTCATTTATGAGAAGAATAAATATTTGCGAAGAAAGAGGAAGCGGTATCGATAAAGTTGTGGCGCTTACAGAAACATATCAACTTCCAGCGCCAGTTTTTAGAGTAACAAATGGATATACCATAAGCATACTTTTTGCTCATAAAGAATTAAGAGAGATGAATCGAAAAGATAAAATTTGGGCTTGTTATTTACATGCAAGTTTAAGATATATACAAAATAATTTTATGACTAATACCTCTTTAAGAGATAGATTTGGAATCGAAGTTAAAAACCGTTCTATGGTTTCAAAAATAATAAATGAAACTTTAAAAGCAGGTAAAATTGTAATTTATGATGAAAGTGTAGGAACAAAAGCAAGAGAATATATACCATGGTGGGCAAGGTAATAAAAAATTTGTTTGATTGTTGTTTGATAAATTTGCTTCACCGTTGCTTCATTAATACTTTAAAGATATGTAGTTGGTGTATAAAAAAGCCTAAAATATGGGTGGTTGTTAATATTAATTTGCTTCACCGTTGCTTCATTATGGATAAAAATTTGTTTGATTGTTGTTTGATTTCAATAAAAGAAAAGGATTGAATAATGCAAAAATTAAAACTCAATACAAAAAATTTAGTAGATGAGAATATCCAAAAATTAGCAGACATTTTCCCAAATGTAGTGAAAGAGGGTAAGGTCGATTTTGAGCTTTTAAAGCAGATGTTGAGCGATGTTTTGATAGATGGATGCAAAGAGAGATATGGGCTAAACTGGGTAGGTAAAAGAGAGTCGATTCTCAAAGCAAACACTCCCATAAATAAAACTTTAAGACCCATAAAAGAAAAGTCGGTTGATTTTGAAAATACTAAAAATGTTTATATCGAAGGCGATAATTTTGAGGCTTTAAAAATTATACAAGAGAGCTATCTAACCAAAATCAAAATGATCTACATCGACCCACCATACAATACGGGAACTGCTATGATTTATAAAAATGATTATTCTATAAGTGAAGATGAATATCAGAATGAAATAAATGCAGTTGATGAAGAAGGAGTAAAACTTTTTAAAAACACAGACAGCAACGGACGATTTCATAGCGATTGGCTGAATATGATGTATGAAAGGTTGTTAGTTGCAAGAGATTTGCTAAGAGAAGATGGATTAATGATAATGGCGATAGACCATAACGAATTACATAACTTAATACATTTGGGAGATGAAGTTTTTGGCGAAACAAATAGATTAGGAATTA
Organism: Nitrosophilus labii; assembly: GCF_014466985.1. NCBI lineage: Bacteria > Pseudomonadati > Campylobacterota > Epsilonproteobacteria > Nautiliales > Nitratiruptoraceae > Nitrosophilus > Nitrosophilus labii. Next base: position 568,160 of record NZ_AP022826.1, read on the forward strand.
TTAGTGTAGTTCACAAACCTGAAGGAAGAAATCAGGCAAAATTTTTTGGAACTAGTAATGAGTATATGATTTTTTATGCTAAGAATAAAGATAATATTAACTTCAACCAGGTAATTTTGGACGAAAATCTAAAAAATGAATATCCGTATACTGATGAAAAAGGAAATTATAAATTAAAAAACTTCATTAGATTATCTGATGGAAAATACAGTTTGAGAGTCAATAAACCAGATTTTTGGTATCCAATATTTGTAAGTCCAGATTTGCAAGAGTTGACTTTAGAAGAAAAACATAATTATTTTAAGATTTATCCAATAACCGATAGTGGACAAGAAAGAACTTGGAAAACTACACCTCAAACTACTCAAGAACGAATTAAAAATAAGTTATTAGTTGCAAAAAAAGAAAATAATTCAATAAAAATTTATGAAAAATTATATGAAAATCAAGTAATAAAAACTCATTGGATTGATAAAAAATACCACGGATATCATTATGGAACAAAATTGGTAGATAATTTACTTGGAGCTAAGACATTTGATTTTCCAAAATCTTTATACCTAATTATTGACATATTAAAACTCACTACATCGCAAAACGACATCATCCTCGATTTTTTCAGCGGTTCAGCCACAACAGCTCATGCGGTAATGGAGCTCAATGCCGAAGATGGAGGAAACAGACAGTTTATAATGGTGCAAATCCCAGAAATTGTTGATGAAAAAAGCGAAGCTTATAAAGCCGGTTTTAGAACTATTGCCGAAATTGGAAGAGAGCGCATCATCCGCGCAGCTGAAAAAATAAAATCCCAATATACCAATCCACTAGACTTTGGCTTCCGCTACTTCAAAGTCGATACCTCAAACTTCAAAGAAGCAAAAGATATAAGCGAAATAACTCAAGAAAATCTTTTTGAAACTATCGAAAACATCAAGCCAGACAGAAACGACCTTGACTTACTTTTTGAAGTTATCTTAAATCTTGGACTTGAACTAACTCTAAAAATCGAAACAAAAGAGATTTTGGACAAAAAAGTCTATTTTGTAGAACAAAACTCCCTTATAGCCTGCTTTGATGATAACATAGACGACACTTTAGCCAAAGAGTTAGCTACTTATGAGCCATTAAAAGTAGTCTTAAAAGATAGCAGCTTCAAAAGCGATAGCGATAAAATCAATTTCGAACAAACTTTTAAAGAACTCAGCCCAGAGAGTGACATTTGGGTGGTGTAAAGGAAAAGCTATGATAACAAAAATCATTATGAAAAATATCGCTACTTATGATGAAATTGGTGTAGAAATTAAAGATTTAAAAAAGGTAAATTTTTTCTTTGGTTATAATGGCACAGGAAAATCAACAGTTGCTAAATATTTGTATAATTTAACATTAGAAGAACATAAGCAAGATTCAAGATTTAACAATTGTAATCATGCTGGATATAATAAAGAAGAGCATCAAATATTAGTTTTTAATGAAGATTTTATACAAAGAAATTTTATTGAAAGTAATTCATGATAATGTCAAGAAAAATTCGCAATTTTCCTTGGGACTGTAAAATAAACTGTGTAAACCACCTAAAGCCCTTAAAACCTTAGCGTGTATATTTTTGCATAATTTCACTGAAAAATATACAAAGCTGAGGATAGATTTCACTCCAGCTTCTGATTTTTGTATTACTCCATTTGTGCTGTACCTCCTGTGTGGCAAGATAAAGAAGCTTAAAAGCTGAATCGATGGTTGGAAAAGAACCCACAGACTTTGTTCTTTTTTTAATATTTGAATTTATCGATTCTATGGGATTTGTCGTATAAATCAGTTTTCTTATAGCTTGGGGATATTTAAAAAATGTAGATAGCTCATTCCAGTTAGATTGCCAAGACTGGGTAATATGGGGATATTTTTGACCCCATTTGTCATTAAAATTTGTAAGAGCAAGCTCTGCTTCTTCTTCGGTTGATGAAGTGTAGATACTCTTTAAATCTTTAGCTACCTCTTTTCTATCTTTCCAAGATACAAATTTTAGGCTATTTCTGATCTGGTGTACAATACATCTTTGAATTTCTGCCTTTGGATAAACTGCCTCTATAGCCTCTTTAAATCCATTTAGTCCGTCTATTGCAAATATCAATACATCTTCAACACCTCTGTTTTTTATCTCATTTAAAAGTGTTAACCACTGTTTAGAACTTTCATTTTCACCTATCCATATACCAAGAATATCTTTTTTCCCTTCAAGAGTTATGCCTAGCATTATATATGCAGCAATATTTTTAACTACTCTATCCACTCTTATTTTTAAAACTGTAGCATCCATAAATATTATCGGATATATTGCCTCTAGCGGACGACTATGCCACTCTTTTGCCTTATCTATTATTGCTTCTGTTATATTGGAAATTGTCTGAATAGAAAGTTCATATCCATATAAATCATCAAGATGGTGTTGAAATCTGTTCACTCATCCCTTTTGCATATAAAGACAAAATTAAATCTTCTGTCCCCTTTATGAGAGTCTGTCGTTTCTTGATAAGCTTTGGTTCGAAGGTAGCGTTTCTGTCTCTTGGTATCTTAACCTCTATATCCCCATATTTGGACTTTAAAGTTTTTTCACTGTATCCATTACGATAATTTGGATTATCTGAAACTTGATGCTTCTCATATCCTAAATGCTCAGTTAACTCTACTTCTGTAGCAGTCTGATAAACCTCTTTTAAAAGACCTTTGAATTCTTCCAAGATCTCATCAATATCTATCCCCTTTCCCTCTTTGATAGCTTTTTTTACCTCTTCTGTATTGATATACCTCATTGTGTAAATCCTTTTTATTCTTTAATTTTATCTAATCTTTTTATAAGGATTTACACAGTTATATTTACACTCCCTTTTCCTTCCCAGCAAGTTGTATTTCATTGGATATCAAGCAGCTTTAAGCTGCGCTTCATAGATTTCCATCACCTCTTGAAGCTTTTGTGGATGAATATAGCTTCTCTCAATCTCCCAGTCTTCAGTGTACTCCATCAAGTATGTGGTAATGAGTCTAATATAGGACTCTCTTGATGGAAAAACAGATACTACTTTAGAGCGTCTTCTAATCTCCTTGTTGATTCTTTCTAACACATTTGTCGAACTTATCCTCCTTTTATCAATTTGCGGGAAGTGATAAAACTGCAGTGAATCTTCTAGTCCTTCTTGAAGCACTTCAATTGCTTCAGGGAACTTTTTGCCATATTCATCGATAATAGCTTGGGCTATAAGATAAGCTTCCTTTTTGCTGTTTTGCAGCCAGATTTGTTTGAGTTTTGCTGCAAATTTCTCTTTTGCTTTAGGTGGAACATGAGCCAGGATATTACGCATAAAATGGACTTTACACCGTTGCCATGATGCGCCAATAAAACTCTCTTTGAAAGCCTTTTGAATCCCTAAATGTACATCACTGATAAGCAATGCTATTTTTTGTAATCCTCTTTCTTTGAGTCTCTCAAAGAAATTTCTCCAAGTTTCATAAGACTCATTGATAAATGGCTCTATGGCTAATACTTCTCTTTTGCCTTCTAGTGTTACACCATAAGCTATCATAATAGCGGTAGATACCACTCTTCCTTCATAGTTTCTCACTTTCTCATACAAAGCATCAACCCAAACGAATGGATACTCTTTTTGCAGCGGTCTGTTTCGAAACTCTTTTACTTGTTCATCTAGCCCTTTATTGATTTGAGATACTTGCGAAGCACTAATATTTTCTATCCCCAACTCTTTGGCCAAACGCTCTATCTTTCTTGTGGATACTCCATTAACGTATGCCTCTTGTACCATTGCAATTAAAGCCTGTTCGCTCCTTTTTCTCTCTGTTATGAAAAATGGAATATAGCCTCCTTTTCTGATCTTTGGAACCATCAGATATACAGTGCCTAGTCTTGTATCGAATCTTCTTGGACGATAACCGCTGAAATAGCTTTTTCTCTCACTATTATGCTCACCTTTTTTAGCTCCAACTTTCATCTCGGACTCTATCTTCATCAACTGTTCCATCATCCATTTCATCATTGATAAAAGTGGATCTTCATCAACTACAAACTGTGTCATTATCTCTTTGAATATTTTTGTTTCATCTATTTTTTTGCTATTATTCCTCATGGATAGGCTTCCTCCTGTTTGCTTTATTCCTCACTGGGAAGTCTATCCAACTCTTTTGAAGATTTCAAAATCTAAAAAAGAGTCTTCAAGTGAAATTGCGAACTTTAGTGTACACTATCAATTTTATTCAAGAATTAATTAAAACTTTGATAAACCTAAATAAAAGAATTATCGTTATTACACAAATGAGGAGGTTTTCGTAAAGATAGTGTACACTACCAATATACTTGAGAATGAACAAGGAAATCAGGAGAAGATCAAAAGTCGTCTCAATATTTCTGGGAAGTAAAATTGCGAACTTTTCTTGACATTATTATATTTGATAATAAATTTTTTCTTTCTCAACAGTTATTTTGTTATAATAAATTATGATTCACTTCAAGCCGTATACCGAACCGTTCGAATTTCTTTTTTTAACTAAACCTCTTGGCAAATCAATTAGTTTCAAAACTGGAGAGACTATCAAAGCTGAAGTAATAGATGTTTTGCCAAACGGGGCTATTATAGCTCGTATTAAAGACCAACATGTAGCTATTAAAACGGAAATTCCTCTTCAAAAAGATACTACGCTTCTTCTTAGAGTTATGGATAGCTCCACTACGGATAAAAAGCTAAAACTTCAACTTATAGAACAGTCTAAATCTAGTAAAAATCTTCAATATATAGAAGAGTCAATAAAGAAATTGGATATTAAAGATAATAAAGATGTGATATTTAAAATCATAGAAAATAGCCAAAATAGAGAATTGGTTTTAAAATCATTGGTTGATAAGGGATTGTTAGAAGAGTTAAATAGTATAAACAACAAAATAAAAGAGCTGTTTTCAGTTTTAAAAAATAGTGAAGAGATATCAACAAACAACTTAAATAGAATCAGTTTGATATTTAAAGATATAAAAGAATTAAATCATAAAAATTTGGAAGAGATTATAAAAAATAGCGGGGTATTGTTTGAAACAAAGTTAAAAAAATTTGCTGAAAAAAAAATAGATTCTAAAACAATACAGAGTGATTTAAAATCTATTTTGTATGATATATTGCAAGATGTTAAAGATGAGAAAATAAAAGAAGATATTCATACCGTTTTAAATCAGATAGAGACTTTTCAGCTTTTATCAAAGATAACGGAAAGTTTTTATACCTTTTTACCTATTTTTTGGGATTCCTTAAAAGACGGAAATATCGCTATTAAAAAGAATGAAGAAAAAGATCACTATTTATGTAAAATCACTTTAGATTTCCAAGATTTGGGTTTTATAGATACGGCAGTTTTCCTGTACAAAAAAGATTTAAAAATAGATTTTTTTATAGAAAATCCGAGGCTAAAAAATCAGATCAAAAAAAATATCGAACTTTTGAAATCTGAGTTGAGTGATGAGGGCTTTTTGAATATTTTTATAAATTTTTCATCTAAAAAAGATGATAATGATTTGGAAAAACTTCTTAATTTTAAGTCAATAGTCGATATTAAGGTATAATGGGTTGGTACTTGAGAGTTGAGAGTGTATAGTGAAAGAGTATCAAATGGATAATTTAAAAAAAGAGGCCGTTGCTCTAAAATATAATCGTGAAATAGATAGTGCGCCTAAAGTCATAGCCAAGGGTAAAGGAGTTGTCGCTCAAAATATTTTGGAGTTTGCAAAAGAGCATAATATTCCTATCAAAGAAGACCCTGAACTTGTTCAGATTCTTTCAAAATTGGAGATTGATAAGGAGATACCGCCGGAGCTTTATAAAGCAGTTGCAAAGATATTAATATATATCTATAAAAGCAAAGAGAAATTATAGGAGATTAAAATGGGTTTTCATTTAAGTATAACGGGTGAAGCTAAGATCGTTAAAATCTATAACGTTACGAGACTTAATATTGAAGGTATTGATATATCTACATATAACTTGGAAGATAGGGAGGAGATAATAGAACTTTTTGAGATAGTAAACGATTTTGTAGAGTCGGGCGAAGCCGACGTATATGAGATGCATACCGAGATTCGTGGAGTAGATCCAGAAACTTGTAAACTTAAAATATCAAACGGCAAAGAGAAAGAGCTATCACTAGATGAGATAACGTTAAAAAATCGGAAATTGGATGAGAATTTACAAAATATGTTAAATGCCAATGTTGGAGAGATTTTTTTTGTAAGAACTTTTCAAGGAGAAGCGTTATGGGATTTTGATAGCGATATAGATGAAGAGAATATTGAGGCAAATCTTTTAGAGTTAGGCTACCTAGACTGCTCTTTCATGGATAAATATGAGATTATGCGGGAAGATATATACGATCTGCTTTGCGATACCGTAACTACCGATTATATCAGATATAGAGGCGAAGGGTTTGAACTTTTAGATTTTGTTTTTCATCCTATACATATCTTTTCGGAACTGTATATCGTAAAAGAGGATCCTATTTCAGAGACTAAAATATTGCAAAAAGTTGAATCGGGAGGAAGAAGACTAGCAGGTACGGACTTGGACGTTGATGAACTAGAAAACAATTAAAATCCCTGCATTATGATATTCCAAAGTTTATCAACATATATATCTTCTAAAAAAAGGGTGGAGTTTTCATCGAAAAGATACTCGATTCCTTTTCGTGGCAATATATCGGAGTGAATACATTCAGAATGGGAAGGTAAAAATCCCCTTGTTAACGAAAGATTTTTTTCTATTTTTTGTTGGCATATAAAACAGTTTAAATCTCTATGTAATCTTCCCTCTTTTTTTAAAATGGTTGTATATTTTTCTATAGCTACTCTTTTTGGATTTTGTTCTCCCCATATCGTGGCACTTTTGTTTAAAATATCAAAATAAAACTCGTCTAATTCGTATAAATCTTTTAGATGTTCAAAAAATCTTTGGATAAACTGCTGCCAAAGAATGACTCTTTGACTTTCAAAAAGCCAGCTATATCCTAAGTGAGTAATATTTCTAAGTCTAGGAAGATAAGCTTTTGTAGAGTACTCTATCTCAAAATCTATTTTATATCCTAGATTCAATATACTGTGCCTTGCACCGTAAAATCTGTAAAGAGTATATAAATGTTTTTTCGTTAAGATATTAACTATGAGATCTTCGTTTTTGGCCCTTGTTATTTTTAGGATAAAGCCTTGCATTTACTACCTTGAAGTTATTTACGAAATTTCACACATCTTTTTAAAAAATCCAAAATATATTTTTATAAGAGTTTATTAACTAAAAATGAAGTAAAATATTATAATTTTTCTATATACAAAAATAGAGTTTAAAGTTAGTTTAAACGACTACTTAAATGAAGGGGTAGATTGATGGATATTCTAAGAAGTTACAAAGACAACTGTGGATTCGGACTACTTGCCGATTTGTACAACAGGCCGAGCCACAAAAATGTTTTGGATGCGATAAAGTCATTGGAAAGAATGATGCACAGAGGCGCTATCGCAGCTGACGGAAAAAGCGGCGATGGTAGCGGACTTCTCTTTTCTCTTCCTAAAAAATTTTTAGAAAAAAAAGTTGCAGAAGCCGGTGTAGCGCTTCCGGAAAAATATGCAGTAGCTATGGTTTTTTATAAAAATGAAGATAATCTAAGAGTTTTTGAAGAGGTGTGCGAAGCAAACGACCTTAAAGTTTTATTTATAAGAGAAGTTCCGGTAGATAAAAGCGCTTTAGGCGACTTAGCTTTAAAAACCCTTCCAAAAATAGTTCAGATTTTTGTAGCGCCTGATTCTTTAATGGCAACCAAGAGATTTGAGGCTTTACTTTATTTGACCAGAAGAGAGATCGAAAATATTTTAAAAGATGATAAAGATTTTTATATTCCTACGTTTTCAAACAGAGTGATAGCCTATAAAGGGCTGGTTATGCCTACATATATTAAAAAGTTTTATCCAGATCTCGAAGATGAGGATTTTGAAGCTAGTTTCGCACTTTTTCACCAAAGATTTTCTACAAACACACTTCCTGAATGGAGACTTGCTCAGCCCTTTAGAGCAATTGCGCATAACGGTGAGATCAACTCTATAACCGCAAATAGATTTAACGTTTTGGCTAAATGTGAAGCCGTAAAAAGTGAAGTTTTCAGCGACGAAGAGATGAAAAAGATTTTACCGGTTATGGAAGAGGGGGCGAGCGATAGCAAAAGTTTGGATAATTTCTTTGAATTTTTAATAGTAAACGGTATGGATTTTTTCAAAGCGGCGAGAGCTTTGGTTCCAGCGCCTTGGCAAAACGCCCCTCATATGGATGCGAGTCTTAGGGCTTATTATGAATATACTAGTACCTGTTTTGAGGCTTGGGACGGACCTGCCGCGATTAGTATGACGGACGGGAGATATATAGGATGTGTTCTAGATAGAAACGGACTTAGACCCGCCAAATATATAGTTACTAATGATGAAAGACTGATTATAGCTAGTGAATTTGGTATTTTGCAGATTCCGGAAGAGAATATTTTAGAAAGAGGCAGACTCCAAAGCGGTGAGATGATCGCTTTAGATATGAAATATGGAAAGATTCTTAAAAACGAGGATATAAACGAGTTTTTAAAAAATTCAAACCCATACGGCAAATGGTTAAACGAAAATATGGTATATCTTCAAGAGCATGTGGATAATCCTTTCGGAAATCTTGAAGATTATAAGATAGAAGATATTGTTCATAAACAGAGATTTTACAATATAACGCATGAAGTCATAGAACAAGTTATAGAGCCTATGATAAAAGACGGTAAAGAGGCGGTAGGCTCTATGGGTGACGATACGCCATTGGCTGCTTTTAGTAAATACCAAAGAAGCTTTACCGACTTTTTTAAGCAAAAATTTGCTCAAGTAACAAACCCGCCGATAGATCCTATAAGAGAAAAAATAGTTATGAGTCTCAATACCGGTTTTGGTGAGATTCATAATATCTTAGACGAGAGTCCTAGCCATGCCGAAAGATTAAAGTCCGTTTCACCTATATTGATCAAAGAGAAACTAGACGTACTTATCTCTTACGGCGATGAAAAACATCCTAGATTTAAGCCAAATTATAAAGTAAAAAGTTTTTCTACCGCTTTTGAAAAAGATTTGAAAAAATCGTTAAACAAGCTCGCCGATGAAGTTGTCGAAGCCGTTAAAAAGGAAGGAATAAGAATAGTTATTTTAGATGATAGAGAACTTGATCAGTTCAAAAAGACTATCCCTATGGCTATGGCTATAGGCAAAATAAACCAAACACTTCTTGAAGAAAAAATCAGACATTTAGTTTCTATCATAGCCGTAACGGGAGAAGTATATGATTCGCATTCGGCTGCGGTTATGATAGGATACGGCGCGGCGGCGGTTTATCCGTATCTTTTGTTTGCTACCGTTTATGAGAATTTGAAAAAGAAAAAAGATTTAAGCGCTTATGAGATAAGAAACGAGTTTAAAAACGTATATAAAGCTTTAAACGGCGGTTTACTCAAAATTATGTCCAAAATGGGTATCAGTACGATAGCCTCTTATAGAAGTAGCGCGCTTTTTGATGTTATCGGACTTCATGAGAGTATCGTTGAAGAGTGTTTTAAAGGTTCATACTGTCATCTAAGCGGATTGACGTATGAAGATATCGAAGAGAGACTTGAAACTTATCATAAAAAAGCATACGAGATAGATTTGACTAGGAGGATTTTCCCGCTAGAACTCGGAGGCTTTTATAAATATATCGATAAGACCGAGTATCATGACTTTTCGCCAAATACCGTCAATCAGATCCATACCGCTTCCATAACCGGAGACAAAGAGGATTTTAAAAAGTTAAAGAGTATGGTTGATGGACGCGGTTTTAAGATGATTAGAGATTTTTTAGAGTTTAACAGCGATAGAAAACCTATAAGTATTGATGAGGTTGAACCTGTTCAAAATATTTTTAAAAGATTTGCAAGCGCGGCTATGAGTCTTGGTTCTATCAGTCCCGAAGCTCACGAATGTATAGCGGAAGCCATGAACAAAATCGGCGGTCAAAGCAACTCAGGCGAGGGAGGTGAAGACCCGGCAAGATTTGGAACCATAAAAAACTCCAAAATCAAACAGATAGCTTCAGGTAGATTTGGCGTGACTCCCGCTTATCTTAGAAGTGCCGAAGAGATTCAGATAAAAATTGCGCAAGGTGCAAAACCGGGTGAGGGTGGTCAGCTTCCCGGACACAAGGTAACGGAGCTTATCGCAAAACTTAGACATACAATCCCGGGAGTAACTCTCATATCTCCTCCGCCTCATCACGATATTTATTCTATCGAGGATTTGGCACAGTTGATTTTTGATCTAAAACAGATAAATCCAGACGCCCAAATAGCGGTTAAACTCGTCTCAACGGCAGGTGTTGGTACGATAGCTACAGGCGTGGCAAAAGCTTACGCGGATAAGATCATCATCTCTGGAGGTGAAGGCGGAACGGGTGCGGCTCCTCTTAGCTCGATAAAATTTGCGGGCAATCCTTGGGAACTAGGACTAGCTGAAGCGCATAACGCGCTAAAAGCCAACCATTTAAGAGGTTTTGTGCATCTTCAAACGGATGGAGGATTAAAAACAGGTCTCGATATAGTCAAAGCCGCCCTTTTAGGAGCCGAAAGTTACGCTTTTGGAACCGGTGTACTGACAATACTAGGATGTAAAATACTTAGAGTATGCCATCTAAACAGATGTACGGTAGGTATAGCGACTCAGCATAAATTTTTAAGAGACCATTATGTGGGAACCGTAGATAGACTAATCAACTATTTTACTCTATTGGCTGAAGACGTTAGAGAGATTTTGGCCTCTTTAGGGTATAGAAGTTTAGATGAGATTATCGGCAGAAGCGATCTTTTAAAAGTTGTGGATAATGAGTTTGCCAAAAAATTTGACTTTAGCTCGGTATTGCAAAGGCTTGAGGGTCCTGAAACTTGCCAAGTTAAGGCAAACGAGCCTTTTGACAAAAACGAATATGAAAAAGAGATACTAAAAGAGGTTTATCCTGCTATCGAAAATCCTGAGGTAAATGTTAGAGTAAGAAAGAAAATCGAAAATATCAACAGAAGTTTTGGTGCTAGGATTAGCGGCGAGATTGCTAAATATTACGGTGATGCCGGACTTAAAGAAGATGCTATAAAGATTGAACTTGAAGGTGTAGCGGGACAATCTTTGGGAGCCTTCTTAATAAACGGCGTAACGATTCACTTAACTGGCGCTGCTAACGATTATGTCGGAAAAGGTATGAACGGCGGAAAAATAGTGATAACCGGTAAAAAACATAGGGAAAATTTCTCATTAGCCGGAAATACCTGTCTATATGGAGCTACGGGAGGGAAACTTTTCGTAGCTGGAAGCGTAGGAGAGAGATTTGCCGTAAGAAACTCAGGGGCTTTAGCCGTCGTCGAAGGAACTGGTGATCACGCCTGCGAATATATGACGGGAGGAATAGTTGTAGTTCTTGGAAAAACCGGAATCAATTTTGGTGCAGGTATGACTGGAGGATTAGCTTTTGTTTACGATATAGAGCATGAGTTTGTGGAAAAAATAAATCAAGAACTTATAGAAGCAAGAAGAATAGATACTGACGAGTTCGATGAAGCAAGGCACTATCTAAAAAGACTTTTAAAAATATACTATGCCGAGACTAAGAGCGAAAAGGCTAGAAAAATACTTGATAATTTTAGAATGGAACTTAGAAATTTCTGGATGGTACGACCTAAAGAGTTGACGAAAGTACCTCTAAACCTTGAGGAAGGGGAATAATATGCAGAGTTTTATTTTTACTGAAAGAGTTGATCCGAAAAAGAGAGCAATAAACGAAAGAATAAAAGATTTCAGCGAAATTTACGAAGTTTACAATCCTAACGAGGCCTCGTTACAGTCTGAGAGATGTGTTCAGTGCGGAGATCCCTACTGTCACAATAGATGTCCTTTGCACAACTTTATACCTCACTGGTTAAAAGCGGTAGCAGAGGGTGATTTGGAGTTGGCTTTTAAACTTTCTAACGACTCTTCACCGTTTCCTGAAGTTATGGGAAGAATCTGCCCGCATGATAGACTTTGCGAAGGTCACTGTACGTTAAATGAAGGTTACGGAGCCGTTACTATAGGACCTGTTGAGACATATATAAGCGAAGAGGGTTTCAAACGTGGTTTAAGGCCGGAGTTTCCTGGAATCACTACAGATAAAAAAGTTGCTATTATAGGTTCGGGACCTGCCGGGCTTTCCGCCGCTACGTTTTTGTTGAGAGCGGGTATAGAGCCTCATGTATATGAAAAAGAGGATCGTGCAGGCGGACTTTTAACGTATGGAATCCCTGGTTTTAAACTTGATAAAAGAGTAATTCAAAGAAGAATAGATTGGATGATAGAAGCGGGGATGAAGCTCTATCTAAATACTGAGGTAGGAAAAGATATCACTTTTGATTATCTTTTAGAAAATTATGATGCGGTTTTTATAGGTATAGGTGCTAAAAAATCTAGAATGCCGGGAATAGCCGGTGAAAACGCAAAAGGCGCTATGCCGGCAATGAAATTTTTGGTAAATATACAAAGAAAGCTTTTCGGTGACGATTACGATACCTCTATAAATGTAAAAGATAAAACTGTTGTTGTTGTGGGTGGTGGTGACACGGCTATGGACTGTGTCAGAACTTCCATAAGAGAAGGGGCTAAAAAGGTTATCTGTGCATATAGAAGAGACGTAAAGAGTATGCCAGGAAGTAGAAAAGAGTATCAAAATGCCGTAGAAGAGGGCGGAGAGTTTATCTTTAACGTGGCTCCAAAAGAGGTTTTAACTAATGAAGAGGGTAGGGTTATAGGCCTTAAAATGGTTAAAACTATTGTTAGCGGCAAAAAACTGGAAGAGATAAAAGGAAGTGAATTTAGATTGGATGCGGATGTTGTTATTTTTGCTCTTGGATTTTCAAACACTCCTTTGGAGTTTCTATCAAAAAACGGAATAGAGACTAATGAATGGGGAGCGATTATCGTAGATGAAAATTATGAAACTACAAAGCCCGGAGTGTTTGCCGGCGGCGATTGTTATAGAGGGGCGGATTTAGTAGTTACGGCCGCGTATGATGGCCGTGAAGCAGCTAAAGCGATAATCAAAAAGATTTTAGAGTAGAAAAATTGATAGAAAAATTTTTTAAAGATTGCAAAGAGGCTAGCAAAAAGATATATACTCTTATACAAAACGGTTTAAGTGATTCATATCTTGAATACACCACTATCGGAGCCGGAGGAGATAGAAGCTTAAAAATAGATCTTTATGCTGAGAAGATATTTTGTGACTATCTAAAAAAATATGGCAAAATTGTATCTGAAGAGAGTGGAATTGTGGGAGAGGGTGAAAATGAAATCATCCTCGACCCAATTGACGGAAGCGACAATCTTTTTTCTGGTTTTCCTTATTATGGTTCTTCTATAGCTTTAAAAAAAGATGAAAAAACCTTGTTTTCATTTATAGTTAATTTTGCTAACGGAGATTTTTTTATAAAAAGTGAAAATTTTTATAAAAAAGGCTCCTTGCTTTATGAAGGTTTAAAAGATGTTAGGATTGTAAAAAGAGGAAAAATAGGGCTATTTGAAAAAGCGTACGCCAATCCTGAATTGGTTAAATATTTCAAAGAAGCCAATATCAAGTTTAGAACTCCTGGAGCCGTAGCTCTTTCTTTAGCTTATGCCCATAATGTAGAGTTTGTTTTGTTTGCAGGGAAGATAAGAGAGTATGATATAGCAGCCGGTCTTCATCAGTGTGAAGATTTAAATCTGTTTTATAATAAAGATTATATTTTAGTTAGTAAAAATGTAGAGTTATTTGATAAGATAAAAGGAATACTTTTTAAAGGATGAGAGGTGAAATTTAGCAGTTTCTTTGAAAAGATTAGAAAGTCTCAGCCTACCAAGGCCGAACAGCCTAGTCACTGGATAAAATGTCCAGAGTGTAACGCTTTGATGTATTATAAAGAGGTAATAAACAGAAAACATGTTTGCCCTAAATGCGGTTACCATTTTAGAATAGGGGCCGTTGAGAGAATCGAGATCTTATGTGATGAAGGAACTTTTGTAGAACATGATGCAAATCTTGAACCTATGGATCGTTTAAAGTTTGTAGATAAGAAAAGCTATAAAAAAAGAATAGAAGAGAATAAAAAGAAAACAGATAGAAACAGCTCTACAATAAGCGGAACTTGCAAGATTGAGGGAGTTGAAACGGAACTTGTAGTTTTTGATTTTGCTTTTATGGGAGGAAGCTTAGGTTCCGTTGAAGGCGAAAAGATAGTAAGAGCGGTAAATAGAGCCATAGAGAGAAGAAACCCTCTAGTTATAGTTAGCGCTAGCGGGGGAGCTAGGATGCAAGAGAGTACTTTTAGCCTTATGCAGATGAGTAAAACCAGTGCGGCACTTGCTAGGTTGGACAATGAAAAACTTCCCTTTATTTCCGTGTTGACGGATCCTACCATGGGTGGAGTAAGCGCATCTTTCGCGATGCTTGGAGATATCATTATGGCTGAACCTGGAGCTTTGATAGGTTTTGCGGGACAAAGAGTTATAAAACAGACGATTGGCGCAGATTTACCGGAAGGTTTTCAAAGGTCAGAGTTTTTACTAGAACACGGTCTTATAGATATGATCGTAGATAGAAACGATATGAAAAGAACGATAGCTGATCTTTTAAAATATTTTATGGACGCTAAAACAAAAACCGGAGAATTATAACTTTGACAAAAATTTACGGACTTTGCGACAAAGAGCTTTTGGACTATTTTGAAATCTCTTTGGAAGAGTACGTAAAAATTGCACATTTTTACGATGTTGAGTGGATTCAATACAGAGATAAAAAATCTGATATAGAGCAAAAGAGAGAGAACTTAAAACTTTTAAAAAAGATTTGGTCTAAGACTTTGATTGTCAATGACCATATAGAGTTAGCACAGTTTGCTGACGGGATACATTTGGGACAAGAAGATTTTTTAAGTTTTTTAGAAAGTTTTGGTTTTAGAAGCAGATATGAAGCCGTAAAGGCGCTAAGAAAGATTGTGGGTAAAAAAGTTATAGGTCTTTCTACTCATAATGAGGAAGAGATAAAAGAGGCAAATATTTTGGATTTGGATTATATAGGACTTGGCGCATATAGACACAGCGGTACTAAACAAGTAGAAAATATTCTAGGCGATAGGGTGAAGGAATTGGTAAAAATCTCCAGACATCCGGTAGCTGTGATAGGAGGAGTTAGAGTATATGACAATATTAGCTCAGCCACTTTTAAGGTGATCGGCTCAGATCTTTTTAAAAAATGGCTTACTTTTAGTTAAAGGTTTTCCTTGCATAAAATAGATATATATATGATTTCAAAAAAAGATGACAAATGTTATGAAAGTATAAGTAAAGAGTTTTTGAAAATGAGCAAAAAATACGCCTCCATAGAACTTCATACAATCTTTAACAAAAAGATAAACCAAGCACAAAGTAAAACCGAAAAAGAGGCTAAAAAAAGTTATACGGAAGCTTTAGAACCTTTTTTGAAAAACGGCTACAACATCGCTTTGGATCCTCTAGGAGTAGAGCTTGATAGCATTGAGTTTGCAAAAATGATGAAAAATTCTCCTAAGATCAACTTTTTCATAGGTGGTGCATACGGTTTTGAGGAGGAGTTTTTAAAAATGTGCGATAAAAGTATAAGTCTTAGTAGACTTACTTTTAGCCATAAAATAGCTAAACTTGTTCTTTTGGAACAGATTTACAGAGCTTTTACTATAATAAACTTACATCCATATCATAAATAATTTAATAAAGTTATGGTAAAGTTATAAAAAGATAAATATTTTTTAATATAGGAGTTAACATGCATCTAAAAAGATATACTTTTTTCTCTTTTTTGCTGATAGGTGCCATAGGGCTTTTTATCTATTCTCAAATAGAAGCCAAATACACTTTTGAAATTTTCGGAATCCCAGTAACATTGCCGATAGCCGCTTGGATTGTTTTGCCGATGTTTTTGTTGTATTTTGCTTCGCTTTTCCATATGGCTTACTACTCTTTTAAAGGTTATTTAAAAGGTAAAAAGTATAAAAAAGATTATGAAACAATTGTTAAGTCCGTTTTTAACGCAATATTAAGAGAGCCGAAACAAAACTACTATAAAACGCAAGAGTTTAGAAATCTAGGGGCCGTAACCGATAGAGCAAATATCTTTTTAAACGAGTATAATTTTGACTGCAAAGAGGATATTTTAAAAAAGGCCGCACAGTACGTAAAAGATATTGAAAGAGGAGAATACGTTGAGATAAAAGAGTTGACTTTTTCACCAACCAATCCCATTTATCAAAAAAACCTTGAGAACAGAATGGCGGAGGAACCTACCTATAGCGGCGTGATACTAAGAAAATGTAACGAGTTCGGTATAGATATGTGCAGAAAGGCTTTAAAAGTTTTTATAACTTTTGCCGAAATATCCAAGATTAAAGATTATGCGAAAATTTTCGACAAAGATACGCTTTACGAACTTTTTGAAATCGCTAAAGATGAAGAAAGAAATCTTGAATTAAATATTACGGATATTATCTACATATTGCAAGAGTCTCAAATAACTATGAGTGCGAATGATTATATCGAACTTGCTAAAAAGGTAAAAGAGCTTTATCTTCCGGATGAGAGACTTAAACTTTTCGAACTCCTAAAAAACAGTGATGAAAAAGCGGAGGTAGGATTTATTTATACTTTATTGGATCTTGAGATGATAGATAGAGCAAAAGACGAGTTAGAAAACAGCGAAGAGAACGAATTTTTGAACTTTAAAGCCTTTTTAGAACTTAAAGAGTGTGGTAGAAACTATCCGCTAGAACTTTTTGTATAGGTTTTAGAGGCTTTTTTTAGCTTCTAAAATCTTTGCTTCAAATTTGCTTTTAGCTTAAAAATATTTTAAAATACCCTCAAAAAAATCAGAGGATAATAATGAGTCTAGATTTTGATAAACCTTTGTATGTTTTAGCGCCTTTAGCCGGATTTACGGATCTTCCGTTTAGGAGTGTTGTTAAAAAGTTTGGAGCAGACCTAACCGTAAGCGAGATGATAAGCTCTAACGCCTTGGTTTATGACTCAAAAAAAACCTTTAAAATGCTTGAAAAATCACCGCTAGAAACTCCTTATGCCGTTCAGATAGCCGGAAACGACAAAGAGATCGTCAAAGAGGCGGTACTGAAACTAAACGAAATCGACGGCATAGATATCATCGATCTAAATGCGGGTTGTCCGGTTCCTAAAGTTGTTAAAAATGGTGCGGGAAGCGCTCTTTTAAAAGATATGAAAAAACTTGGCGAGATTGTTGAAACTATAAAAAAGTATAGCAAAAAAGAGTATATGAGCGTAAAAGTGAGGCTGGGATTTAGCGAAAAGATACCCGAAGATATAGCCAAGACTTGCGAAAGTGCAGGGGCGGATTTTATAACCGTTCACGGCAGAACCAGAAGCGGTTTTTTTAAAAGCGAGGTGGATTACGAGGCTATCGCTAGAGCTAAAGAGTCCGTAAAGATTCCGGTTATCGCAAACGGCGATATAGACAGTTTCGACAAAGCGGAGTATGTTTTAAGTATAACAAAATGCGACGGCGTAATGATAGGCAGAGGCGCCGTAGGTAATCCTTGGATATTTTATCAGTTAAAAAACACTAAAGCGGATGTGAGCGAAAGTATAAAAAAAGAGATAATACTCGAACACTTTGATCAAATGATAGAGTTTTACGGAGATTACGGCGCCGTAATGTTTAGAAAACATCTTCACACATATTCAAAAGGGTATAAAGGCGCCGCTAGCTTTAGAGACAAGATAAACAGAATTACCGATCCAAAAGAGATGAGAGAAGAGATAGAGAGATTTTTTTCATGAGATATATAAAGATAGCGGTTACCTCTAAAAGAAGCGCAACAAGACCTCCAAGGTTTATAGGTTCAATGGTTAGAGGCTGTTTTGGCGTATCTTTAAAAAAGATAGTTTGTATAAATCCCTCTTACGAATGCGGCGGCTGTTTTGCTAAGGATGATTGTATCTATTTTGATTTTTTCGAGAAGAAAAATCATATACACAGATTTAGACTAGATATCGAAATTGATCCTCAAAAGATCGATTTTTCTATCTATCTTTTTGAAAAAAGCTGTGATAGATACCCTTATATATTAAGCGCCGTTCATAAGATGTTTTACGATACGGGATTTGGAAAAAAGAGAGAAAAACTTCCTTTGGAGAGGATTGTTTGTAATGATACTTTGATTTTTGAAAATGGAGAGTTTTTACAGAAGAAGATTGAATCGGCTCTTTTTAGCTGTGAAACTTTTAGTAAAGATATCTGTCTATCGTTTATTACTCCACTTCGTATAAAATATGAAAATAGACTATTGACTCAAACCCCATCTTTGCGGCATCTGATCCAGTCTATCTATAATCGCTATTTAACTATATTGGGTTTGAAGCCTCAAAAGCTCCCTTTTGAGCCAAAAGGAGTAGTTGGAAGTAGCGATATAAAGTTTTTGGAACTTCAAAGATACTCAAATAGACAAAAAACTAAAATGAATCTAGGCGGTATCATAGGCGAAATGGAGATAAAAGAGATCGATAAAGAGAGTTTTGAACTTTTAAAACTAGCTGAAATCATAGGCATTGGAAAGCAGACCGTATTTGGTCTTGGAAAAATTAAAGTGACAGATATGGTCGCTGAAACTAAGTAAAATATAATATAAAAGATAACATAAACACAGTTTTCATTAAAGTTTCATTTAAGCATTAAACAAAACTTAAAGTGTCGATTTTATGGGGAACTATCTTCTTAAGAGAGGCTAAAAATGGGTTATAAAGCAAACTTTAAGAAAACTGCTGTTAAACTAGAATCTCGATTTTATGGGTATTTGAAAGCAAAATGTTGCTGTTACAACTAAGACCCGATTTGAAGGGGATTGAGACATAAAATTTAAATATCCATTTTTTTCATCCATCCATTCAGTTACAACTAAGACCCGATTTGAAGGGGATTGAGACCCTTGTTGCCCAAAACTATCAATACCACATATTTTTACAATGTTACAACTAAGACCCGATTTGAAGGGGATTGAGACTTTTTTTATTTTTCTTTTCATCTTAAACTCCTACTAATAAAATTGCTAAAATAGCTCAAGAGATAAGCAGGTAAGACCCCATTTTATATAGATCACTGCCCATGGAAGGAGGGCAAATCTCAAAGGAGTTTGTCACCTGCTTACAATCCCAATAGGTTGATTGGGCGCTAAGCCCCTGTCACGATGGAGACAGGATGAAAGCAGGCGCCTGCTTATCTGTTGAGCTTATATTTTTTTCATTTGAAAGGAGGATTGGAATGCGTTGGTTTCTTGGAATCGATATCTCCAAAAGCAGTTTCGATACCACACTGTTAGATGGAAAAAGTGGCAAACTCCATCACGATAGATTCACAATGGACAAAGAGGGGCTCGATGCACTTATGAAGCATCTTACTCCTTTGCCCAAAGACTCTCTGTTTATCGTGATGGAATCAACCGGCATCTACCATCTTCCCTTGCTCGCTTTTTTGCTAGAACAAGGGTTTACATGCAGTGTGATCAATCCCACACTGCTCAAACACCACATCCAATCCTCTACACTGAGAAAGAGCAAGACCGACCGCAAGGACGCTTTGGCCATCGCCCGGTTTGCCTCGATGCACCATGCTTCGTTGAAGCCTGCAAATCTGGACGCTTTAAGAAGTATCCGACCTCTTCTAAGAGAGCGTGAAGCTCTCAGTAAAGAGGTAGCCAAACTCAAAACAGACATCAAAGCCTTGGTCGATCAGCTCTTTCCAGAACTTTCAAAGAACACCAATATCTTTACCCGGAGCATCTTGCATCTGCTCCTGCAAGCTCCTTCACGCAAACGCGTTAGGAACTTGAAGGAGAAGAAGATTCAGCGTATTTTAGACAAAGCCAGTGGCAACAAAGTTAGACTCTCAGCCAAAGAGATTCTTGCTTTGGCTAAAAACTCTATAGGCATCAACAATCCCCATCTAGAAACAGTACTCCAATCAAAAATCAGAAGATTGGAGCATGTCCAATCTGAGATTGAAACTCTCGAAAAAGCCATCGAAGAAGCCGTGAAGGAAGAAAGGCTCGATGATGATATCCACACCCTCACTTCCATCCCTGGTATTGGGACTACTACGGCTACAAACTTTGTTGCTGAAATTGGCTCTATCAAGCGTTTCGCTTCAGTCAAACAGCTTTGTGCCTTTATTGGGTTTGACCCAGCCATCCGTCAAAGTGGTAGCTCCATTGATAGCAAAGGACATATCTCCAAAAGGGGACACGCCTCGCTTCGAAGAACCCTTTGGCAGATGGCGATAGGAGTGATTCGATGCCTTCCCAAATACAAAGCCTATTATGAAAAGAAACGTCAAGAAGGCAAAACCTTCAAACAAGCTGTTGTCGCTGTGGGCAACAAATTGCTTCGTCTGCTATTTACGCTGTTAAAGAACAAAATGCCATTTCACGAGGAATTGGCTATGAAAGGTGTAACTGCGTAACACCTCTCTTATCTATTTTTGAAAGGGTTTGTTTATAGTTGACTCCTTTTTTTATTTGTTACAACTAAGACCCGATTTGAAGGGGATTGAGACTGTCTTTCAAGCCAAAGACATAAATCTTGTACAATATCTAAGTTACAACTAAGACCCGATTTGAAGGGGATTGAGACTAGTTGTTCGAGTTCATCATCATGTGGTATATCGGCGTTTAATGTTACAACTAAGACCCGATTAGAAGGGGATTGAGACTAGCAATTTCTTTCATCGACATATCAGATTGGCACATATGTTACAACTAAGACCCGATTAGAAGGGGATTGAGACCCCACAATGTATACTTTATCCATTTTTTCTCCTTATTACTTAGAGGTTACAACTAAGACCCGATTAGAAGTGAGCGAGGGTAAAGCGAAGCTTTAGAACGATAACTGCTTATCGTTTGTGCCCGAGCGAAAGCCTTGAGTATATGCGAGTTTGAAAATCTAGGATTTTCGTGATGAGCATACGAAAGGCTGGTGTACCTAGAAGAAAATCGAGCGAGCAAAGCAAGCGAAGATTTTCGGTTATCTCACTTTGAGGGGATTTGGACTCGATGTTATTTTCTTAATCTCTTTAGGCACATTTGCCTTAAGTTTTTATTTATGAAAAATAATGGTCAAAAGTTTTGTCTATTTTTACATTTTTGTTACAATCAAAATATGTTAAAAGTGATAGAAAAAACGTTAGATTTTATATTTACGCAGGTTAGTGTCTTTGTTGTTTCTCTCTTTCTATCTATAGTAGTTATAGTTTTGCTCTATTGTGCCGATATAAACCTTGATAATGTTACGGTAGTGATCGTTGCAATTACGGGGTATGCTTTTTATATATCTACCTCATTTAAAAGTCTGTTTTAAAGAGATCTTCCCTGATGATAGTTTAAAAGCAGATTTGATAAGTTTTATATGAGGTAAGTGTTTTAAAACTCCTTGCTAGCCTTTTCTTTATAGAGATCAAATTCGTTAAGAGGTTCGTTATCGGTTTTTTGTGAAAAAATATTTTCTATATGGCTTTGACTCTCCTCTACTAGCTTGTTAAAATCCTCTTCGTTTTCTATATCGCTTTGTTTATATTTGCCTAGCAAGATATTTGTGCTTCCGATGATAACAAGATAGTTTACGCCTCTAAAAGATATAAGCGCTAGTTTATTGTGTTCGTCAAGCGATTTTTCAAATCTTATATTGAGTTCTTTCTCTTTGGGATTTTCTACGTTTATTCTCTTTTTTTTGATTTTAGGTGTTTTTTTGGCGCTAAACATAAATACGATCAAGATAAAAAGAGCGGCGCTGAAAACTCCGCCTACTATCAGCAAAAAAATATCGGAATCTTTCTTTTTTTCCTTTTTTGTCTTTGTAGTTGGTGAAAGTTTTTTTATCATCAGTTTGAGGCCGAAACCGTCGCTTGTTTTGGCGGCAAGCACCGCCGCTTTTTCTACGGTATAGATGATAAGTTCGCTATCTCTCTCTTTTGGAACAAGCTCTATTTGATAGACGAAGGGAGTGTCGATTTTTTTAAGCCATGTTTTACGAATCTTGGCGTCTTTTAAGATGATGATGATTTTTTCTTTATCTACTTTTTGAACTATAGAGCCGTTGTAAGGAGTGTCAAAATGGAACAGTACCTCTATGCTATTTTTATTTTTTAACTCTTTTATATTGACGTTTAAAATATTTGAAGCGTATATCGTTACTGTAAAGATAAAAATAGTTAAATATCTCAAACTGACTCTCCGTTTTTGTTAGATTACATTAATTATAAAAAAAATTTTATTAATACTCTCTTTTTTTGTATAATCCGTTTCAAAAAAGGGATAAAGTGGTCATAGAGCTCTCTTTGGTTGGCGTATTTGTAGGTTTTTTATCGGGTTTTTTTGGTATTGGCGGAGGAATGATACTGGTTCCTCTCTTAATGGCTTTAGGTATAGATATCAAAGAAGCCGTCGGGATATCGGTTATGCAAATGGTTTTTTCTTCTCTTTTTGGAACGTATCTAAATTATAAAAAAAATATTTTTAGATTTAATGAGGGGTTTTTCTTAGGACTTGGCGGATTTTTAGGCGCGTTTGGTAGCGGTTATTTTTTGACGTTGGTTGATTCGAAGATTTTAGAGTATCTTTTTTTATCTTTTTTGATTTTTGCTTTTTATAGATTTTTTAAAAAGAGTGTTGAAAATACTCAAGAGAAAAAATTACCGCAAACCTTACTTTTTTTTGTGGGAATGTTTATAGGATTGTTCGCTATCTCTATAGGCGTAGGGGGTTCGATTTTAGTTACTCCTATACTTGTGGGACTCTTTCATTTTGAACTGAAAAAAGCCGTTTCTATGGGACTTTTTTTCGTAATCTTTTCTTCTTTGTCCGGTTTTTTAAGTTTGTCGATTTTTGGGCATATCGATTATGTTTCAGGTTTTATAGTGGGCGTTTCTTCACTTATAGGCGTATTTTTTGGTATAAAAACGGCACATAAAATAGATGGAAAAAGATTTAAAAATCTTCTTTTAGTGCTTTACTTTGTCGTTTTTGTTTTGATTATTAAAGAGATATTTTTTAACGGGTAAAAAGAGGAGTAGTATGGATTTTATAGAGATTTTTGGAGCTAGAGAGAATAACTTAAAAGATATTCATCTTAAACTGCCTAAAAACAGACTGATAGTATTTACCGGACTTTCCGGAAGCGGAAAGAGTACGCTTGCTTTTGAAACTCTTTACGCCGAAGGGCAAAGAAGATATATAGAGTCGTTATCTTCATACGCTAGACAGTTTTTGGAGCGTTTGGAAAAGCCCGACGTAGATAAGATAGAGGGACTTACGCCCGCTATAGCGATAGAACAAAAAACGACTAGTAAAAATCCTAGAAGTACCGTAGGGACTATTACGGAGATTTATGATTATCTAAGACTTTTATACGCAAGAGTAGGGCTTCAACACTGCCATCTTTGCGGTAAGCCCATATCTCATATGAGCGCCGAGGATATTATAAACGAGGTTTTAAAACTCCCGGAAGGAGCAAAACTGGTTATTATGGCTCCTCTTGTAAGAGAAAAAAAGGGAAGTTTTTCTGAACTTATAGAAAGTTTAAGACACAAAGGCTATGTTAGAGCTATGATAGACGGCGTTATGGTAAGACTCGATGAAGATATCGAGCTCTCAAAAACAAAAAAACATACCATAAAGGCCGTTATAGATAGAGTAGTGGTAAAAGATGACAATAGAAGTAGAATAGCCGCAGACGTTGAGAAAGCGTTAAAAGAGTCTTATGGCGAAGTTGAACTGCAGATCATAAACTATAAAGATCTAAACCTTGAAAAAGAGCATATCCATTACAGCGAACACCTAGCATGTTTTGACTGTAAGGTTAGTTTTGAACCGCTTGAGCCTCTTAGTTTTTCCTTTAACTCCCCAAAAGGAGCTTGTCCCGTTTGTGACGGATTGGGTATTAGATATACTCTTGATCTTGCCAAAATCATAGACGAATCTTTGCCTATCGAAAAAGGAGCCGTTAAGATACTTTACGGATACAACAGAAGCTACTATTTTACGTTTTTAAAGGCTTTTTGCGAAGTTGTGGGTATCGATACCACAAAAACTTTCGAGGAGTTGGAGGAATATGAAAAAAAGGCTATTTTATATGGAAGCGCCGAAGAGGTTAGGTTTAAGTGGAAAACCCACAATATTATGAGAATTTGGCCCGGAGTAGTTAAAATAGCTTACGATATGTTTAAAGAGGAAAAAGAACTTAACGAGTATATGAGCGAAAAAGTGTGCGATAAGTGTAAAGGATATAGACTAAAGCCTGAGAGCTTGGCAGTTAGGGTTGCTGGGAAAACGATAGCGGATATCTTGGATATGTCGATTGACGAGTGTTATAAGTTTTTTAACGAGGAGCGACATTTTGAGTATTTGACAAAACAGCAAAAAGTTATAGCCGCTCCTGTACTAAAAGAGATAAGAGAGAGACTCTTTTTTTTGGTTGATGTAGGTCTTGGATATCTTAGTTTGGGAAGAGACGCAAGAACAATAAGCGGCGGAGAAGCGCAAAGAATCAGAATCGCTTCTCAGATAGGTAGCGGACTAACGGGCGTTATGTACGTATTGGACGAACCGAGTATAGGTTTGCATGAAAGAGATACGCAAAAGCTTATAAGAACTTTGAAAAATCTACAAAAAAAGGGAAATACGGTTATAGTAGTCGAACATGACAAAGAGACTATAGAGAGTGCTGATTTTATAGTAGATATAGGGCCGGGTGCAGGGAGATTTGGCGGAGAGGTAGTTTTTAGCGGAACTTTGGAGGAGCTAAAAAAAAGTGATACTTTGACGGCGCAGTATCTTACCGGCAAAAAAAAGATAGAGTATAAGTTTTATAGAGAACAAAATGAGTGGATAGAGATAAAAAACGTAAATGTTAACAATATAAAAAATTTAAACGTAAAAATTCCTCTTAGAAATTTTGTGGCGGTAACGGGAGTAAGCGGTAGCGGTAAAAGTTCTTTAGTACTTCAGACACTTTTGCCCGTAGCTAAAGAGATTTTAAACAGAGCGAAAAAGGTGAAAAAGGTTGCGGGCGTAGAGATTGAGGGGTTGGGAAATCTAGATAAAGTGATATATCTAGATCAAAGTCCCATAGGTAGAACTCCAAGAAGCAATCCTGCAACATATACGGGTGTTATGGATGAGATAAGAAATCTTTTTGCAAAAACAAAAGAGGCTCAGATACGAGGATATTCTCCGGGACGCTTTAGTTTTAACGTCAAAGGAGGCCGCTGCGAAAAGTGTAAAGGGGAAGGGGAGATTAAGATAGAGATGCATTTTCTACCGGATATAATGGTAAAATGTGATGCTTGTAAAGGAAAAAGATATAATTCTCAAACGCTAGAGATAGAGTATAAAGGTAAAAATATAGCAGACGTACTAGCTATGAGCGTGGACGAAGCTATAGAGTTTTTTAAAAATATCCCAAAAATCTACCAAAAGTTAAAAACTTTACAAGATGTAGGTCTTGGATATATAACTCTTGGACAAAATGCGGTTACTTTAAGTGGAGGTGAAGCACAGAGGATTAAACTTTCGCGAGAACTTAGCCGAAAGGATACCGGTAATACTCTATATATATTGGATGAGCCTACAACCGGCTTACATTTTGCCGATGTTGATAGGTTAACTAAAGTACTGCACCATCTAGTTGAGTTAGGAAATAGTGTGATTGTTATAGAACACAATCTCGACGTTATTAAAAATGCCGATTATATTATCGATATGGGTCCGGAGGGCGGTAAAAAGGGCGGAAAAATTATAGCCGAGGGCTCTCCAGAGTATATAGCGAAAAATCATAAAACACTAGGTAGTTTTACCGGTAAATTTTTGGCTAAAGAGTTTAAAGTATAATTATAAAATATAGCTAGTCAAAATAAAAAAATTAGGTGTGAAGATGAGAGAGTCGCTAGTAAAAAGGATAAGAAGTTTGCCCCCTTTACCAAAAACCGTAGAAGAGTTTGAAAAAGCCTATAACGATCCCAATGTAAGTTTGGAAGAGATAGCAAAAATTTTGTCTAATGACCCTATGATTGTGGCAAATATTTTAAAAAGAGTCAATTCTCCTTTTTACGCTCTTCGTGAAGAGATAACGGATATTACTCACGCTATATCTTTACTGGGGCTTTCTGAAGTAAAAGCGGTGGTTTTGGAAAACTCCATAAAAAAACTTTTAAATATCGATATGGAACCTTACGGTATAACCGCCGAAGAGTTTGCTCATATATCCCATCTTCAAAACCATTTGATGTATAGATGGTATAGGAAAGTAGATAGTAGAAAACTTAAAGTACTTAACTTAGCCTCTTTTTTACAGGAAATGGGTAAGATCATCATAGCCGATGAGATAATAAAAGAGGATTTAGTATATCCTTTTAAGTCGGAAATTGAGACAGCGGCTGATATTGCATCTGTAGAAAAGATTTTTGTTGAAGCTTCTACTGCTATAGTTACTGCTGAAATGTTCGAATATTGGGGATTTGATGAGTTGTTTGTAAACTCTATAAAATATTCCGACGATTTTAAAAACGCTCCTGAAGAGTGTTATGAGTATTCAAGAGCTTTATATATAGTAAAGAGTGCGGTTCCGGTAAATATGCCCCTAAAAGAGGCTGCAATAAATAGAGCGGAAAAAACCGCTTTAGAAGAAGGATTAAAGATAGAATTTTTAAGCGAGGCTATAGAGAGTTTGAAAAATATTACTTTTTAAAACACTCTAGAGCCTCTTCTTTACTCATCGCTTTTCCCCAACACATTTTCTCTTTTTTTAACATTTTAAGATCTCTTTTTAGTATATTTTTATAGTAGGTTTTGGGAAAGGTATTGCAAATAAGCAGCGAAAGCTGATCGCTTTTTTGGTTAAGAGGATATTTTTTTATACACTTTTTCGCATCTTCTAGTTTAAGGCACTCTAATCTTTTTTGATAGATTTCCATAATGGAGTTTATCTGTATTATATTTTCTTCTCTGATTTTGGAAAAATCTTTTGCAAAAACATATATCGTTAACAAAAAGGTTAATAAAATTCTCATAACTTCCCTTTTGGAAAATTTTTATAAAATTATACATAAATTTGTGCGGCAAGGATAAAGATGAAAACTTTAACGATCATAGACACTTTCGGTTTTTTTTTCAGAAACTATTACGCTCTTCCTCCTCTTAAAAGCAAAAAGGGTTTTCCTACCGGACTTTTAACCGGTTTTATAAATTTTATATACAACCTATCTAAAGAGCATCAAAGTGATTATCTACTTTTTGCATTAGATAGCGAGGGTTCCTCTTTTAGAAACGATATAGATAAAAACTATAAAGCTCAGCGTCCTGAAGCACCGCCTGAACTTTTACAGCAATTACCGGTTGCTATTGACTGGATAGATAAGATGGGCTTTAAACAGCTAAAACATGAAGGGGTAGAAGCTGATGACATAATAGCTTCGATAGTTAAATGCGCTAAAGCGAAAGGGGTAAAAGTCAGGATAGTTAGCCATGATAAAGATCTTTATCAATTGATTGATGATGGAAATGTGGTTTTATACGATCCGATAAAAAAAGAGGAGATAGACGAAGAGAGAGCTGTAAAAAAGTTTGGCGTAGAGCCTAAACATATAAAAGATTTTCTTGCCCTTACCGGAGACAGTGCTGATAATATACCCGGAGTAAGAGGTATTGGGCCAAAAACGGCTGCAAAACTGATAAATGAGTTTGGCAACGTTGAAAATATCTACGAAAATATTGATAAAGTTAAACCTGAACGCATAAAAAGACTTCTTACAGAGGGCAAAGAGCTTGCATTTTTAAGTAAAAAGTTAGTACAACTCAAAGATGACCTTTTTGAAGATTGTAACCTTAAAGAGTTTGAATTTCCGCAAATAAACCCTATATTAAAAATAGCGGATGAACTGATAGATTATAATATAACTTCTGTTTTAAACAGACTAAAAGCCAAACCTCTTATAGAAAAAAAAGAGGAGAGTGTAGAGTTTGAGGCTATTTTACTAGATAGTAAAGAGAAGATGATGGAAGTTATAGACTCAATACCCAAAGATGCTATAGTGGCTTTTGATACGGAAACGGATTCGTTAGATACCAAAAACGCAAATATTGTTGGGTTTAGTTTCTGTTTTGATAAAAAAAGAGCATATTACGTACCAGTAGGTCATAAATATCTTGGAGTAGGTGACCAAGTCTCTTTGGAGGATGCTTTAAAAGGTGTAAAAAAGATTTTAGAAAGAAGATTTTTTGGACACAATCTAAAGTTTGATCTATCTTTGTTATACGCTCACGGTTTAAAAGAGACAGTTTGCTATGCGGATACTATGATACTTGCTTGGCTGGTTGATCCTGAAAGTTCGGTAGGATTGGACTCTTTGGCGAAAAGATACTTTTCTCACTCTATGATAACTTACAAAGAAACCGTTAAAAAAGGCGAAGATTTTTCCTTGGTAAACATCGAAGAGGCAACAAAGTATGCGGCAGAAGATGCTTTTATAACTTATCTTTTATATTTTCAACTCTTACAAGAATTAAAAAATAAAGACTCCGAACATCTTTATAATGTAGCTAAAGAGGTCGAGTATCCTTTTATCAATACGCTTATCTGGATGGAGAAAGCGGGAATCAAGGTTGATATCGGATTTTTTGAAAAACTTCTTGTAAAAACACAAAAACGCTTGGAGGAACTGACAAAAAAGATTTATGAACTAGCCGGTTCGGAGTTTAATATCAATTCTACAAAACAGTTAGGATACGTTCTTTTTGAGAAACTGAAACTCCCGCCTGTTAAAAAGACAAAAACCGGATATAGTACAAATGAGTCTGTTTTAAATGAGCTAAAAGATAAACATGAGATTATAAAAGAGATTTTAGAGTATAGAGAGCTTTTTAAACTTAAAACCACATATATAGAGCCTCTTTTGAAACTTGGCTCTAAAGATAAAGAAAATCGCATATATACCTCTTTTATACAGACTGGAACCGCAACCGGAAGGCTTAGTTCTAAAAATCCGAACCTTCAAAACATTCCTGTAAAAACCGAAGTGGGTAGAGAGATAAGGTATGGTTTTATTGCAGATGAGGGAAAACTTTTGATAGGTATAGACTATTCTCAAATCGAGCTTAGACTTCTTGCCCATTTTAGTAAAGATCCCTCTTTAATCAAAGCTTTTATGGAAGATAAAGATATTCACTTAGAAACTGCTCAAAAACTGTTCGAAGAGGATGCAAAAGAGAAGAGAAATATTGCAAAAAGTATCAATTTCGGTCTCATTTACGGAATGGGAAGTAGGAAACTGGCTCAAACTTTAGGTATAAGTACAAAGGAGGCTAAAACTATAATAGAGAGCTATTTTGCTTCTTTTCCTACGGTTAAAAGTTTTTTGGAATCTGTTGAGAATTTTGCAAAAGAAAAAGGTTACGTCGAGACTCTTCTTGGTAGAAGAAGATATTTCGATTTTGCTCATGCGAGCGCCGTTCAGATAGCAGCCTATTTGAGAGAAGCCACAAATACGGTTTTTCAAGGTAGTGCTGCTGATCTTATAAAATTAGCGATGAATAAAATAAAAGAAGAAATTAATAAAAAAAATTATCCGGCAAAAATAATTTTACAGATTCATGACGAACTTATTTTCGAAGTTCAAGAGAGTGAAGCGGAAGAACTTGCCCATATTTTCAAGGATATTATGGAAAATATTTATGTATTAAAAATTCCTCTAAAGTGCAGCGTGTCAGTTTCAAAAAGGTGGGGAGAGTTAAAATAGATAAAAAAAAAGATAAAAAAAAGTTATAAAGTCCCTAAACTCGGGACTTTAAACTTAAAATCAATAACTAACTTAACAATAATTACACTCTTTAGGTAAAAACTTATTAAAATCTTATCTTCTACTAAATTCCGAGGTCTGATAATGGTTAAATATTTAAAAAGTCTTTTTTTGTCAATAAAATCTGCAATTATTTATATGTTTATTTTTGCTATATCTATAGGGGTAGCTACGTTTATAGAAAACGACTATGGAACGCAAACCGCTAAAGCTTTGATCTATAACGCTAGATGGTTTGAAATTTTAATGATTATTTTAGCGGTGAATCTTATGTATAATATTTTTAGATTTAGACTTTTTCGTAAAGAGAAGTGGATAACCGGAGTTTTTCATTTTGCTTTTATAATCATATTGATCGGTGCTGCGGTTACAAGATATTTCGGATATGAAGGGATAATGCATATAAGAGAGGGTACGACTCAAGATAAAATAGTTTCTGATAGAACATACGTTTTAGTTGATATCGTTAAAGAGGGTAAAAGCTACCATTTCGAATCTCCGATACTTCTTTCAGCAATAGGCGAAAACCGTTTTAAAAAGAGTATAAATTTAGGTAATGAAGAGTTGATATTGGAGCTTAAAAGATACGTTCCAAACGCCAAGATAGAGTTTGTAAAAGATAAAAACGGGGAAAGTGTTGTATCTTTAATGATTTCTGCTGGCGGCGAAGTTGAAAATGTTACTTTGAAAAGAGGTGAATCTATTGATCTGGGTTCTTTTGTTTTAAGTTTCGAAGATAGCGTTAAAACAGAAAAAAAAGTGGTTAAAATCGAAGAGAAAGAGGGCAAACTCTATATAGATTCTCCCTTTGAAGTGCGTATTTTAAGTATGTCCGATAAAAAAGAACAAACTCTTAATAAGCACGAAAAACTTCCGTTTGAGAGGGGAAAACTCTATAGTATAAGCGGCGTAAATATAGTGGTTAAAGATTACCAAAAAGGAGTAAAGCCGATTCTTGTCTCGAAAGGTGCGAAGGTAAAAGAGAAAAATATACAAGACGCCCTTGTGTTTGAGTTAAGCTCAAAAGGAAGAAAAAAAGAGTTAACCCTTTTTGGCAAACCTAACCAAATCGGAAATCCGGTATATACCGAATTAGGAGATATGAAAATAACCGTCACCTACGGTTCAAAAATAATAAAACTCCCTTTTGCTCTAAAGCTTGTAGATTTTCAAATAGAAAAATATCCCGGTTCTATGAGTCCTTCTTCATACGCTAGTGAAGTGGTGTTGATTGATAATGAAAAAAAAGTTGTTATGCCTTATAAAATATATATGAATAATGTCTTAGATTATAGAGGATATAGATTTTTCCAAAGCTCTTACGATATGGATGAAAAAGGTACTATACTGTCTGTTAATCACGATCCGGGAACTATAATAACTTATATAGGATATACTTTACTGTTTTTAGGGATGATTTTTCATCTTTTTACGCCTCAAAGCAGATTTATGAAACTTATACGCCTTACTAAAAGAGTGCAAAAGAAACGTCAAGCTATGCTTATGAGCTCGGTTTTGTTGGTGGTTTTATTTTTACCTTTTAGTCTGTTAGCCGCAGAAAATGAGTCAAAAGATCCTTTAAAAATAGCTAAATCTTTTGATAAAAATCATGCCGAAAAATTTGGGGAATTATTAGTACAAGATAGAGACGGAAGAATAGAACCTGTAGATACTCTATCTAGAATGGTATTGGCAAAAGTTACAAAAAAAGAAAAATTTTTGGGACTTTCTTCAAATCAAGTTTTTTTAGGAATGACGATAAAACCAAATATCTGGCAAAATATAAAAATGATATATGTACACCATCCAAAACTTAAAGAGATTTTGGGTTTGAAAAGTGAAGAAAAATATGCCTCTTTTAAAGAGTTTTTTGATCAAAACGGCAATTATCTTATAGAAAAGTATGTACAAGTAGCAGTTGCAAAAAAACCCTCTCAAAGAGATAAACTTGATAAAGAGGTTATAAAAGTTGATGAGAGAGTTAACGTATGTTATCTTGTTTATACCGGCGAACTTTTAAGAATCTTTCCAAAACCCAACGATAAAAATCAAAAATGGTACTCTCCTATTGAAGCTATCAAGACATTTCCTCCAAAACAAGCAGAGCTTGTACGTCTTATAACCGCTAGCTATTTTTCCAATATTGACGAAGCTCTTGTAAGCGGTGATTGGGAGAAGGCCGATAAAGCTTTAGAGGTTATTAAAGATTATCAAAAGTATTACGGCGCTTCTATAATACCTAGTAAAACTAAACTAAAAGCGGAACTTTTGTACAACAAGTTAGATATTTTCAATAGATTAGTTCCATACTATACGATTATAGGTTTTTTACTTTTGATCTTAATCTTAGTAAATCTAATAAATCCAAAAATAAAGATAGAAGCCGTTATAAAGATAGGTCTATTTTTTATAATTTTGGGATTTTTAGCTCAAACTTTTGGTCTTGGGCTTAGATGGTATGTGGCCGGACATGCACCTTGGAGTGACGGTTACGAGTCTATGGTTTACATATCTTGGGCTATAGTTCTTGCCGGATTTTTCTTTTCAAAAAACTCTCCGATAGCTCTAGCTGCAACCGCTTTACTTAGCGGGCTAATCCTTTTCGTAGCTCATCTTAATTGGCTTGATCCTCAAATAACCAATCTCGTTCCCGTTTTAAAATCGTACTGGCTTATGATTCACGTTTCGGTTATTACGGCAAGTTACGGCTTTTTGGGGCTTAGCGCTCTTTTAGCCTTTATAGTCTTGATACTCTATATTTTTATGAACGAAAACAATAAAAAAATACTTATTCTTACGATAAAAGAGCTTACGTATACAAACGAAATGAGTCTTATTGTAGGGCTTATTTTAGTGACAATCGGAAACTTTTTAGGGGGCGTTTGGGCAAATGAGAGTTGGGGAAGATATTGGGGATGGGATCCTAAAGAGACTTGGGCTTTGGTAACGATCCTTATCTATGCTTGTGTAGAACATATGAGACTAGTTCCTAAACTAAACGGACTTTTTTTGTATAACGTAGCTTCTTTGCTTGCTTTTTCCTCGGTTATAATGACCTATTTTGGGGTAAATTTCTATCTATCCGGGCTTCATTCGTATGCTCAAGGAGATCCTGTACCTATCCCAACTTGGGTCTATTACGCCGTAGCGCTTCTGTTTTCGTTAATAGCCGCCGCTTACTATAAAAGAAGAAAATTGAACGTAGATTTGAGGATGAATTAAAGACGGTTAGAACCGTCTTTTATTTATTGAACCAACTTTTTATTTTATCGAAAACGGATTCAAACTTTTTTTCGTGAGGTTTACTCTCTATACCGAAACTCTCTTGAAGTTTTTCTAGAAGCTCTTTTTGCTCATTAGTCAATTTTTTAGGATATTCTATCTTGATTTGTGCTATTAGGTTGCCGACTCTTCCTGTCCTTACGTTTTTAGCTCCCTCTCCTTTAAAGACAAACTGCTGTTTATCTTTTGCGCCGGATGGTAGTTTCAACTCCTTTTCACCTCTTGGAGTAGGTATTTTTATAGTTTGACCTAAAATCGCTTGAGTGAAAAATACAGGAACTTCAAGATATATATCGTCGTTGTATCTAACAAAATGTTCGTCTTCCTCAACATAGAAAGTTATATAAAGATCGCCTCTTTCGCCTTTGACGCCGATATTTCCTTTTTTACCTACTCTAATTCTATCTTCGTTGTCTATTCCCTCTGGTATGTTTATTTTAATCTTTTCTTTAACGCGTTCATATCCCAATCCTTTACATTCATTACACTTTTGCGCCGCAATTTTCCCGCTTCCTGAGCATCTTGGGCAAGTTTGAGAAAATGTCATAAATCCTTGTCTATAGAAAATCTGTCCTCTACCGCCGCATTCGGAACAGGTTATTATGTTTGCGTTTTCGGCACCTGTACCTTTGCAGGCATTACAAGGAACTTTATACTCATACTCTATCTCTTTTTGTGTTCCAAAAAACGCTTCGTTAAATGAGATAGTCATCTCTAAAGACAAATCTAGAGGATATTTTTGTTCGTCTCTTCTTCTACCAAATCCAAATCCTCCAAAACTCCCGCCAAAAACCGATTCGAAAAAGTCCATAATATCTTCGTATGAACTGTGGCTAAAACCCTCAAAACCTTGATTTTCTAGCCCTCTTTTTCCGTATCTATCATATAGAGCTCTTTTTTCTTTATCGCTTAAAACTTGGTATGCTTCATTTATCATCTTAAATTTTTCTTCAGCCTCTTTGTTTCCAGGATTTCTGTCGGGATGATACTTTAGAGCTAGTTTTCTGTATGCTTTTTTAATCTCTTCAAAAGATGCGTTTCTATTAACTTCTAAAAGTTCATAATAGTCTATATCTATCAAGATGCCACCTCTCATTTAAGTCTTTTTTAAGCAGGGCTGATTTTAGCAAAAAAAGAGTAATAAATCAATTGTACAAGAGTATGAATTAAGTTCATTTTATAAGTTTTATAACATTTAAATTTAAACTCCACATTACTTATTATTGTATAATTTCAAAAAAAATCGGAGTGTAGCCGTTGAAAAGAGGTTTTAAAAAATTTGACGAATTGGTAAACGTTTTAGAATCTTTACCCACTATAGGAAAGAAGAGTGCGATGAGACTTGCTTTTTATATGGTTATGGAAGATAGTTTTAATGCACTAAAAATTGCGCATACGATAGAGAGTGCGGTAAGAGATATAAGAAAATGCAAAAGATGCGGTGGGCTTAGCGAAGATGAGCTCTGCCATATCTGTAGCGATGAGCGAAGAGATGGATCTATGCTATGTATAGTGGAAAATGCTAAAGATATTTTGATCATAGAAGAGAGTCGTGAGTTTAATGGAAAATATTTTGTTTTAGACTCTTTAGAAGATAGGATAGATGAACTAAAAAGTTTAATAAAAGAGGAGGGGGTTAAAGAGATTATATTTGCGTTAACTCCTTCTATAGCAAATGACGCCGTTATGATATTTATAGAAGATAATTTAAAAGATTTCGATATTACTTTTACGAAGATTGCGCAAGGAGTTCCGACGGGAGTTAGTTTAGAAAACGTAGATACACTATCTTTGACTAAAGCGTTAAAAGATAGAGTCAAAGTATAAAAAAAAATTTTCTTTTGAAAAATATTATAAATTATACTACAATAGCTTGTAAAAAAATAAGAAATTTTTAGATATAATTTCGCAATTTTTATAAAGGAAGATAAGATGAGTTGGAGTCCGAAAAGTTGGAGAGATTTTCCTATAAAACAGCAACCTACATACAAAGATATAAACAGACTAAAAGAGATAGAAAAAGAGCTTAGTACATACCCGCCTCTGATTTTTGCGGGTGAAGCTAGGGATTTGAAAGAGAAGTTATCAGAAGTGGCCAACGGAAAAGCCTTTTTACTTCAAGGCGGCGATTGTGCTGAGAGTTTTGCCAATTTCAATGCGGCAAATATAAGAAATCTTTTTAAGGTATTGCTGCAAATGAATATGGTTTTGATGTACTCATCAGGTAAACCTATAGTCAAGATAGGAAGAATTGCGGGACAGTATGCAAAACCTAGAAGTAGTGATTTTGAAGAGGTTGATGGAGTAAAACTTCCAAGTTATAGGGGAGATATAGTAAATGATATAGATTTTACTTCCGAAGCTAGAGAGGCTAAACCAGAAAAACTTCTTGAAGCTTACTATAAATCTGCCGCAACTTTAAATCTTTTAAGGGCTTTTGCAAGAGGGGGATTTGCATCTTTAGACAAAGTTCATAAATGGAACGTAGATTTTGTTAAAAATAAAGATTTAGGCGAAAAGTTTGAAGAGCTTGCCTGTAAGATAACAGAATCTCTCAAATTTATGGAAGCGTGCGGGATAGATATAAAAAATACGCCGCAACTAAGTCAAACCGTGCTTTACACTTCTCATGAGGCCTTGCTTTTAAATTATGAAGAGGGTCTTACTAGAAAGGATACTTTTACGGGAGAGTGGTACGATTGCTCTGCTCACTTTTTATGGATAGGCGATAGAACTAGAGACGTAAACGGCGCCCATGTAGAATTTTTTAGAGGTATTAAAAACCCAATCGGGGTAAAAGTTGGTCCATCGATGAAAAAAGATGAACTTTTAGAGCTAATTGATAGGCTAAATCCCGAAAATGAACCGGGAAGACTTACCTTAATAGTCAGGATGGGAGCAGACAAGATAGGCGAGTTTTTTCCACCACTTTTAAGAGTAGTTAAAGATGCCGGTAAAAATGTGGTTTGGAGTTGTGATCCTATGCATGGTAACACCTATAAAACCGAAAGTGGATTAAAAACTAGAGATTTTGAGAAAATCTTAAGCGAAGTAAAACAGTTTTTTCAGATTCATAAAGCAGAAGGCACATATGCCGGCGGGATTCATCTTGAGATGACCGGTTCGGATGTTACAGAGTGTACTGGAAGTATAAGTAGCTCTATAACTGCTGAAGGATTAAAGAGTAGATACCATACGCAGTGTGATCCAAGACTAAACGCTGATCAGGCTTTGGAACTCTCTTTTATGATTGCTGAAACTATGAAAGATATTAAAAACTAAATAAAAGAGGGTTTTGTCCCTCTTTCTGCTCTTAATATTGCCCATCTTATACTTTTAAATATGATACATTTCACAAAATTATGCTATGATAATTTTTATCAAAAAAACTATTAAAAAATATTAATAAAATTTAGGAATTAACAATGGATATGGAAACTATTGATTATAAAAATCCAATAGAAATAGCTCCTAAAGTTTGGTGGGTAGGATATGTTTTACCTGATGATCCATTTCAATGTCATGTATATCTTATAGAAAACGGCGAAAATTCTATTTTGATTGATCCTGGGTCAAAACTCACCTGGGATGTCACTAGAAAAAAAATTTTAAATATAATACCCCTAGAGAATATAAAATATATTATATGTCATCATCAAGATCCCGATATAACCTCTTGTATTGACGATCTTTTAAGCGAAATAGGAACTAAAGATAGATATATCGTAACTCATTGGCGTACAGCTACCCTACTAAAACATTATAATTGGGGTATAGATTTTTATGAAGTTGATCAAAACGGCTGGAAACTAAAAGCAGACGATAGAGAAATAGAGTTTGTTTTTACTCCTTATATGCATTTTGCGGGAAATATATGCAGTTTCGATAAAAAAAATAAAATACTATTTTCAAGCGATATATTTGGGGCTTTTACGGAAACTTTTAGGCTTTTTGTAGATGACCCCAAAAAATATTTTGAACAAATGAAACTTTTTCATACTCATTATATGCCTAGCAGAGAGATAGTAAATCACGGTTTAGATATGATAGAAAAAAAAGATCCTCAACTGATAGCTCCGCAACACGGTTCTATTATTCCAAAAAAAATGATACCCTATCTTATATCACGACTTAGAAAGTTAGACGTTGGTATTTATTTACAGTTTAGCGGATATAAAAATGTTCATCGTCTTACAAAAGCAAATGAGATACTTTCTAAAATTTTTGAACAGATATCTTTTACTACAACTACTATATATGAAAAAATTGGTACCGTTATGATGTTAATGAATGAACTTTTTGCTTTAGAAAGAGTAGTGTGTTTGAGCAGTATAGATGGGAAAGTAATAATATTTGATACATTTATAGATCATCCCAAAGAGACCTTACTTGAAGAAAAAAATCTTTTTGAATTAGTAGAAGAAACATTATCAAAAGAAGGGAGTAGTTTTTATTTAAATAAAATAGTAGATGTAGATTTGCATAACGAGTATCTTGCTTATCCTTTCGTTACTTATAATGAGCATCACTCGGTGAACGGAGTATGTTATTTTCTCTTTTCAAAAGAAGAGATCATTAACGAAGAAGATAAAGAGATTTTAAAAAACTTTAAAAAACTTTTTTCTATTATGCTCATGAAAGAGATAGGGCATTATCGTATCCAAAAAGAGCGAAATGAACTATTGTACAAGGTTATTACAGATAGTTTAACAAAACTTTATAACAGATATTATTTGGAGGAGATAGCCTCTAAAGAGTTTAATAAAGCAAAAAGACATGGATATCCCTTAAGTGTTGTGATGATAGATATCGATAATTTTAAGGATATAAATGATAATTACGGACATGATGTTGGAGATATAGTTCTTAAAGATTTTGCCCGTATTTTACAAATAAATCTTCGAGAGAGCGATTTTCTTTTTAGGTTTGGCGGAGAAGAGTTTTTGATATTGATGCCTTTTACAACCAATAAAGATGCAAAAAAGGTGATTGAGAGGATTCGTAGAGCTTTATCTGGAAAAGGAGGCCTTAAGGTAGCCGATAAAACTATATATTATACATTTAGTGCCGGAATATCACAATACAGTAATGAAAAGTCGGTTATGGAGCTTATTAAAAAGGCTGATAAAATGATGTATTTGGCTAAACAAAAAGGTAAAAATAGAACTCAGTTGTAATATCGTTTTATCAAACTATAGATTTTACAACCAGCACAAAAATCAAAAAATGCTTCAAGAAGAGCAAATGTTATAAATATCAAAGAGACTATTACGGCGGGAATATGAAGTTGAAAAGTATATAAGATTATTAGATTGAAAGAGATTATAGTTCCCAAAATCTTAGCGAATTTTTTGGGAGCCTCATCAACATCCTTTTGAGGAAGATTTAAAATATCTTTACACTTTTTTGCAACAGGCTTAAATAAACCGGATTTATTACGTGATGAGAGTTTTAATATATAATCAAACAGTAAAATCAAAGGAAAAATAAACGAACAAGTTACTATAAAAACGGTAACTATAATAGCGCTAATGAAAGCCTCTATTCTTTCCAAATATGAATCTGTTCTATTTTGTGATATTGGGCAGGAATTAGCTTTCATCATTTCTCCTATCTATTTTTATAGTTTTAAGAATAATAAAACCTATAATACCAGATAAAAAAGAGCCTATTAAAATTGCAAGTTTATCGGCATATTTGTATATTTCGCTATCATTAAAAGCTAAAGAATCTACAAAAAGACTCATTGTAAACCCTATTCCGGTTAAAACCGAGA
This sequence comes from Nitrosophilus labii, assembly GCF_014466985.1. Classification (NCBI taxonomy): domain Bacteria; kingdom Pseudomonadati; phylum Campylobacterota; class Epsilonproteobacteria; order Nautiliales; family Nitratiruptoraceae; genus Nitrosophilus; species Nitrosophilus labii. The sequence continues at coordinate 607,247 of NZ_AP022826.1, forward strand.
CGCCATATAGCTGTATCCAGTTACTGTTTTGAGGAAGTGATGCGACTTTTAGTTTTATAGCAAGCCAACTAAAACCAAAAACTCCCAACTGTTTTCCTATAAACAAGCCAAGCATAATACCTAGAGGAACGGAACCGAATATTTCATTAATCGATATACCCCTTAAATCTACGCCGGCGTTTACGAAAGCAAAAAGAGGGAGAATAAAAAAAGCTACCCAGTAATGTAAGTCATGCTCCATCTCTTTAAGCATTGAAAACTTTTTTCCATTTTTATCTGTGGAATATAAAGGAATCATAAAAGCTAGCGCTACTCCTGCTAAAGTCGCATGAACTCCAGATTTTAATACACTTACCCAAAGGATAATTCCAACAATTATATATGCAGCCTTTTTTACTACTCCGACTCTATTCATTATAAATAAAACCAGTAGGGATATAGAAGCTATAACGATGGAAACGACAGATAAATTACTGGTATAAAATAGAGCAATTATTATAATAGCGCCTATATCGTCGATAATAGCAAGTGCCATTAAAAATATTTTAAGCGAAACCGGTACTCTGTTGCCTAATAAAGAGAGTATTCCAAGAGCAAAAGCTATATCTGTAGCGGTCGGAATAGCCCAACCGTTAAGAGCGAAAGGATCTTCAAGATTGAAAGCTATGAATATCAAAGCCGGGACTATCATGCCTCCTATTGCCGCTATTGTTGGCAATATAGCCTGTTTGATCGATGATAGATGTCCTTCTAAAACCTCTCTTTTAACCTCTAAACCTATTAAAAAGAAAAATATTGCCATAAGCCCATCATTAACCCATAAAAGAAGTGGCTTTGCTATCTGCAGGTCCGCAAATCTTATCTCTACAGGGGTGTGTAAAAAGTTGTTGTAGAACTCCGATAATGGACTATTTTGTAAAATTAACGCTAAAAAAGTAACAAAAATCAGTAAAATACCAGCCGTAGACTCTTTTTGTATAAAATCTTCTAATATTTTCAAAGCTATCCTTTTAACAATAGTTAAAAATTATTTTATACTTTAATAAAAACTTTTAATCTATAAAATATTAAATAGATTCTAAAATATAGTCTCAAGAATTAATTAAGTTTGGAGTATTAAAAAATGGAGTATTAAAAAATAATTTAATGCTCTGAAAACTACAAAATTTCACTCAGGAGAGTTGGAATTTTTAGTAAAACTAACGCTTGAAAATTTTATTAAAAAGTGCTAAGCAAGCGCACTTTTTTAGTCTTTTGGCGAACATAAAATTTTCAAGCTAAAATTTCAAATCCTTCGTTTAATTTGTAATTTTTCAAAGATCTAAATTTCATATTTATAAAGACTTTAGTCCGCTGCGCATATATTTTGATATATCTTTTTTATCATATTTAAAATCGGTAAAAATCTCAAATGCTAAAACTCCTTGATATAAAAGCATATCTTCCCCATCTTTTGCCGTTAGTCCAAGCTTTTTAGCCAAAGCCAAAAATGGGGTATTTTTAGCGTAAATAACATCAACAGCATATTTTGCAGACTCAAATAGTTTAACAAGAATATCTTCTTTCAAAGGAAGAGAGTTATTATCCAGTCCCGCACTTGTAGTATTTATAATCAAATCAAAATGTTTTATTTCAAATTTTTCCCAGGAGTAACACTTATAGCCTTTTTTCTTGAAAGTATCTAATCTTTTTTCACTTCTATTTAATATGGCAAACTCTATATTTTTTTCGTTGAATATTTCGGCTATAGCCTTAGCGGTACCACCAGCTCCTAAAATAAGAGCGTTTTTGAACTCGAAGTTTTTTATACTTTCTAAAAATCCCGATGCGTCAGTATTGTAGCCTATTAATTTGCCGTTATTCTCAACAATGGTATTTACGGCACCTATTTTTGAAGCAATTCCTCTTATCTCGTCGCACGCTTTATATGCCTCTTCTTTGTAAGGAACCGTTATATTTGCCCCTTTGAGTTTTAGTTCAAAAAATTTCTCTTTTAGCCTATTTCCGTCATTTAAAGAGTATCTAGTATAACAACTTTTTATACCAAAAGCTTTAAAAGCGCTGTTGTGCATAAGAGGCGATTTTGAGTGGCTTACCGGATTTCCGAATATACAAAAAAGAGTCATGTTTGTATCTCGCTTAATATTTTTAAAGTATTCATCAAAGCGCCAAGTTTGTTTTTGACCTCTAGATACTCTAGTTCAGGTTTACTATCGGCAACTATACCAGCGCCTGCTTGTAGTATTATCTCGTTATCTTTTATAAGAGCCGTTCTTATGGTAATAGCGCTATCCATATTGCTGTTAAATCCAAAATATCCTATACTTCCGCTATAATAGCCTCTTTTTAGTCCTTCAAACTCGGCAATCAGCTCCATAGCTCTAATCTTAGGAGCCCCAGTCATTGTTCCTGCCGTAAAAGTTGCCATAAAAAGATCGAACATATCATATTTAGGATCAAGCTCGGCCTCCACATCGCTTACCATATGCATTACATGAGAATATTTTTCAACTCTCATAAGAGCAGAAACCTCTACCGTACCTTTTTTTGCAACTCGTCCAACATCGTTTCTGCCAAGATCCACAAGCATAATATGCTCGGCTTTCTCTTTGGGATCGTTTATCATCTCATATTCGAGTTCTTTGTCTCTTTTTATATCTTTTCCTCTTTTTCTAGTTCCGGCAATCGGCCTTAGTAAAATTCTTTCGTCAGTTAGTCTTATCATGACTTCAGGCGAGCTTCCTGCGATAGCAAAATCATTATACTCCAAAAGATAAAGATAGGGTGATGGATTTAAACTTCTTAAAGCTCTATAGAAACTAAACCTATCGACTACGGCTTTTTGTATAAGTCTATTTGACATTACTATCTGAAAAACGTCTCCGCTTCTAATCATCTCTTTTGACTTTTTAACCATTTCAAAAAACTCTTCTTTGCTAAAAGCAAAATAGGCTTCATCGATGATTTTAGCCGGTTTTAGCGGAGTATAAGCATAAGTACCGAGCAGATCGGATTTTAGTTTGTTAAAGATTTGATTTTTTATCTCTTCTTCAGAGGTTATTAGTGTTAGTTTTGAGTTTTTATGTGAATAGGCTACGATAAGCTTTGGTCTTATCATATCAAAGTCTGGTATATTCGTTTCATCTTTTAGATTTTCCATATACTTTTTTAAAACAGGTTCAAATTTAGCAACCATATCGTACCCGATATAACCTATAAAACCGTCAATAAAACCTACGCCAAGCTCTTTCGAGCACTTTTTATAGTACTCAATATCGATTTTTTTATAGTAGTTTTTTAAAAAAATAAGAGGATTTTCCTCAATTTCCTCTATTTCGCCTTTTTCGTTTTTATAAAAACTTTTTCCCTCTTTATGCCATACTCTCTCTTTTTCTCCCGCAACTATATAGCTGAAATTTCCTTCACTCGTATATACTACGCTTTCGAACAAAAAAGTCGTCTCTTTGGGAAAATAGTTTTTGATCTTTTCGTAAATAGCAATAGGCGTAAATTCATCAAGTAAAAAACTATTTGAAAATATCATTCTTTTATCCTAACTATAAATGCATCTTTTTTAACTGTTTTTTTGATACTTGAAAGCGCTTTTTTAGCTTCGGCTCTTGTTTTGTAAGGTCCTATTAAAACTTTTTTTACTTCACTACTGTTTTTAATTACGGTTTTTATAATATAGTCGTATCCGCTTTTTTGAATTTTATCTAAAAATTTTTTATTTGGCGAAAACTTGTAAAAGGCGCCTACTTGAATGTAGTATTCTCCTTTAGTGACCGTTTTGTAAGTTTTTTTGTCACTTATTTTAGTATCTGCTTGAATCTCTTTTTTTTGTTGAGTCTTTTTAACTGGTTTTTTATCGAACTCTTGCGCAGGAGTAGTTTTTTGTAAATCTTCAGTTTTTTGCTCTTCTATAACCTCTTCAACTATTTTTTCAAATTTCTCTTCAGGTTCAGTTGTTTCTTCTTTTATAATAGGTACTTGTTTATAATCTTCATCTATTTTATCTTCCGTAGGTGTAGCAGACTCCGTTGCGAAAAAATCTTCATTTTCCGTTTCATTGTCGCCGGATGTTATTTTTACTATGGAGATTACAATAATCAGCAGAAGTATTACGCTTCCAGCTAGCAGAGCAATTTTTTTAATATCTATTTTTTTATCTTTTTTATCGAGAATTATATCATCAAGTTCATTTGAAAACTCTTTTTTCTCCTGTTTTTCAGGCTCTTTTGAATTGAAAATATCCATTTTGAATCCTTGTTGTGACGAAGTGGTTATTTATTATAAATAGATTTTACTAAATTATGGGTTAAAATATCGATTATAAGAGGCAAGCGAGGTACTCCTCGCTATTTTTAGTAAGTGGGTTGTTCGTAGATAACGAAATTTCTTGCAAGCTCCATAAGCTCATCTTTAACTTTTGCCTGAAGCTTGGTGTTGTTTATATCATCTAAAATATCGGCGATTCTAGTAGCGATAAGTTCAAACTCTTTCTCTTTCATACCTCTGCTAGTTAGTGCGGGGCTTCCTATCCTGATCCCGCTAGTTACAAAAGGACTTCTTGTTTCCCCTGGAACCGTGTTTTTGTTGACAGTAATTCCTGCTCTTCCTAAAGCTTCATCTGCATCTTTTCCGCTAAAATCTTTATCCAAGAAGCTAACAAGAATAAGGTGGTTGTCCGTTCCGCCGCTAACTACGTTGTATCCTCTTTTTATTAAAACTTCGGCTAAAACGGAAGCGTTTTTCTTAACCTGTTTTGCGTACTCTTTCCATTCAGGCTTTAGATTTTCTCCAAAACCTACGGCTTTTGCCGCTATTACGTGAACTAAAGGTCCGCCTTGAATTCCAGGAAAGATAGCACTGTTTATTTTTTTTGCAATATCAGGATCATTTGTCATTATCATACCGCCTCTTGGACCTCTTAAAGTTTTGTGAGTAGTAGTAGTTACCACATCACAGTATGGAAACGGACTTGGGTGTTCTCCGGCTGCTACTAGGCCGGCTATATGTGCTATATCCGCAAAAAGTATAGCTCCAACTTCGTCTGCTATCTCTCTAAATTTTTTGAAATCTATCTCTCTAGGATAAGCGCTAGCTCCACAGACAATAATTTTTGGTTTTACGATTTTTGCTATGTCTAAAACTCTATCGTAATCTATCCAACCCTCACTATTTACGCCGTAAAAAAAGCTTTGGTAAAGTTTGCCGCTAGAGCTTACTTTTGCTCCGTGAGTTAGATGACCTCCATGACTTAAATCCATTCCCAAAATCTTGTCATACGGTTTCAAAAGAGCCATATAAACCGCTTGGTTTGCTTGACTTCCAGAGTGTGGTTGAACATTTACATATTCGCATCCAAACAGTTTTTTAGCTCTTTGTATAGCTAGATTTTCTATAGCATCGGCGTTTTCGCAGCCTCCATAATATCTCTTTCCGGGATATCCTTCGGCGTATTTGTTAGTAAAAACGCTTCCCATAGCCTCCATCACGGCTGGACTGGTAAAGTTTTCACTAGCTATCATCTCAAGATGATCGGTTTGTCTTTTCAGTTCATTTTCGATTATCTGATAAACTTCACTGTCATAATCTCTTAAAATACTCATTCTTCTTCCTTTTTTTCGTTTTGTTTTGTTTCGTCTGTTTTTGGTTTCATTGCGGGAAATAAAATAACGTCTCTTATAGTGTGTTGATTGGTTAGCAGCATTACCAATCTATCTATGCCTATACCTTCTCCCGCAGTAGGAGGCATACCGTAACCCAAAGCTCTAACAAAATCTTCATCCATGTGCATTGCTTCGTCGTCAACTTCTTTATTGGCTACTTGCTCTTTAAATCTTTCATATTGATCCAAAGGATCGTTAAGCTCGTTAAAACCGTTTGCTATCTCTTTTCCGGCAATGAAGAGTTCGAATCTCTCTGCTATATTTGGATCTTCATCGCTTCTTCTAGCAAGAGGACTTATATCGATAGGAAAGTGTGTAACAAATGTTGGATTTATCAGCTTCTTTTCAACAAAATTATCAAAAAGTTCAGCCTGCAAAGAGCCTAAAGGTAGTCTTTCGTCAACCTCTATATCTTTTGATTTTAAAAACTCTATAATTTTATCTCTATTTTCAACTATTTCAGGATCAACTCCGCCTATTTGGACAATTGCGTCTTTATATTTTACTCTTTTAAAAGGTGTTGTAAAGTCAATTGTATATTCACCGTATGTTAGCTGTTTTGGAAGAGAGAGTTTTTCAAAAATATAATCAAAAAGATCCTCTGTTAGCTTCATTAAATCTTCGTAAGTGTGATATGCCCAGTAAAATTCAATCATCGTAAATTCAGGGTTGTGAGTAGCATCCATCCCTTCGTTTCTAAAGTTTCTGTTTATCTCAAAAACTGCTTCAAAACCGCCTACGACCAATCTTTTTAGATATAGTTCCGGTGCGATTCTTAGATATCTATCAATGCCTAAAGCGTTGTGGTGAGTTATAAAAGGTCTGGCGTTTGCACCTCCTGGGATTGGGTGCATCATAGGCGTTTCAACTTCTAAAAAGCCCTGTTTTTCAAAAAACTCTCTTATAAAACTAACTACCTTGCTTCTAGTTCTGAAAATATCTCGTACTTCGGGATTCATAATCATATCAAGATATCTTTGTCGATATCTTAACTCTTTATCTTGAAGTCCATGATATTTTTCGGGAAGAGGAATTATCGCTTTTGTAACAAGATTTAGTTTTTCTACATGTAGTGTAAGCTCACCGGTTTTTGTAATGAAGGGATATCCGTAAGCTTCTATGATATCACCTACTTCAATCAGCTTTTTTACTTTTTTAAACCATTCATCTCCAAGAGCGTCTTTGTTAAAATAGATCTGAACTACTCCCGTATCATCTTCAATTTTCGCAAATGCCGCTTTACCCATAAGTCTTAAAAATTTGATTCTACCTATTAAAGAAACCTTTTTTGAATAATCTTTTTTTTCTTCTAAATCTTTTACGTATGCAAATTTTTCTAAAAACTCTTTATTGGTAATCTCTTTTTTGAAACCGGTTCCATAAGGATTTACTCCCGCGTCTCTTAGTTCATTGGCTTTTTGGATTCTTAGTTTCTCATACTGGTTGTCAAAAATCAATCTCCATCCTTTACTATTTTTTTGTTTCGTTGTTTTCAAGAGTTTGTTCGATTTTCTCTTTTATCTGTTTAATAGTTTCGTTTTTGATACTCTTTTTGATATCTTCTTGTACCTGAGTGGTTTTCTCTTCCACTTTTTGGGTAATCTCTTTAGGATTTAGTTTTATGATGTAGCTTCCCGTTTTTTCCATTAAAGGGAAAAGGAGTGAGTTTTTAGTATATTTTTCAACCGTGTTTTTTGCTGCTTCGATATTAGAAACTGCGAAAACGATAACCGAAAGTATCAAAAAAATTTTTGCGGCACCGAACAAAAAACCCGCTATTCTATCTATAAGTCCCATACCGCTTGCGCTGCTTAGCTTTGCAAATAGTTTTCCAACTAGTAACATTGCTAGCCAAAAAGCCGCTAAAGTTATTAAAAATCCCACAAAAGAGAGAGCGGCAGGATTTTTTATCTGAAAAATATTTTGACTTATAAACTCACCAACATTTTGCCCGTAATGTGAACCTATATAAATACCGCCTATTATTCCTATAAGTCCAAAAACCTCTTTGATAAAGCCGTCAATGAGTCCTTTTAAACCCAAAAGAATAACAATGATGCCAACTACTAAGTCAAAATATGAGAAGCCATCCATTTTTATATCCTATAAGTTTGATTTTAAAGCGCAATTATACAATTTTTGTATAAAAAGGTAAATGGTTTAAAATAAGATAAAGAGGTTGTTAGGCAAAAGGCAATAGACGAAAAAGATTAAAAAGAACATAAATTTTATCTTTTCGCCTATTACCTAATTATGCCTACAAAGCCTGGATGAGATTTTTTAGTTCTTCGGGCCTATTGGAATATCTTAATGCATCTTCTTTTGAAATTACATGATTTTTAAGCAGTTTTAAAATAACTTGCGTTTGTGTTTGCATTCCCGTTTGTTGTTGGTTTAGTTGCATTTGTGAATAGATCTGGTGAGTTTTGTTTTCCCTTATTAGGTTTGCAATTGCTGGAGTATTAATAAGAATTTCAAATGTTGCTACTCTTCCCCCACCTATTTTTGGTATAAGCGCTTGAGAGATAACCGCGACTAAACTTGTTGAGAGCATAGCTCTTACTTGAGGCTGTTCATCTCCGCTAAATACGTCAATAATTCTGTTTACGGTTTGAGATGCCGAGTTTGTATGCAAAGTTCCAAGAACCAAATGACCTGTTTCCGCCGCCGTTAATGCCGCTGAGATAGTCTCTTTATCCCTCATCTCACCGATCAATATAATATCTGGATCTTCCCGCAACGCATATTTCAAAGCGATTGCAAAAGATTTTGTATCTGAGCCTACTTCTCTGTGGGAAAATAGTGATTTTTTATTTTCATGAACAAACTCTACAGGATCTTCAATTGTTAGGATATGTTTTCTTTCATGTGTATTTATCTCGTTTAACATGGCAGCTAGAGTAGTTGATTTACCGCTTCCTGTAGGTCCGGTTACTAGGATTAGACCTTTTTCCCTTTTGATTATCTGATAAAAGATTTCAGGGGCGTTTATATCTTCTAGTGTTGGAACTTTTAGAGGAATTATCCTAAATGCGGCTGCAATATCACCTAAAGTAGTGTAGTAGTTTACTCTGAATCTTCCAACATTTGGCACCATTAAAGCAAAATCCAGCTCACCCTCTTCTTCGAAAATCTTTTTCTGTTTATCCGTAATTATGCCGTAACACATCTCCTCAATCTGTTTACCGTCTAACTTAGGAAGATTTAAAGGAATCAGTTTGCCGTCGATTCTTATTTGTGGTTCGCTTCCGCTAACCAAGTGTAGATCTGAGGCTTTATAAGCTATAACACTTTTTAAAAGTTTTCTTATGTCCAACTCACTCATAAAAAATCCTAAATTACTCTATGATTTTTGGCACTATGAAAAAATTGTCTGAAGATTTCGGAGCGTGCTTAAGAATTTTTTTACCTATCTCTTCGTTTAACACAGGTTCGTCTTTTCTAAAAGTAGAACCTCCTTCAAGTGTTGTAAAAGTAGCTTCTAGGTTGGAGAGTTCAAGTTCGTTAAGGTTTTCTACGAATTCTAAGAATCTATTTAGCTCTTTTAATATCTCATCTTTTTTGGTTTCATCTACTTGAATTTGAGATAAAACTTCAAGTCTATGTAACAATTTAGAATCTATTTGCATATTTTCTCCTAAAAACGTATTTAGTTTTAGTTAGTTTGTTTAATGCTATTTTACCATAAATAATATGCTTTTTATGTTTCATTTGATAATATACTGCGTTATAATAATAGTAAAATTTTAGCGCATAGCGCAAGAAAAAGGGGAAAAATTGGGTGTAAAAGAGAATATAGAGTATATAAAGGAGGAGCTCTCCAACGAAGAGAAAATGCTTGAACAGATTGTCAAGGCAGAAAGGTTTTACAAAAGGCATAAAAAGACTCTTATAACATTAATCTTTGCAGCAATTTTAGGCTTTATGGCTTATGTTGGATATGAATTGGTAAGAGAGCACAACCTAAAACTCTCTAATGAAGCTTACTTGAAGCTTCTTGCAAATCCAAAGGATAGTGAGGCGTTAAAAACGTTAAAAGAGAAAAATCCTACACTTTATACCGTTTTTGAGTTTAGAGAAGCCATAAAAAATAACGACGCTAAAAAGCTTGAAGAGATAGCTTCAAAGGATATATCCATAATATCTAATATAGCAAAATATCAAGCCGCATCTCTTTTAAGGGAACAAGAAAAATTGAAAAGTTATCAATTTGATCAAAAAGCAATATTGAGGGATTTAGCTATTTTAGATGAAGCCTTTTTACTATATGAAAAAGATAGTATAAAAGAGGCTAGAGAAAAGCTTAAAAACGTAAAAGAAAACTCTATTGTTTACCCTTATGCACAATTTTTGCTTCATTATGGAATAAAAGGAAATATGTAATGAAAAAGTTTTATTTTGTTTTTTTTATCTCCTTTTTGTTTTTTAGTGGTTGTAGCTCCAAACAGTATTTTGAGCCTAAAGAGATTGCTGGAAAAGTGGAGTTTGACAAAGAATTACCGGCAAAGATGATAGATGTTACTAGAGACGGTGCTACATTAGAAAACGGACAAGTTATAACTGAGGAGGGTCTTCTTGATGTCAAGCTTCCACAAGGTTTTGAATTTATAGGAGATGGAGAAGAGTATATCGTTGGGGCTAATAATTGTGGAGATATAGTCATAATTGATAAAAAAAGTAAAAAAACTGTTTTTAAAAAACATTTTGATTTAAAAAGAGCCAGTGCCGCAAAAATAAAAGGGGATATATTAGCTTTAGTTTTTGATACTAATGAGATCATGGTTGTAGATTTTAAAAAAGATGAAGAACTTTATTCTCAAAAATCGGATAAGATCTATTCAGTAGATACTAAAATAGCTTCGCCATATTTTTTAGGAGAGCTAATTTTGTTTCCTACATTAGACGGGAAGATAATAATAGTTGATAAAGTAGGTAAAAGGGCGATAAGAAATATTTTAGTCGGTACTGAAAAGTTTTTAAATAATATCATATTTTTAAATGTTTTAAACAATAGGTTAATAGCGGCTACACCAAATAAAGTTGTTTCAGTTAACCCTAAAAATATAAATACTATAAATATTGATTTAAGTGATATTCTTTTTGTAAAAGATGCCGTTTATATTTTGGCTAAAGATGGAAGAGTAATAATGACAGACCCAGATCTTAATATCTTAAAAACCAGAAAATACCCTTTTGCCCACTTTACGGGTATTGTTTACGGCGAATATATATACATAATTGAAAAAGAGGGTTATATCATCGCTACTGATCACTCTTTAAGAGTTTCTAATGTTTTTGAACTTTCAGATAAGATAGAAGACTATATTTTTACCTCTAAGGATAAGATTTTTTACAAAGACAAGTTTTTCCAATTGAATAAAAAATGAAAAAAATTGTTGGAATTTTTAAAGATAAGAATATAGTTTTTAAAGAGTTAAAGAGGATTCTTTTAAGTGAACTTGGAATAAGAAAGAGATACGAAGTTTTTGAAGGAGTAGATATCAAAAACAGATTCTATCTTGTTTTCAAGGTAGAAAGAAAAAGCAGATTCCTCTCTAAAAACGCCGAAGATTTAATAGATATCTACCATAAAGTTTCAAAAGAGAAAGAGCACAGTTTTAGATATGTATGTGTTCTTTTTTTAACGCCTTTTTGTTCGAAAGCAAAAGATATTTTATTGAGCAAGGATTTTAAGGTAATAGATGCTACTTTGTGATATAGGAAACAGTTTTGCACATTTTTGTGATGGAAAGAGAGTTTGGAGAGAAGAGCCAGATAGCTTTTTAGAAAAATATTTGGATAAAAAGGTCTATTTTATAAATGTTAATGAAGATTTTAAAAAATCGTTAATCAAAGCTAAAAACTGGATAGATTTGGAAAAATATACAGATTTCGATACAAATTATAAAGGTATGGGAATAGATAGAAAAGTATTATGTATTGCGGTAGAAGATGGCGTCGCAGTAGATGCGGGTAGTGCGATAACTGTTGATTTGATGGAGAAAGGGGTTCACAAAGGCGGTTTTATAATTCCGGGATTTAAAAGAATCGAAGAGAGTTACTCTTTGATTTCGAAAAGACTTAGATTTAAACTCGACTTCGATATAGACTTAAACAATATTCCTCAAAACACTAAGAGTGCAATTAGTTATGGCGCTGTTAAGCCGGTGGTTTTGGCTATACAAGATTTTGCCAAAAATAAGAAAATTTATTTAACAGGCGGAGACGGAGAAAAGATTTTGCCTTTTTTGAATAATGCGGAGTATGATGAAAAATTGATATTTAAAGGGATGAAAAAGATAATAAAGGAAAAGTTATGCTAACTATTGCGCTTCCCAAAGGTAGGATAGCAAAAGAGACTTTAGAGATATTTGAAAAAATTTTCGATAAAAAGTTTCAGTTTGGAGAAAGAAAACTAATTTTGGAAGATGATAATTTTAGATTTTTACTTGTGAGAAATCAAGATGTTCCAACGTATGTTTATCATCAAGCAGCCGATATAGGTGTAGTAGGTTTAGATGTTTTGGAAGAACAAAGACTTGATCTTGTCAGACTTCTTGATATGAATATAGGTATATGTAAAGTTGCAATTGGAATAAAAAAAGAAGAGGAATTAGACTTTTCTAAACCATCTTTCAAAGTAGCGACTAAAATGGTAAATATCGCTAGAGATTTTTTTTCAAAAAGGGCTATTCCGGTTGAGATAATAAAACTTTACGGCTCTATAGAACTAGCACCGTTAATCGGGCTTGCAGATATGATTGTTGATATTGTTGAAACCGGTGAAACTATGAAACAAAACGGTTTAAAACCCGCGTATACCATTATGGAGTCAAGCGCTCATCTTATAGCCAATAAAAACAGTTTTTACGCAAAAAAAGATGAGATACTCGATATCTATGAAAAGATATCTTTGACAATAAAAGGATAGATTTGAGTTTAGATTTATACGCTAAAATTGAGCCTTATCTTGGATTTGAAAAAGAGGTGGGCGAACTTCATGATATTTTTTTGGAAAAACTTTTAAATTTAGGAGCGAAAAAGGTTCTTGATATTGGGTGCGGAAGCGGCGATTTTTTAGTAAAAGCTAAAAAAGCAGGAATAGAGATAGAAGGTATTGATCTTAGTTTTAATATGGTCCAAAACGCTTTAAAAAAAGGAGTAAATGCTTATCATAAAGACTTATGTGAAGTTGATGATAAATATGATGCGGCAGTGGCTATTTTTGATGTTTTAAACTACCTTAACTCCGAAAATTTCAAAAAATTCCTCTGTTGTGTCGATAATGTTTTAGTAAAAAATGGCCATTTTATTTGCGATATAAATACTCTTTACGGTTTTGAAGAGATAGCGCAAGGGGTTGTCGCTATCGATAAAGATAATACTTTTATATCTATAGAGGCAGAGTTTGAAAATAAAGAGTTAAGAACTAAGATAGTAATGTTTGAAAAAGGGGATAACGGTTGCTATAAGAAAAGTAGAGGAGAAATAGTACAATATTATCACGATATCGATAGCTTAAAAAGCTGTAAAGGTTTGAAACTTACGGACATGGATTTTATAGCACTTTTTTCCGATATTTCAGATAAAGTAATATTAACTTACGAAAAGGTATAAAAAAATGGGGCTTTTTGGTTTTGGAAAAAATAAAAAAAAAGAAGAAAAAGCTGTAGCCGAAAATAAAAAAGAGGAGAAATTAAGTAAAAGAAGCTATGATAGATATCATGTGCAAGGTCTTTATGTTCCAGGTTTTGGCGAAGTTTTAGATATTTCCAAAGCAGGAGCGGCAATAAAAAAAGTAGAAGTAGATGAGATAAAAAGAGAGAGTATAGATATAGAGCTTGAAAATGTAGAGGTTAAAGCTAAGATAAAAAGACAGACTCTAAAAGAGGTCGGAGTAAATTTCGAAGATGAGCTAAATACTGAAGAGATAATAAAAAAACATATTAGAAAACCTAAAAAATATATATTTAAAAACAAGATGCCCGTTTCAAAAATAGATTTTGACGAAGACGGGACACTTGAAAAGATAAAAGCTGTAATAAACTTGATGTTGGAGCTTGACGACCCAAATACTTCCGTAGAAAAGTTTAAAACTCACATAGAAGCACTACCAGTTTTAAGAGAAAAAATTTTAAAGAAAGCAAATACGGTAGAATCGGCAGGCAAATCTAAAATAGAAAATGTTACTACAGCTATTACTAGAATAGGTTTTGAAGAGACTAAAAAGGTTGTGTATAATTATATTAATGCTCAAATATCATTATCAAATGAAAATTTTACAAACTTTGAGCATTATGAGTTTTATAACATTTTAAAATCTTCTATTTTTAAAAAACTTGCTCCTCTTTTTTCTTTTAGAGATATTAGAAGCGAAGGTAGATCGCTCTTGACTACAGATATTATAGGAATAGAGCTTTTGATAAATATAGCTCCAAAAGATTTTAAAAATATATACAAATCTCCAAAAGAGCTTTACTCTTATACCTCTAGAATATATGAAGAAAAAATTTTCGGTATTAATTTTTTAGATGTAAATAGAGACTATTTTGTAAATCGTCTAGGACTATTTAGATATCTATATGATGGATATATATTGGCTCATTTATCTCGTCATCCATATCTTGAGTTTAGTAACGATTTTAATATAATGTTAAGTTCTAGAAAACTTAGATTTTCCTATATAGCATATTTGACAATTTTGGCTTTGGAGTTTATCTTATCTAAAGATAAAAAGAGTGGAACTATATTTTTAAATAGATTAAAAAGATTCGGGCTTGATAGTTCTAAAGCACTATCTTTTTTAAATGAAACCATATTTGAGGCAAATGAGATTCTTGAAAAGTTAGAAGTCGAAAATAAAATTAGACCTGTATCATATCCCAATATAGCTTTGGGGGTAGAAAAAAGTTTTGGCAAGGAGCTTCATATTTCTGCTTTTATAGAAAAGATGGATTTTGTATCGAAAAATGGGGTAAAAAGAATCGCTTTTAGGTATGAAGATCCTTTTTGTGCAATGATGTTTATAGATAATGCTTTAAACTCTTTAGAGTTTAACTTCTATGATTTGCCCTTTTGTATCGTACCATCGCAAAATCTTAAAGATGATGAGTTAAAAATAGAAACATTTAACGGTTTTGACTTGGTGATTTTTAAAGATATAGAAAAACTTCCGAAAAATATTATGGATGACTTTTTAAAATTGTGGAAAGATTTTGAAGGTAAGATTTTTGTGACATATAGTGCTTACTCAATGATCGATTTTAACCAAAAAAAGCTGCACTCCCTATTTAAAGACTATATTATAGAGATACCTTCTTGTTTTGATCATAAATATATTTATAAATCGATGTTGGAAATAGCATGTAGTGAACTAAATAAAGATTTAAATATGAATATATGTTCTGTTTCCGAATTTTTAAATGATGTTTATTCGATTGATTCAATATATAAAGTAGGCGTGGAGAAATTTTTTAGAGAGTCTTAAAGGAGCAAAAGCTCCTTTAAATTAAAACAGAGGCTTAATCTCTTCAAATGGATTTGCGATAACTCTTTTTCTATCAACTATATATGGAACGATAGCAGCGTGTCTTGCTCTTTTGATAGCCTCTTCTACCATCTCTTGATGTTTTTTACAGTTTCCTGTAAGACGTCTAGGCATAATTTTATATCTCTCACTTAAAGAGTGTTTTATAAGCTCCACATCTTTATAGTCTATAAACGTAACTTTAGCTTCGCAATATTTACAATATCTTTTTTTGAACTTTCTTTTTTCTGCCATAATTATCTCCTAACTAAAATGGTATTTCGTCATCTTCAATATCAATTTCTGGAATTTCCGGTTTAGAAGCTGTTTTTTGGTACTCGCTTTGAACCGGCCTTTGGCTGTTTGCTTCTGAAGTCGGTTCAGCAATAGGGCTTATTGTCTGTTCCTCTCTTCCCCCTATCATCTGTAAGTTATCCACAGCAACTGAGTGTTTGCTTCTTTTTTGTCCAGAAGAGTCAACCCACTGCTCGAAAACAAGCCTTCCTTCTATAAGAACTTTTCTACCTTTAGAAAGGTATTGGTTGGCAATCTCCGCAGCTCTACCAAAAAGAGTGATGTCTATAAAGCAGACCTCCTCTTTTTGTTCTCCTGTTTGAGTTTTGAATCTTCTGTTGGTGGCTATGGCCGTTTTTGCTATAGCCGTGCCGTTTTGGGTATATCTAAGCTCTATATCTCTTGTGAGATTTCCGAGCAGTACGACTCTGTTATACATAGTTATTTCCTGTTATTTGGCTGCTTCTTCAGTTGCTTTAGTCTGTTTTTGTGCTTTTTGAACCATTCTTTCCCAAGCCGCTATATCTTTTTTAGTTTCATATTTGATAGTCAAAAATCTTATAACATCTTCCGTGATTCTGTAGATTCTCTCTAGCTCTCTAACAGTTTGTGAAGGTGCTTTGAAATATATAACAAAGTAGTGTCCTCTTTCAAACTTCTGTATAGGATAAGCAAGTCTTCTTACACCAAAGTCTTCATACCCGGCTACTTCGCCACCATTTTTTTCTATAACTTCTTTTATGAAGTTAAATCTTGCCTGAGTCTCTTCTTCAGTAAGAGTAGGCTTTAACACAAAAAGTGTTTCGTAATATCTCATCTTTTCTCCTTTTGGCTATATATCCGGCAAAGCCGGCAAGGTTATTTTAGATTACTCTAAAATAGGTGCTGATGTTATCATAACAAAGCTTGTATTTTTATTAAAGTTGAAAATAAATAACTCTTTTTTTCTATATTGGAAACACTTTTTAGGACGAGTTCACTATCTTGAAGAGCTTTAAAAATATCCAAGAAATTTTGTTCTTTTAGTTTTATAGCTAATTGCACCCTCTCTTTTTCGATCTGAGGTGGAAGTTTATAGCCCAAAACCTCACGTGAATCGAATCTTCCGTTAAGTTTGATGTATGAATGAAACATAAAAAGTTGCTGTAAAAAATTTTCCAGGCCCAAAATAACTCTGATTTCGTTTATCTCTTCCTCTTCTAACTTTTTTAAAATTTTCAAAATAGGCTTTTTATTTAAAAGATCAATATAAAATTTTTCAAGATTGATGGTATTAAGAGGATAGACAAGTTCATCTATCTCCTTTGAGCCTATTTTTTCTTTATTTATTGACAATTTTTCAAGTTCTTTCAAAGCCAACTCTATATTTATATCAAGCCATAAAAGAAGATGGTTAAGAGAGTAGTTGTCTATATCTATCCCTTTTTTTTGCGCAAATGCGGAAAGTATGGCTTGTGCTTCATAGAGAGTTGCCTTAAAAAATCTAACACTTTGAGCTCTTTTTTTCTTATCGAATGATTTTTCCACTTTTTTTGCATCGTTTGAGTAGAGTTCAAATATAAAAAAACTGTTTTCGTTTTTGTTGCAAATATCTACTAAAGTATCAAGTTCGTTTTTTGGCAACAATTTTTCATGTTTGATGATTAAAAGATTGGTATCTCCAAACAAAGATGATTGAGAAAGATAGTTTTTTGCCCCCTCGAAACTGTATTCGTCAAAATAGTAAACCAATCTATTCTCTTTGTCAGGAGAGAGTAGTTGGGCAATCTTGTTAGAGTATTCCTTTATATAAAAAGGCTCTTCGCCATAAAGCAGTATAGATTTTAGATTGTATCCTTTGTTTAAAAGCTCGTCTAGGGCTTTTTTGTACATAAGTTGCCTTTGTTTACTTAATTTTCCAATGGAATGCTCTGAAAAATTACCAAATTTCACTCAGGTGAGTTAAAATTTTCTATTAAATTTGTAATTTTGCAGAAATCTCAATTTATAATTGATGAATCTTCTTCAACCCTTCTTGTAATTTTCCCTATAATTTTTGTAGTAGCGATATCGGCATCTATAATTTCAATGTATAGCTTATCAAAAAGTTCCACATCCACTTTCGGTAGAAATACTCTAGCTCCAGCTATTTCATCTTCAATTACCGCAATAGGTGTAGATTCCGGATCGGTAACTATAGCAAAAAACTCTTTTTTGATATTTTCTTTAGCCCATCTAGCAAATTTTCTATCCATAAAATCCCACTCTACTTTTGCGGCTTCACGCTCTAGTTCACTTATTTTAACCGTTAGTGGTTCAATGTTTCTCATAATGAAATCTAACCGTTTTTTATCGTTTTTTAAGATAGCTTTTAAAAGCCTGTGAAGCGTAAGATCGGAATACCTTCTAATAGGCGAGGTAAAATGGGTATACGCTTCAAATCCTAGACCGAAATGGCCTATATTTTCAGCCGTATAAGCTGCCTGTTTTTGCGTTCTTATTAAAAGTTTGTCAACATATTGTTTGATATTTTTTTCACTTGCTTGTTCTTGAATCGATAAAAATAGAGAGTGTAACGATTTGAACTCTTTTGTAAAAATTCCTATGGTTGCTAGTTCGTTTAAAAGTTCTTCGATTTTTTCTGGACTCGGTTCTTCATGTGTTCTAAAGATTCCGTATTCGAACATTTTAGCGGCGGCTTTGTTGGCCAAAAGCATACAATCTTCTATTAAAGCGTGTGAGGGGGTGTCTGTTTCGATATGTGTAGCGAGAAGATTATGGTTATCATCTAACTCCATTCTTATTTCAGGATTTGAAAACTCAAATCCTTTTTGAAGCCTTTTTTCTCTTATTTTTGAGGTAAGTTTGTAAAGAGGAAGAAGAAACTCCAAAATCTCTTTGTCTGTTTCGTCTAAATTATCAAATTTTCCATCTAAAAACTCATCGACTCTGTCATAGCTATATTTTCTTCTAGATTTTATTATTGCGTCAAAAAACTCCTCATTTTTGGGTTCTAAATTTTCATCTAGTATTATTTTACACACAAATGCTAGTCTTAAAACGTCTGGTTTTAAAGAGCAAACCCCTTCACTTAACGCTTTTGGCAGCATAGGTATTGATTTATGGGGAAAATAGATAGAAAAACCTCTCTCTTTTGCTTCCTTGTCTATATGTCCGTACATTGTTACATATTCGCTTACATCCGCAATAGCTACATATAGCGTATTCTCTTTTATATCGTAATATATCGCATCGTCATGATCTTTTGCAGTTACAGGATCTATAGTGCAAAATGGCAGATGTGAAAGATCTACTCTTTCAGGATAGAGCTCAGGTTCAATGTAGTCAGGATACGCTTTTGCTTCAAGTTCGGCTTCAGCTGAAAACTCCTCTTTTTTGTTATATAGAGCCAAAGAGATTTTTTCATCAACTTTTGGATCATCCAAAACACCTAAAATTTCAGTAATTATCTGATGTTCATTGTCTATTTTTGCTACCGTTTTATCAGGGAGTTTTTTTAAAGATTTTTTTGAAGCTTTAACAGCAAGCGGTAGGGCGGTTTTTATATTTAAAAACTGCAGTTTTTCGGCATCAAAGACTCCTACGCTAAATTTAAATGCTTTTTGGACTATAAAAACTACCTTAGCCGAAGGTCTTCCTTTTGATTTGAAGATCCTTTTTGCTATGACTAAATCCCCTTTAGCGGCACCATTTAAATGTTCTGGCTCTATCAAAAGATCTTTTGCCTTAATGCCAATTTGCTCTAGATATCCAGTTCCGTTTCTGGAGATATCTACTTTTCCTACTCTGTATCTGGAGCTGATTTTTAAAACTTTTCCGTCATCTTTTACGATTTTAAGTTTTATAAGTTCGTTTACCAAAGGCCAGTCACTTCTTGGGACATCTTTTTTCAAAATACCTTTGATAAGTTTTATCATTAATTCTTTCATCTTTTTCCTATGTTTGATTTTTCCAAATTGAACGATTTACTATGCATAATTAATATATTATATCAAACTTGCTTTTTTTAGTCTATTTTTACCTCTTTTTGGATAGAATTAGCCAAAATTTTCAAAAAAGGAAGAATATGGCTCTAAATATCTATTATGATAAAGATTGCGATTTAAATATCATAAAGAGCAAAAAAGTAGCAATTATAGGTTTTGGTAGTCAGGGACATGCACATGCCGAAAACCTAAGAGATAGCGGAGTAGATGTAAAAATTGGGTTATACAGAGGCGGAAGAAGCTGGGAGAAGGCCAAAAACAAAGGCTTTGACGTTTTGGATGTTGCAGATGCGGCTAAATGGGCCGATGTTGTGATGGTTTTGATACCAGATGAGATTCAAGCCGATGTTTACAAAGCGGATATCGAACCTTATCTTGAAGCCGGAAACGCTTTGGCTTTCGGGCATGGATTTAATATTCATTTTGGACAGATTATTCCAAAACCTGAAATTGACGTTATTATGATAGCACCGAAAGCTCCAGGTCACACTGTTAGAAGTGAGTTTGTAAAGGGAGGGGGTATTCCTGATCTAATAGCAGTTTATCAAAACGCTACTGGAAATGCCAAAGAACTTGCATTAAGTTATGCTTGTGCTATAGGTGGCGGTAGAACTGGGATTATCGAAACAACTTTCAAAGATGAGACAGAAACGGATCTATTTGGAGAGCAAGCCGTTCTTTGTGGTGGTGTAACGGCTTTGGTTCAGGCTGGATTTGAGACTTTGACAGAAGCCGGATATGCTCCTGAGATGGCTTACTTTGAGTGTTTACACGAACTTAAACTGATCGTTGATTTAATGTATGAAGGCGGTATTGCTAATATGAGATACTCTATAAGTAATACGGCGGAATATGGCGATTATGTAAGTGGACCTAGAGTTATTAACGAAGAGTCTAAAAAGGCTATGAAAGAGATCCTAAAAGAGATTCAAAACGGGAAATTTGCAAAAGATTTTATTCTTGAAAGACATGCCGGATATGCAAGAATGCATGCTGAGAGAAACAGAATGAAAGAGTCTTTGATAGAGCAAACCGGCGAAAAACTAAGAGCTATGATGCCATGGATCACTGCAAATAAAATTGTTGATCAAGACAAAAATTAAACAAAGAGCTCTTGCTCTTTGTTTAAATGAGAATAGAATTTGGCTAAAAGAAAGAAAAGAGCCTATCAAAAAAGAAAAACTACAAAAAAATTCAATCTTCAATATCTAAATCTAAAAATCTTTTTTTTAATTTTAGTAGTTTTTTTATTTTCTGGTATAAGTGGTTACATTTTTTATAAAATAGGATTTGATAAAGGGTACGAGAAAGCCTCTTTGATTGCTAAAAGTAAGATAGAGGCAATAAAAAATGAGGAAAATCGAGCTCTGCAAAAACATTTAAAAGAGTATATGTCTGAAATAAAAGATTATAAGCAAAATGTTTATAAAGAGATTAAAGAGAAAAAAGAGATAGAACAAAAAGTTTTTGTCACTAAACCTAAACTGGCGATTATTATAGATGATGTAGCTTTTTACTACCAGGTAAAGGAGTTAAAATCGTTAGATTTTCCAATAAACCCTTCTTTGTTTCCGCCAAGTAACAGGCATCCTAATACTCCAAAATATGCAAAAGAGTTTAAATTTTATATGGTTCATTTGCCATTGGAAGCTAAAAATTTTTCATCTGCGGAAGCACAAACGCTTTTGACCACTTCTACTTATAATGAGATAGAAGATAGAATAAAATATATAAAAAAGTGGTTTCCCGAGGTGAAATATTTAAACAATCATACGGGTAGTGCGTTTACTGCCGATAAAGAGGCGATGAAAAGGTTGATAACGGTTTTGCGAAAGTATGGATTGAAGTTTATTGATAGTAGAACAACCGCTTTAACCAAAGTGGAAGTTGTAGAAAAGGAGTTTGGAGAAAAGTATCTTGCAAGAGATGTTTTTTTAGATAATGAACAAAATATCGACTATATAAAAGGTCAGCTAAAAAAAGCCGTCAAAATAGCAAAAAAAAGAGGTTACGCCATCGCTATCGGTCATCCACATCCAAAAACTATCGAAGCTTTAAGAAAGTCTAAAGATATTTTAAAAGAAGTGAAGTTAGTATATATTGATGAGTTAGATATAAAACATTAGTAATTGGTATATTGGTTATTTGTATATTGAGAAGATGCAAAAATAGTAAACTAATATACAAATACACCAATATACTAAAGAAATAAAGGCAAATTATGCGTAAGCTATTAATTGCTATGGGTATATCTTTACTCCTTTTTGTTTTAAGTTCTTATGTGTTTGAACCACTCCAAGCAAGACTAATAGGAGTTGTTGCCTTTTTAGTGGTGTTATGGAGTAATGAAGGGCTTCCTTTAGGGATAGTCTCTTTATTTCCTCTTATACTTTTTCCAGCTTTAGGAATAGTTGAGTTAAAAAGTGTTGCTCCAAACTACTCTAAACCTATCATATTTTTATTTATAGGCGGTTTCTTACTTGCAGTTGCTATGCAAAAGACAAAGCTACACGAAATAATCGCCCAAAAACTCTTATCTTTTTTTCCAAATACTCCAAAAGGGATAATTTACTCTTTGGCTATAACTTCGGCAGCTCTAAGTTCATTTTTATCAAATACTACAGTTACGCTTATGATAATGCCGATAGCTCTTTTTTTAACGCATAATCTTAAACTTAAGGTAAGGTTTTTGATAGCGACAGCTTACGGTGCTAGCATAGGAGGTATTTTTACCCCAATCGGTACTCCTCCTAACTTAATATTTTTAGGGTTTTTAGAAGATATAAGCATAAAAGCTCCTACGTTTTTAGAGTGGATGATGTTGACTCTTCCTATCGTAGCCTCAATGCTTCTTGTTGTTCCTTATCTTCTTTCAAGAAGCGTAAAAGATGAGGTTTTAGGTGCAAAAGTTGGTGCTAAAATAACATCTTTGACAACACAGCAGAAAAAATTATCTATAATTTTGATAGTTCTTATTTTGCTTCTTGTTTTAAACGCTCCCATAAAACCTTTTTACAGTGGATTTGGATTAAATGAGAAGATAATTTTGCTTCTATTTGGTATTTTGCCATTTTTGCCTGGAGTAGGTATATTGAAATGGGAAGATTTCAAAGAGATACCTTATGAAATTGTCTTTTTGTTTGGTGCAGGATTTAGTATAGCTACAGCATTTATAAAAACCGGCCTTGCCTCCACTTTGGCATCATACTTTGAAATCTTTTCGGGTGTTCCTATGTTGCTGATTCTTTTTTTAGTGGCACTATTTGTCTCTTTCTCTACGGAAATAACGAGCAATACCGCTTTAACCTCCATAGCTTTGCCTATCTTTTACGAATTTGCCAAAAATAGCTCACTAAATCCAGAGATTTTACTATTTACAGCGACTATTGCGGCTAGTTATGCTTTTATGCTTCCGATTGCCACACCTCCTAATGCCATAATTATGTCTAGTAGAGTCATCAAAGTAAAAGAGATGGTAAAAATCGGTTTTTTTATTAACTTGATCGGAGTATTTGTGGTATCTTTTGTGGCTATAGTTTTTTGGAACAACTATTTTTAGGTTTTTTTATGAAAGAAATAGAAGCAAAAAAGATTGAAGAGTTTAAAGAGCTTAATTTAGATAAGATTTACTATATAGGGGATATCTCTCTTTTACAAAAGCCTAAAATCTCTATAGTTGGAACCAGAAGACCGTCAAACTATACGAAAGATTTTACTTTTAAACTTGCAAAAATGTTATCACAAAGAGGATATGTTATAGTAAGCGGTGCGGCTATGGGGGTGGATGCTTTAGCGCATAAAGGTGCCGAAGCTAAAAATACTATAGCCGTTATGCCGGGTGGAGTAGATATAAGATATCCAGCGGTGAATATATCTTTGATAAAGAAGATAGAAGAGAACGGTTTAGTGATAAGCCGTTTTGAGAAAGGTTTTAAACCCGCTCCTTGGAGTTTTGTTGTTAGAAACGAGATGGTTGTGGCATTGGGAGAGTTTTTGATCATAACCCAAGCCGATATAGGTAGCGGTTCGATGAGAAGTGCCGAGATTGCCTTAAAACAGAAAAAGAAGATCTATGTTTTGCCGCACAGAGCAAATGAGAGTTTAGGAACAAACTATCTTTTGAAAAACTCTTTGGCTGAGCCTATTTACGATATTGATGAATTTTGTGAAAGATTTAAAACTTTAAACTTAAAGAGCGATCCTTTTACTGAGTATCTAAAAAGTTCTCCTCTTTACGAAGATGCAGTAAAAAAATATTCTCAAAAAATTTTTGAAGCCGAAGTAATGGGAGATATAGAGATAATTAGCGGTAAAATTGTATATAAAGGAAATCGGTAAGAGTTTGAAAAAGAGCTACAATAGCCTAATTACAAAGATAAAAATTTTTATTTGGAGGTGTTATGAAAAGAGTTCCTTTGGGAAAATATGCAAAATTTTTAAGAAAAAGCAGGTTTGAAATAATTAAACTTAC
The DNA here is from genome assembly GCF_014466985.1 of Nitrosophilus labii. Classification (NCBI taxonomy): domain Bacteria; kingdom Pseudomonadati; phylum Campylobacterota; class Epsilonproteobacteria; order Nautiliales; family Nitratiruptoraceae; genus Nitrosophilus; species Nitrosophilus labii. Next base: position 631,196 of record NZ_AP022826.1, read on the forward strand.
ACTTCAAAACAAAATTGCTTTTGAAGAGGTAGTTGAAAACGGTAAAAAAATAACATATATTTTGGTAGATGATGAGACTTATGAAAGTATATACTCTAAAAGCGCCAAAAATGATAATAATATAAAACTATATTGCAAAAAGAGTGAAGAGTTTTTAAAAAGTTTAAAAGAAAGTGATTTTGAAAAGATAAAAATATTGGTTTTAGATGATGAAAAAGTTCTGTTTTTAAAAGATTTTGTAAAAGATATTGTAGATATTGAGGCTGTTTTTGAAGGTGATGAACAAATTGTAATAGTGTTTAAGGGATTGAAAGATAAAAAAGTGCTTCTTTTGAGATTTGAAGAAGAAAAAATCAAAAGTATTGCCGCACCTAAAAGATGCGGCTAAACTTTTACTTTTTGGAAGTTTTTTGTTGGCTTGTTTTTGATTCGATATAATCTTTTTTGATCATCTCTTTCTCGCCATCTTGGAACCAGTATGGATTAAGATACTCTCCTGCGAAACTTACCGCTGCAAATGTAACCAAACCTAAAACTATCTTTTTCATAACATCTCCTTGTTTTTTTATTTGAACATGAGAATTATACTCATTATTGCTTAAATAGGACTTAAATTGTCCTAATTAAATTTTTTGTTTTTATAAAGCCTATTTTTAGTAAAATTTCTTAAAAAAAGAGGGATAAAGGTGAATTTTTATAAAAGAGTTTTAACATTTACACTTGCTTTGATGCTTTTGATGATTGTTTGGGAAATGATTCCTTTTTTGGAAGTTTTGATATCTGCAAAACCTAAACCTGTAACTCCAAGAGGTGAGCTCAGTTCCATAGAGAAAACAAATATAGAGATTTTTGAAAAAAACAAAGATAGTGTTGTATACATATCAACACTACAAACCGTTGTGGATTATTGGAGTCTTAGCGTATTTAACGTGCCAAGAGGAACAGGTAGCGGGTTTATTTGGGATGAGTTTGGACATATAGTGACAAACTATCACGTTATAGAGGGAGCAAGTGAAGCTAGAGTAAGACTTAGTAACGGTCAAGATTACGATGCAGTTTTAGTTGGTGCAGATCCTAGCCACGATCTAGCTGTTTTAAAAATAAAACCTATTCCCGGGGTTATGAAGCCGGTTATTATTGGTAGTAGCAAAGATTTAAGAGTAGGGCAGATAGTTTATGCCATAGGAAATCCTTTCGGTTTAGATTGGACTATGACTACAGGAATAATTTCTGCTTTGGATAGAGTTATAGATGAGGGAGAGGGAGTAAAAATAAAACATGCAATCCAAACTGATGCGGCGATAAATCCCGGAAATTCAGGAGGGCCTTTACTAGATAGCGCTGGAAGAGTTATAGGTGTCAATACCGCTATTTATAGTCCTAGTGGAGCGAATGCCGGTATAGGCTTTGCTATACCTGTTGATCTGGTAAATAGAGTCGTATCTCAGCTTATTGCTTATGGTAAATATATAAAACCTACTCTTGGGATAGAGAGTGATGATAGGATGAATGCTCTTTTAAAAAAGAGATTCGGTATTGAGGGAGTGGCTGTTTTAGGAGTACAACCTGGAAGCGGTGCTTTTAAAGTAGGATTGGTTCCCGCAAAAATCTATGCGGACGGTTCTATAATGTTTGGAGATATTATAACCGCTATAGATGGAAAAAAAGTGGCTACTTTTAAAGAGTTGGAAGAGTATCTCGATGAAAAATCTATAGGAGATGAAGTTGTTATAGAAGTTTTAAGAGGCAAAAAACGTATGAAAATACCCGTTATATTGGGATAGCCGATTTTTAATATTTATCAATCACTAAAATATATTTTTTTATAATATCACAAAAAAATTTTAGGAAATAGTAAAATGAAAAAGAGTTTTTTATTGCTTCTAATTTTAACTATCTCTATTTTAGCGGAAGAGTTTACCGCAAATAAGGTATGTAAAGCTTGCCATCCTCTGATATATAAAGAGTATGTGAGTTCAATGCATTTTAAATCTACTATTTTTAGAGATAAGATACACAGAAAAATATTTTCGATTCACCCTCTTTCAAAAAAAGAGAGATATCAGTGTGCAAAATGTCATACTCCTACTGATAAAGAGCTGTTAAATAAGTGTGAGTCTTCACAAAAAGCTATGCCTAAAAGTGATAGCAAAGGACAACAAGAGGCGATTTCATGCTCTTACTGTCATAGGATTAAAGATATAAAAGAGCATGCTAAAATGAATCAAAATATTATTAACGATAAAAAAAGATATTTTTACGCCGATGATAAAAATATAGAGGGAGTTAAAGAGTATAGTATAAAAAAAGGTGTTTTCGTATCTAGAAGCGGCTCTCCTTATCATACTATTGATACTACCAATGAACTTTTTAAAAACGGTAAAGTCTGTTTAGGATGTCATTCTCATAAGCGAAACCAAAAAGATTTCCTTATATGTAAAACGGAGTTTGAGGATAGCAGTAAGGAAAACTGTATAACTTGTCATATGCCAAAGGTTGGCGGAAGTTTTGTAAATCATATAGATACTAAAATTCATAGGTATCATGGGTTTAGCGGAGTTTTCAACACTCCAGAGTTTTTGAGCAAATATATAGAGTTAAGTATTAAAAAAGATAAGTTTTTAACTATAAAGATAAAAAACAGAGCACCGCATAATATTTTTTTACATCCTATGAGAGTTGCTGCTTTAAAGGTAACTATAACAAATAAGGGAAAAAAAATAGCAGAGTTTGAGAAGAGATTTTTAAAGATTTACGGCAAAAACGGTAAGAAAGCTCCACTTTGGGAGGCTACTGAGATTTTAAAAGATACTACGTTAAAAGCAAAAGAGAGTAAAAATGTGACTTTTGAGTATATTCCTAAAGAAAAAGACGTTATAAAAGTTGAATTTGGATTTTATATTATAAATCCCGTTTTAGCTAAAAAACTAGATTTAAAAGAGTTTTCAGATTTTAAAGTTTTACGAACAGTTATCTTTTAAACTGTTCGATAAATTCGCTGATATCTTCATAAAGTGCTTGTAAATCTTCTTCATGCTCAACTTCATCGGCTAAAATGGAAGATACTATATCATAGGTCACTATATCTTTTCCTTGAGTCATTTCAGCCAATTTAGAGTAGATATCAATTGCACACTGCTCACCTTTGATGGCTTGGTCCAATATGTTTAAAACATCAGGATTTGTAGGGGCTTCATAACTGCAGTTTGCATAAGAAAACCAATCTTTTGGATGAAGTAAAGGTGTTCCACCAAGCTGTAAAATCCTATCTGCTATCATAGTTGCATGTCTAAGCTCATCTGCCGCATGTTGATTTAGTTCTGCTACAACTGAATCTTTCATAATACCTTTTATTACTTTAGACTCTATAAAATATTGATAATATGCCAACCATTCGTCAGCATATGCTTTGCTTAAAAGTGCAATAACTTCATTTGCATCAATTCCTTTTAGTATACTTATACCTTTTCTTGCCATTTTTCTCTCCTATTTTATTATTGTTTAACAGACAAAAATTAAAGGAAAAAATTTATCCTTTTAGAAAGTATTGCATTATGTTGCTTAATTTAGTATTAAATAAGAAAAAATATCAACTAAAAAATTTTGTGTCAAATAATATATATTATTTGACAAAATTGTAAGTTTATAGTATATATAGGTTTAAGTGTTAAATATCTATAGTCAAGAGATATTAAATGATAATATGTTAAAAATCTTGATTTAAAAGTAAAAGAGGGGAATTTATGCAAGAATTAGATTTTTCTAATCTACTAAAAAAGTATGATCTTAAAGCAACACCACAAAGAGTTATTTTTTTAAGAGAGTTGCAAAAGGCGGGACATTTGAGTATAGAAGAGCTAGAAAGTAGAGTTAAGAGCGTCATTCCTACTATATCTACCGCAACGATATATAAAAATATAAATTCGATGGTTCAAAAAGGTCTTTTACATGAAGTTAAACTTCCAGGAATAAAAACAAAATATGAGATTACAAAAAATAGACATGCTCATTTTTTTTGTGAAAGCTGTCAAAAAGTTTTAGATATTGAAATAAATACATCATGTATTTATCAAGAGATAGATAAAGAGTTTAGTATAAACGAGGTTAATATTTCTATTCAAGGAATATGCAAAGAGTGTATGAAAGATAATAAAAAAGTATCTTGATTTTTCTACTCTGAATATTTTTAAAGTATATATAAGCTATAGGAGATTATTTCGATGATTTATTATTATATTTCAAAGACCGCAACTACTGGTGCATGATCGCTAGGGGTAGGTTTACGTCTGCGTCTCGTCCACATATCTACTTCTATGTTTTTAGAATTTAAAGTTAAAATAGGAGAAGTCAAAATATAATCTATCCTCATTCCCTCATCTCTCCAAACAGCAGCGTTTCTATAATCCCACCAGGTAAATCCATGTTTTTTTGGATGAAATTTTCTATATAAATCAACCAGTCCAATTGATAAAAGTTCTTCAAAACTTTCCCTCTCATCATCCATAAATCCCACTGTTCCTCTTAACACCTCAGGCTCCCACACATCTATCTCATCTCGAGCCACATTCATATCTCCTACTAATGCTATCTTATCTACGCTAATATCAAAACCGTTTAGGATATACTCTTTTAGGTGTCTGTAAAACTCCAATTTATAAGCGTGTCTATCTCCTTCAATATCGCCGTGTGGAACATATACGTTTAATATATCTATACCTTTGATCTTTGCTCTAATGAATCTCTTTTCTTTATCCCAGTACTCATCGCCAAAACCTTTTTGAACATTTTCAAAACCTAGTTTTGAGCAGATTGCTACCCCGTTATATGCTTTTTGTCCGTAAACCTCACACAAAAACCCTAGTTTTTCAAAATCTTCAAAAGGAAAATTTTTATCTTCGCACTTTAACTCTTGTAGGCATAAAACATCAAGTTCTATCTTTTCGGTAAGCCATCTTAGGAGAAGATCTTTTCTAGCCCGAATCGAATTGACATTAAATGTGGCTATTTTCATTCTCTTCCTCTTTTAAAGAATCTAAAATGATTTTATTTAATTGGTCTTTATCTATCTCTTGATGCGAGATCTTTTTTTTAGGTTTTCTAAATTCAAGATAGGTACCTACTAATACAAAAACGATGATAAATATTAAAATAGCAACTCTAGATACTGTATCAGTGCTCATTTTAAATATTTAATCTTTTAAGTAGTTTGGGAGATAGAAAAGATTTAAGTTCCATCTCTTCTAGATTTATACCTTCACACTCTATAATAGAGGATTTTTTAACATCAATACTTAGAAAACTACATCCTAAAAGTTCACCCACAATTTCAGAAATATCCGGTTCATGTCCTACAAGAGCTATATTCTCATAATTTTCATACTCTTTTATCAAAGTTTTAAAATCTGTATATGATGCTCCCGGATTTAAAAGCGGCGTGGTTTGGTAAATTGCCTTAGGATAATATTTGTGAATAATTTTAGCGGTTTGTATAGACCTTAATGCTTTTGAAGATAAGATAATCTCTATCTCAAATATATGAGAGATTTTTTCAAAAAAATCTTCGCTAACTTTGATACCTTTTTCACTTAAAGGTCTTAACATATCATCATCATGCCACTCTTCTCTTTTAAAAGCTTTTGCATGTCTTACAAACAATATTTTCATCATAAAGCCTTTTTGTAAAGTTTCAAGATTTTATATCCTTTCAAAGCTTTAATTTTCAAAGGTATTTTATAATACTTCTCTATGCCTTTTTTTATAAGCCATCCCAAAACTCCATATATGTTAAATCCAAAGGGAGTTGAAACTATCGCAAATTTTCCACCTAGTGCTATAGCTAAACCTCTTAGCTTAATATCTACTTTTTCTAAAGGCTCTCCGCTTATATGAAAAATAGTGTTTTTTGCAGCCAAAACCCCGCTTTGCTCGGCACTTTGAGCAGTTGGAGGTATAGTTTTCCCATATTTATCCAGAAGTTTTGCCGCATCTCCTATTGCAAAAATATTTTCTTTAATTCTCAAATATTCGTCAACAATCAAAAATCCTTTTTCATCTTTTTGAAAATTTAGACTCTTTATAAACGGTGATGGCTCAATCCCGCCTGTGAAGATTGCAAAGTCAAAATCAATATGTTGACCATTATCTAAAATAACCCTTTGTTCATTAATCTCTTTTACATAATTTCTAACAATCTCCACTCCCAACTCAGTAAGTCTTTGGACACTCTTTTTTCTTGTGCTTTCGCTTTGCCCTTTTAGTATATGTTTAGAGAGAAGTTTTATGTGTATATTTCCACATGTAAGAGCATTGTTTTTAGAATATTTATTAAAAAAGGATCTCATTTCAGCTGCTATTTCGACACCGCTTAATCCTCCTCCTATTACGACTATATTGAAACTTTTTTTGGCGATTTGGGGCTCTAGTCTATCAAAAAGCTCTTTTTCGAAATACTGTTTTACTTTAAGTGCTGCCCTTAGGCTTTTAACTCCCAATGAGTTTTTTCCTTTTTCTTCGAATCCTTTCAAAAATTTTGTAACACTTCCAGTTGCTATGATAAGATAATCAAACTCATACTCTCTGTTTTTACATACGAGTATATTCTCTTTTATATCTAAAGCCTCATCACATACAAATTTGAAATTTTTTTCAAAACTTGCGACAAGAGTGGGAAGATATACGAATGTGTCTTCAATCGGAATTTTGGAAGCTACAAGATCGTAACTTTCTGTTTGCAGATAGTGATAAGTGTGTTGGTCTATTAAAGTTACTTCTATATCTTCATTATATAGTGCAAATGTCTCTAAAGCTTTTATACCGCCATAGCCTCCTCCGACAATAATGATCTTTTTCATGTTCCTTCCTTAGTAAGGGTTAATCTATTATAGAAGTATAAAACTTAAATAGTAATAACTTTTAAACTTTTTACAATATCAGCATCGCATCTCCGTAGCTGTAAAATCTATACTTTTTCTCTATTGCTAGTTTATAAAGCTCTATAGTCTTTTCAACCCCTATAAATGAAGCCACAAGCATAATTAAAGTAGATTTTGGCAAATGAAAGTTTGTTAAAATGTGGTTTACTCTACGAGGAGGATTTAAAGGATTTAAAAAGAGATCACATTCACCTAAAGGTTTTTTGGTTTTAGTGTAATGCTCTACAGTTCTGGTAACCGTTGTACCTACCGCTAATATTTTGGCTTCTGAATCTATAAGTTTTTGAGTATCTTTTGGTATTTCATAATATTCGCTATGCATTTTGTGTTCTATTATATTTTCGGTTTCTACGGGCTTAAATGTTCCTGCGCCTACATGCAAAGTTACAAATTTTGTATCGAACTCTTTTTTGATCTTTTCCAAAAGTTCTTTTGTAAAATGCAAAGATGCCGTAGGTGCGGCAACAGCACCTGCTTTTTGGGCAAATAGGGGCTGATAGTTTGTTTCATCCTCTTTTTTATCTTCTCTGTCGATATAAGGAGGCAGAGGTATGTGACCAATTTTATCTAAAATGTGTAAAAGTCCTTCAAAACCTATCTTCTTTTCCTGTAGGTAAAACTCTACAACTCTACTTCCATCCTCTTCCAAAGAGATTACTTTGGCTTTTAACCCCAAATCAAATAGCAAAATGGTTTTAGGTTTTACTTTTCCTCTTATAAATACGGAAAAAGTGTGATTTTTTAAAGGTCGATTAAGCAAAAGTTCCACTTTTCCGCCGCTGCTTTTTTTGCCAAATATTCTAGCTTTGATTACTTTGGTATTATTAAAGATTATATGGGTATTTTTAGGTAGAAAGGAGCCAAGTTCTTTGAAGATAGTGTGTGTTACACTATCTTTTTTTCTATCGTAAACTAAAAGTTTTGCACTATCTGGAGGATTTGCTGGTTCTTTAGCTATAAGCGATGGAGGAAGATAGTAGTCGTAACTATCTACCTTTAAAGGATCAAGAGTTTTCATTCTCTTTTTCGTCTTCTTGCTCTTTTTGGGCAGGATTTATCATTTTAGCTATTAAAATGGAAACACCGTAAAGAATCACCAAAGGTCCTGCCATCAAAAGTTGAGAAAGAACATCAGGAGGTGTTAAAAGAGCGGCAACCGCAAAGATGATGATAATCGCATATTTAAAAAAAGATTTCAAACTCTCATCAGTTACAAGACCAAGCATTGCGAGAAAAAATGTAATAACAGGAAGTTCGAACGAAATACCAAAACCAAACATTAGTTTAGTAAAAAAACCCACATATTCTCCAATACTAGGAAGTGCGGTAAAGAGTTGGCTTCCAAAGTTTATAAGGTAGCTAAAACCAAATGGAAATACAACATAGTAAGCAAAAAGAGCTCCTAATACGAACATAAGAGTAGCCGAAAAGACAAATGGAAGAACCATCTTTTTTTCATGCTCATATAGTCCAGGTGCTATAAAAAGCCATAACTGCCAAAAAATTACAGGCAAAGAGAGTATGATAGAGGCGAAAAAGGATACTTTAAGGGCTGTAAAAAAAGCCTCTCCAACTTTTGTAAAAATTACGTTGCTTCCGGAAGGTAAAGCCTCTTTTAAGGGCATTATCATCCAATCTAATATATACTCCCAAAAGCCGAAGCAGATTATAAACATAACAAAAATAGTGGCTATAGATATGAGAAGCCTTTTCCTAAGTTCTGCCAAATGAGGTTTTAACTCTTCAAACATTCGCTTTATCCTTATCTTCTAATTCTGGTTTTCTTTTTTTAAACTTTACTACTTCTTTTTTAGCCTCTTTTTTTTCAAGTGCTTCTTCAATCTCTTTAGACTCTTCCAAAACATCTTCAAAATCACTTAAATGGGCAATACTTTCTATCTCTTTGCTTACAGTTCCTATCTTCTTTTTATATTCTAAAGCCTCTTCTTTTAGCTCGCTTATTTTTATCTCTTCTTCTAAGGAGTTTTTAGCATCATTTACCGCTCTTTTTACACTTTTGAAAAACTTTGCAACATCGACTAAAAATTTAGGTAATTTTTCGGGTCCTAAAAAGATGATTGCTACTACGGCAATCATTAATAATTCAGTAAATCCCATACCAAACATATTTTAAACCTTTATATAGGATAATTTGAGTTAAATTCTACATAAAAAGAGATTACAAAAGTATAAAGAGTATTATAAACCTTTATTTATCCTATCAAGTAAAGAGCTATTTCATCGGCTAAAAAGAAGTTTTTGTTATATAGTCTGTTTTGTTTTTCATATATCTTATTTTCATTTTTCAAAATTTCTGCTCTTTTTAGCATATTTTCATTCAAAATTTTTATATCTACTCCAACAATACTTCTAAAACCTAGAAAAATCTTTTCTGATATAAGATCTTCATTGCTTAAATTTTCTATTGAAATCTTTAGAGGTTCTTTTATATACTCTTCGATATCATTGCATACGTAAAATCTACGATTTTTTAAAAAACCAACCGCTGAGCAACCTACGCCTATATAATCTCTGTGTTGCCAATATCCCAAGTTGTGTTTAGATTTATAATTGCCGAAATTGGAAATTTCGTATTGTTCGAATTTTTCTTTTATCATATCTGCTATGAAATAGCCAATATACTCATCATCTTTTTTAACCTCTTTTTTCCCAAAAAACGGTGTGTTCTCTTCTAAAGTGAGTGCATAAGCGCTTATATGATTTATAGGAAGGCGAAAGGCAGTGTCTATATCTTTTTTTAAAAGTTTTTCAGTATCTAGAGCTGTTTCGTAGATGATATCAATCGAGATATTTTCAAATCCGCATCTATAGGCATTTTCAACAGCGTTAATTGCCTGTTTTGAGTTGTGAGATCTTCCTAAAAATTTCAATTTTTTGTTATCAAAACTTTGAACGCCGAAACTTATCCTATTTACCCCAAAATTTCTCATATTTGTAAGCCACTCTTGTTTGGCACTGTTTGGATTGGCTTCAACGGTTATTTCCACGTTTTCTTTTAGATAAGGTTCTATTTTTTTAAAAAAGTTTTCATAATACAAAGCATCTAAAGTTGAAGGAGTTCCTCCACCTATAAAAACTGACTCTATACTTTTCTTTTTTACTTCAAATCTTTTTAATTCAAAATCTAATTGCTTTAAAAGAGAATTGATATATGCTACTTTTAGATGATGCTTTTCTACGTAAGAGTTAAAACTACAATAAAAACATTTGCTATCGCAAAAGGGTATATGAACATATAAAAGCAAGTTAATCCTTTTAAAAAAAATATTTTCTTTGAGAATGTAGTTTAACTATTAACCTATTCTAATTAGATTTTAAATAGTTATAAGTTAATATATCAAAACTTTTAACTAATACAATTTTATAAAAAGGTTCCATAAAAGATAATGAACGAAAAAAGATATAGACCAAATGTAGCGGCTATTATAGTGTCACATAAATATCCACAAAAGGTAGAGTTTCTTATCGCTCTTAGAAATGACGTGGATAATGCTTGGCAGTTTCCGCAAGGAGGGATAGATGAGGGAGAAAGTCCCCAGAGTGCTCTGTTTAGAGAGTTGAAAGAGGAGATAGGAACTGATGAAATAGAGATAATAGCCGAATATCCAACATGGATTAGTTACGATTTTCCTAAAGTTATAGCAAAAAAGATGTATCCTTATGACGGTCAAAAACAGAAATATTTTCTTGTAAGGTTAAAACCGTGTGCGAAAATAGACCTTAAAACCAAAGAACCGGAGTTTAGAGAGTATAAATTTGTGCCATACAAGGATCTTTTCAAACACATAACCTATTTCAAAAGACCTATATATAAAAAGGTTATAGATTTTTTTAAAAAAGAAGGGTATATTTGAAGTTTTAAGTTAGAAGTTTGAAGTTTTAAGTTAGAAGTTTGAAGTTGGAGGTCTTGAAACTTGAAACTTGAAACTTCAAAACTTGAAACTAACAAAGGATTTAGATGCTAATTGTTCAAAAATATGGCGGAACAAGTGTAGGAAATCTTGAAAGAATCGAAAATGTAGCCAAAAGGGTTGCTAAAACCAAAAAAGAGGATAACGATGTAGTTGTCGTGGTTTCAGCAATGAGCGGTGAAACGAATAAACTTATAGAGTATGCAAAACATTTTAGCAAAACTCCAAGTCGTGAAGATATGGATCTTTTACTAAGTTCAGGTGAAAGAGTGACTGCAGCTTTGCTTTCGATAGCTTTGAATGAGATGGGTTATCCGACTGTAGCTATGACGGGACGCCAGGCAGGAATTGTTACAGATAGCTCACATACTACTGCAAGGATTGAAAAAATAGATCCAAAACCGATTAAAAATGAGCTCCAAAAAGGCAAAATTGTAGTAGTGGCTGGATTTCAAGGTATCAGTAAAGACGGGAAAGTTACCACTCTAGGCAGAGGAGGCAGTGATCTAACGGCAGTTGCGCTTGCTGGAGCATTGAATGCCGATAAGTGTGAGATTTATTCTGATGTGGACGGTATTTATACTACAGACCCTAGAATAGAGCCTAAAGCCAAAAAACTTGACAAAATAAGTTATGACGAGATGTTGGAACTTGCAAGTTTGGGAGCTAAAGTTTTACAAAACAGAAGCGTTGAACTTGCAAAAAAATTGGGAGTGATTATTGAGGCTAAAAGTAGTTTTAACGAAAATCCAGGAACAATCATAACAAAGGAAGAAGATATCATGGAAAAGCCATTGGTAAGCGGAATAGCACTAGATAAAAACCAAGCACGTGTTAGTTTAAGAGGAGTTGTGGACAGACCGGGAATTGCAGCTGAGATTTTCAAAGCGCTTGCTGAAGAGAATATCAATGTAGATATGATAGTTCAAACCATTGGACAAGATGAAAAAACAAATTTGGACTTTACAGTACCTGAGAATGAACTTGAGAGAGTAAAAAAGATTATGGAAAGATTTAAAGAAGAGTATGAGTCTATTGACTATGATCCTCGTATCGCAAAAGTATCTATTGTGGGTGTGGGTATGAAATCTCATAGTGGTGTTGCAAGCAAAGCTTTTGAAACATTGGCTAAAGAGAATATAAATATTGAGATGATTAGCACTAGCGAAATTAAGATTTCGATGATAATAGATGAAAAATATAGTGAACTTGCTGTTAGAGCTTTGCATGATGCGTATGAGTTATATAGATGATACGGAGTAATTAGTGAGTAGTGAATTATTTATTATTTTTTACTTATCACTCATCACCCGTTACTTGTCATGATTTACTAAATAGAGGAACAGATGGAATTTGATAAATGGACTCTTAATGCTATTAGGTATGATGAAACTATGATGAGTTGGATGGAGGAGAGAAGGTATGATTGGGTACCTCTTGCCTCTTCGGCTCTTGAAAAGATAGTTTCTGGTTATAGTATCATTTTAATTACAGACAAAGAGAGAGAGTGGTTTGCCGAATATATTTTATATAGTATAAACAAGCCTAATAAAAATAGACCTTTCGTTCCTACATATATTTTAAAAGATATAATCCCATATATAGACAATATAAAAAAAGAGGAAGATATAGAGTTGCTTTATGATATGATAAATCTCTCTTTCAAAGAGGAATACTTTTTTTGGTATATAGGAAAGGGAGATACACCTCGTTCAATGATAGCAAAAAGAAAAGATGACAGCTTTTTATGGATAATGGATGAGCAGATGCAAAACAACTTTTATCTAAAATCCTATGATGATACTTTGGATTTAAAGCTTTTTCAACTATTTAGACTATTCGATAAAAGCCTAGATGCTACTATATTTGGAGAGATTGAACTTAAAATATGATTGAGCTAAAAAGCCAGATAATTGTTACCCATAATTTTGAAAGATCTCTCGAATTTTTTAAAGAACGTATAAAACCTGGTTATCTGCATATAATTCAAAGGGATGAGTTTAAAATCGAAGATGCGAAAGATGCAATAAAAGAGGCTTATATCGCTACTGAAAAGGAAAAATATATAGTTCTAGCGGCCCAAAAGTACAATATCTACTCTCAAAATACCCTTCTTAAAATATTGGAAGAGCCTCCTTCTAACGTAGTGTTTATTGTTATTACGAAAGCCAAATCTTCTTTATTGCCTACCATAAGATCGAGACTCCCGATAGTCTCTTTAAAAAAAGAAAAAAAAGAGCTTTTTGATATAGATATTAAAAATGTAGATTTAAAGTTTGTTTATTCATTTTTGCAAGAGAGCAAAAAAATGCAAAGAGATGAGGCCAAAGAAGTTGTAAAAGCACTTTTGAAAAGCTCTTTTGAAAGTAATCTTAAACTCAAAGAGGAAGAACTAGACCAATTTGCAAAAGCTTTAAGGCTTTTAGAATTAAATTCAAATGTTCAAAATGTTTTAACAACACTCTTTTTAATAATTTTAGAAGCAAAAAGAAGATAATTAAGTACTTTTTAGATTTTACTAATATCTAATATCAAGGAATAAAATGCAGATTAAGAGAATCTCTTCAAATAGTGATATTGTAAAAATTATGGAAGAATTGAGTGTTGATAAGCCCGGTATTAAAATTATGTCCAAAAAGTCAGAAATTTATTTTTTTTATATCAAAGATCTTCATATAGGAGCGGCAAATATTTTAAAACAAGACGCTCTCTCTGTTGGAGCGGATCTTGCTTTACCAAACGGTGCTATTACTTGCAGTTTCAAAAAGTGCGATGCTTTGCTAATAGGGACTAAAAAACACATAGAGATTTTATCAAGAAAAGAGCTGGCACAGCCATATGGATTAAAAGAGTTGGCAAGAGAATTAAAACGTTATATCAAAAAGAGTAATTTTGAGCTAAAGATTATGGGTGTAATAAATGCAAATGATGAGAGTTTTTATCCTAGAAGCAGATTCAAAGGAGAACGCGCTTTAGAAGCTATAGAAAAGATGATAGAGGATGGAGCCGATATTATAGATATTGGAGGGGTATCCACAAGACCAGGAAGTGATGAAGTAGATGAAAATATAGAGTTTGAGAGAGTAAAAGATATAATCGATTTTATCTATAGAACTAGGCTTTTTGAACAAGTCAATTTTAGTATCGATAGTTACAGACCAAAAATAGTGGAATATGCTTTGGATAGAGGTTTTTCTATCGCAAACGATATTACGGGACTTGAAAATGACGAGATGGCAAAAGTGGTTGCAAAATATGGAGTAAAAGTTGTTTTAATGCATAAAAAAGGTGAACCTAAAACAATGCAGATTGATCCAAGATATGAAGATGTTGTACTAGAAGTAGCGGAGTTTTTTAAAAAAAGAATAGAAAAAGCAGAAAAGTTTGGTATAACAAGAGAAAATATCGTTTTAGATCCAGGTATCGGTTTTGGAAAAAGGGTTGAACATAATCTGGAACTTTTAAAGTGTTTGAGTAATTTTAAAAAATTTGGATGTGAGATTTTGGTAGGGGCAAGCAGGAAATCGATGATAGATAAGATAATTCCAACTCCGGTAGAAAAGAGACTTCCAGGAACTCTAGCGATACATCTAAAGGCTTATGAAGAGGGAGCATCTATCATAAGATGTCACGATGTTAAAGAGCATAGACAGGCTTTTGCCGTATATGAAAGGATGAGATGAAAAAAGTTGTTATTAACAAAAAAGCGGCAAAAACTTTGAGAGAGTTTTTTCCTTGGATATATAGAAGCGATATAATCGATCATCAAAAGTTTGAAGCGGGAGAGTTGGTAAAAATAGTTGATGAAGAAGGAAAATCACTAGGAATTGGGTATATCAATCTAAATAGTGTTATTTCTATCAGAGTTTTGGATTTTAAAATTCAAAATGTAGATAAAGATTTTTTTATAAAGCGTATTAAAGATGCTTTGCAACAAAGAGTCGATATATACTCTAACGCTTTTAGAGTGATCCACTCTGAAGCGGATATGCTTCCGGGACTCATAGTTGATAGATATGATGAGTATCTATCTTTGCAGATAAATACGGCTGGAATGTTAAGATATAAAGATATTATTTTGGAAGCTTTAGTAGAAGTGTTAAGACCTAAAGGCGTAGTTATCGATGCTGATAGATACAGTTTGCAAAAGGAAGGGGTAGAGGTCTTTGAGCCTAAAATAGTAGGAAAAGTTCCTAATAATATCATTTTTGAAGAAAATGGCATAAAGTTTAGCGTAGATATAACTAGCGGACAAAAGACGGGGTTTTATCTTGACCAAAGAAGAAACAGAGAGATAGTTAGCAGATATATTAAACAAAAATCCAAAGTTTTGGATCTCTTTTGTAATATCGGCGGGTTTGGACTTTATGCGGCTAAAAAAGCGGATGCTGATGTGGAGCTTGTCGATATCTCTAAAGAGGCGATTGAAAAAGCGAAAAATAATTTTAAATTAAATAATGTAGAGGGCAAGTTTGTATGCGAAAATGTTTTTGATTACTTAAGAGTTTTGAGAGCAGGTGTAAAGAAGTATGATATGATTATCATTGATCCTCCCTCTTTTGCTAAGAATAAAAACCAAAAAAAGGGAGCTTTAAGAGGCTTTAAAGATTTAATGGTAAATGCTTTGAAAATCGCAGATAATCAGGGATATATAGCTATATTTTCTTGCTCATATTATGTATATGAAGAGGATTTGGTGCAAATTGCGCTAAAAGCGTCTAAAGATACGAAAAAGAGACTAAAAATAGTTGAAGTTCTATACCAAGATATTGATCATCCTTATGTAGTTAATATACCAACTTCCAAATATCTAAAAGGATTTTTGTTTAAGGTTTTATAGTATTGTTAATTGAGTGTTCTAAATAAATAGCAAATTTCGCTCAAGCAAGTTATCATTTTTGCTTTCGGCAACGCTTGAAAATTTTATTAAAAAGTGCGAACGGGAGGAGCGTTAAGCCAGCACAAACTGCTTTGCGTTGGTAGCTCCGCACGGCGAGGCGTTTATACAAACTTGCATAGCCTACGCCAGGGGAGCGCCCCTTCGGGGTTGAGCGCACTTTTTTGCTCTTATGACCAACATAAAATTTTCAAGCTAAAATGACAAAGCTTTCGCTCAATTTCTATTTATTTAGAGGTTTCAATTATAAAAGAATCATAAAAGGCGACATTTGGGGCAAAAAACAAGATATCTCTTAAACGAAAGATTAGAGACTATAAAATCAGATTTTAGAGGAGTTCCGTATAAAAAAGGCAAATTTACCGGTGAATTTAGTGCAAGAGAACAAAAAATCTCTGTTAAGGCTAAAAATGTTTTTTCTTTTATAAAAAAGTTTATAAAAAAAGAGATTAAATTTGAAAAAAGTTCTTTGCCTATTATAAAAGATAGAAGCTTTTTATATGAAAAAGAGAATTTCATTATTTGGCTCGGGCATGCCTCCTTTTTGATACAATGCTCCCAAAAAAGGTTTTTGACCGATCCTTGTTTTCATACGATGCCTTTGAAAAAAAGGATAACTCCAGCTCCGTATCATATAAGAGAGTTAGGAGATATAGACTATCTTTTGATATCTCATGGTCATCACGATCATCTTGATTTAAAGAGTATAAAATATGCAAAAACACAGATAAAGATGGCACTATTACCTCTTAAGATGGGGCGGCTTTTAAAAAGAGCAAATCCTCATATAAAGTTTCAAGAGGCAAGCTGGTATCAGAAATATGATCTGAAAGAGAGAGATATCGAGGTTTTTTTTCTCCCCGCACACCATTGGCACAGAAGAAATATTTTTGATTATAACAGAGTATTGTGGGGAAGTTTTTTGATAAAATGTAGAGGTAAAAATATCTTTTTTGTGGGAGATAGCGGTTATAATACCCATTTTAGAGAGATAAAAAATATTTTTAAAAAAATAGATATAGTTATAATGCCAATAAATCCTCCGTATGTCATAAGCGGTAGTCATATGACCCATAAAGAGACTATTAAAGCGATAAAAGATTTGAATCCAGAATTTATCATTCCTATGCACTATGGTACTTTCAATCTTACTACACAATCTACAAGTGAACTTCTTTCTTGGTTTAAAAATCTAAAAAATCGTGAAGATATTAAGGCAAAACTTATTTTGCCCGACATCGGAGAAAAAAAAGTTATTTGAATTTTAATAGAAATTATATATAATCTTTATTGTTTAAAGATTAAAGAAAAATTAAATTTTTTTATGGTTAAAATAGTTATGTTCATTAGTTTTCCATTTAAGGCAAAAAATGTTGGAACTTCCTATTGAAGAGATATTTAAGAATTTAGAGAACGAAAAAGATTTTTTTGAAAGTTTTAAAGACGAGTTTTCTAAGATTTTTGCGGAAAATATATCTCTTGCAAAACCTGGCCTTATGTCTATGTCTGCCCTTGAGACTTTCGGTATAAAGCTTTATGTACTTCTATTTAGTTTTAAAAAAAATCCTCTTAAAGAACTCTATTTGCTATCAAAAAATATGGCACAAAATGATATTAATCTAAATCCTGTGATAATAAAAGTTTTATTAAATAGCATAGGAATGTTTGCTTTGTATCTTTCAGAAAAGGAGAGCTCGATAGAAAAACTGAAAAATTTAATAATTTTAATTGATTTATATTTAACTACAATTGATAAAGCGTATATGGATTATCTTGAAGAAATCAAAGAAGATCTTGAAACTAAAAAAGAAGAGAGCAATGAAATCATACTTTCGCTCTTTGAGAAAATTAAAATAAATAACGATGAACTTGAGATTTTGGATTTTTATAAAGAGCTTCCAGTGGTACTGAAAAGCAAAGTTTTAAAAATAGACAATAAAAACAAAACTATCGAAGTTTCTATAAAAACTGGTAAATTCGGGTATTTAAAAAAAGAAGATAGTTGTTTTTTGAAACATAAATATTTCCCAAAATCGATTTTTGCAAATATTTTAGATAGTAATCCAAAAAACGAGACGTTAATTCTTTATAATTTTAAATTTACGGAAATAGCTCAGGAAAAAAGAAAATTTGTAAGAGTTCAGCCAAAAGAGAAGATTGAAACGAAGATAATCTTTTCAGGAAAAATCTATAAGGGGTATATTAAAGATATTTCCGTTGGTGGTGTTGGTATTTTGATGAAAGACTTTAAAGATTTGAAGGTTGGATTGACTATCGAGTTATATTTTAAACTTTTTACGGGAGAAGTAAATACACAAGGGATAATTAGACATATATCTAAAATAGGTAATTTTGTCTCAGTTGGAGTAGAGTTTTTATCACACTCTGATATAAAAAGAGAGGAAGTAATTTCTGGATATGTCATACATAGACAATTTGAGATTTTAAAGGAGCTAAAGAGTTTATGATGAGGGTTGCTCTTTTTACTTTTATATTTTTTTCTCTACTGTTTGCAAAAGGCCCTATTGAGCCTATTCCAAAAAGATTAATAGTAGATAAACAGAAAGCTAAAATAGGTAAGATCTTATTTTATGATCCTAATCTTTCAAAAGATAAAAAAGTATCTTGTGCTACTTGTCATAAGAAAGAGTATGGTGGAGCAAACAACGAGGAAAAAGGAACCGGAGTATTTGGCAGAAAGACGAAATACAATGTGCCATCAATATACAATCTGAGATTTCAGTATGTATACGGTTGGAAAAACAAAAAATATGACTTAAAGAAGAAAATTGAAGAAGTTATGAAAAATCCAAATATTATGGAAGCCGATTTTAATGAGATAGTAGCTTATATTAATAGTAATAATTTTTTAAAAAAGATTTTTTCAAAAGCTTATAAAAATATAAACAAAGATGCTGTTATTGACGCTCTTTATAATTACCTTTTAACTCTCAATACAACTGAATCTAAGTTTGATAGATATCTTTTAGGATATGAAGAGCTTTCTTCAAAAGAAAAAAGCGGTTTTGAACTTTTCAAAAGATATGGTTGTATTGCATGTCATAATGGAAAAAGCTTGGGAGGCCATTTTTATTTTAAACGCGGATATTTTTTGGATGAGAACAATCAAGAGTTTATAAAATGTCCGTCACTTAGAAACGTAGAAGAAAGTGCACCATATTTTCATGACGGTAAGATTAAAACTTTAGAAGAGGCTATAAAGTGGATGGCTAGAGCACAGCTTGGAAGAGATATAAGTGATGAGAATGCTCAAAAGATAGCAGAGTTTTTGAAATGTTTGACAGGAAAAGTAAATGATTAAATGGATTAGACTTTTTGTTGTTGTTATTTTTCTAATTTTTTTCGCTCTTTATGTTAAAAAGATTTTGGATTATGAAAATGTTTCGAAACTTTTTAGTTTTGAAAATAAAATAGACAATCTTGGAAGTTTTAACCACTTTTTGAACGACGAGATTGAAAAGATAGTAGGATATAGGTATGTAAACTATGATGACATAATTGAAAATATTAAAAAGTTTAAAAAGAGTTTTGAAGAGATAAAAAAAGATGAGTTAGTAGATAAAATCGGTTTGAGAGACAAACTTGAAAAGGTATATGAAAAGTTTGAAAAAGAGATGTATATAATCGAAAGGATTATACAAGAATCAGCAGTTATAAAGAGTTCATTTTTATATCTTCCTTCTTTGGAAAAAGAGATTATGGTATCAGGTTTACGGGATAAAAAAGTGATAGAATCTATTCATGAAGTCTTGGAGATACTTTCATATCAGATTTTTTTAAGAGACAAAAATATAAACGGAAAGTTTTATGAAAAAATAGATATTATTAAAAATTTCAAAACAGACGACAAAAAGTTAGCTAATGCATTGAAAAATTTTTATAATCATTCTATGCTCATATACAACTCTATAGGAAACTTGACTCCTCTTTTAATAAATTTTCAAATAATAAATAAAAATTTAACTAAAACTATAGATAAATTAACAATTGCTATCTATAAATATGAAGAAAATTTAAAAAAGAGAAATCTTTTTATTGAAGGTTTGCTGCATAGCTCAATGTTTATTTTTGCCGGAATGATTTTTTATCTTATCAATAAAGAGCAAAAAATAGAGAATGAACTAAAAAGAATGGCCGAATATGACTATTTAACAGGTCTTCCTAACAGATATAGACTTTTGAAAGACCTTAAAAACATAAAAAAGTTAAAAAAATGGGTTTATATAGTTAGATTTGATATAGACAATTTTGCATATATTAATGAAAAGTTTGGAACTGCGATTGGCGATAAGGTTTTGAGATTTTTCACTGAGATTTTAAATAAACATTGTCCAAAAAGTGTTTATAGAGTTACTTCTGATGAATTTGTTGCATTATGTAAAACTGAAAAAGAGGAGGATATCCTCTATTTTTTTAAAAACCTAAGCAATGATATTAAAAAACATTCTCCCTACTATTTTACAATAAGTGCCGGAGCTTATAAACTAACAGAGGATTTCGATATAGAAAAACTAAACTATTATCTACACTCTGCTATATACAGTGCTAAAAAGAGAGGGGGAGATAATCTAGTTTTTTATAGTGACAAAGATTTTTTCATAAAAGAGTATCAATATTTTTCCAATATTGGAACTGAAATAAAAAAAGAGATAGAAGAATCCATAAAAGAGGATAGATTTTTTTTGTGTTTTCAGCCTATTTGGAAGACAAAGGAAAAGAAGATTGTAAAATATGAGGTTTTGGTAAGGTTGCAAAAAAACAATACAATTATACCTCCTGTAGATTTCATAGAACTTGCAGAAAAGTTCAATCTTATAGGTAAAATTACTAGAATAGTAATAAAAAAGGCTTTTAGAGTCTTTAAAGAAAAAAGAATTCCTATCTCTATAAACCTTTCCGCTTTAGATATATTGGACGAAACTCTTATAGAGTTTATAGTCCAACAGAGCAAAAATTTTAAAGTAGAAAACAGATTTATTACTTTTGAAGTTACCGAAACGGCAGTTGTAAACGATATTGATAAGGGAATTGGCTTTATTAAAGAGCTTAGAAAATATGGATTTAAGTTTGCAATAGACGATTTTGGAGTTGGTTACAGCTCATTAAAATATATTTATGATATGCCTGTCGATTATATAAAAATAGACGGCTCTTTTATAAGAAAACTTGATAAAGATGAAAATATGAAAGAGTTTGTAAAAAATATAAATACAATTATAAAAAGCTCTAATAAACTCTCAATTGCCGAATATGTAGAGAATGAGAAGATATTGAAAATTCTTGAAGAGATTGGCGTGGATTATGCTCAAGGCTATTTTATAGGAAAACCCTCTTTTACTATCTAAACTAAGACAAAAAAACTCTTTTAAACCTTATCTTGTTATAATTTTTAAAAAAATAAAGGTGCTCAATGATAAAAAACCAAAAAGAGTATAAAGAGGCTGTTGAAACTTTAAAAAAATGGGCATACGCCTACTATGTATTGAATGATCCTTTAGTTTCTGACGAAGTATATGACAAACTATACCGTGAAGTAGAGGAGTTTGAAAAAGTTCATCCAGATGAAATAGAACCTACATCTCCAACCCAAAGAGTGGGTGCAGAACCAGCAAAAGAGTTTAAAAAAGTAAAACATCTTACAAAAATGTGGAGTATGGAAGATGTTTTTAATGAAAACGAACTAAATGACTGGATAAATAGAGTATATAAAAATGCCAAAACAAATGAAGTTGACTTTTATATAGAACCGAAATTTGATGGTGCAAGTTTAAATCTTATTTACGAAAATGGTCTTTTAAAAAGTGCGGCAACCAGAGGCGATGGGGAAATAGGCGAAGATGTTACAGCAAACGCGAAAACTATTGCTTCTATTCCTTTGGGGATAGATTATAAAGGAGTGATAGAGATAAGAGGCGAAGTAGTAATAAGAAAAGACGATTTTGAAAAACTAAATCAAGAGAGAGTTGAAAAAGGTGAAACTCCCTTTGCCAATCCCAGAAACGCAGCTGCTGGAAGTCTTAGACAATTAGATCCAAAAATAACTGCAAAAAGAAAGCTGTTTTTCTATCCTTGGGGAGTGGGATACAATACGCTAAACTATAAAAACTTAAAAGATTTAATGGATTTTGTTTACTCTTTTGGATTTATTAAGCCTTTTAAAAGAGCCATCTGTAAAAATTTGGATGAGATAGAAAATATATATGAAGAGTTTAGAGCCATAAGAGACGGTTTTCCGGTAATGCTAGATGGTATGGTTGTAAAGGTAAACCAAATAGAGCTTCATGAAAAACTTGGATATACCGTTAAATATCCAAGATGGATGGTTGCGTACAAATTTCCCGCAGTTGAAAAGATGACGACAGTGTTAGACATAATCCCGCAGGTTGGAAGAACGGGGGTAATCACTCCCGTAGCTATAGTTGAACCTGTGGAGATTGAAGGCGTGGTAGTAGAGCGGGCAACGCTACACAACTATTCTGAGATAGAGAGAAAAGATCTAAGAATCAAAGATAAAGTTATCATCATAAGAAGCGGTGACGTAATCCCGGAGATAACTAAAGTTTTAAAAGAGTATAGAACAGGCAATGAGAAAAAGGTTGAAAGACCAAAAAACTGTCCCGTATGCGGAGAACCCGTACTAGATGAAGGGATACTTATAAAGTGCCAAAATCTAAGTTGTCCCGCGCGTGTAGTAAACTCTATAATCTATTTTGCCTCAAAACAGTGTTTGGATATAGAGGGGTTAGGCGAAAATACGGTAAAACTTCTATATAAAGAGAGTTTGGTAAAAGATATAATCGATATTTTCTATCTAAAAAAAGAGGATCTTCTCAAACTTCCAGGTTTTGCAGAGAAAAAAGCCGAAAATCTTATCAAAGCTATAAAAAAAGTAAAAGGTGTAGAGTGCTGGAGGTTTATAAACGCTTTGGGAATAGAGCATATTGGCGAAGTAGCTAGTAAAAAACTTTGCGAAAAGTTTGGGTTAGATTGGTTTAGAACCAAAGAGGAAGAACTAATAAACATAGAGGGTTTTGGTCCCGAAATGGTTAAATCGATAATGGAGTTTGTAAAGGTTAATAGAGAGAAAATTGAGAAGCTAATAGAGCTTATTCAGCCAACTATACCTAAAAAAGAGGAGGTCAAAGAGACTCTTTTCACTGGTAAAACAGTAGTTCTTACAGGAACTATGAGAGAATCTCGCTCTAAAATCAAAGAACTGTTAGAGTCTTTTGGGGCACATGTGACAAATACAGTTTCGCCTCATACTGACTATGTTTTCTACGGTGAAAACGCAGGAAGCAAATATGAGAAGGCAAAAAAGTTAGGAGTGACTCTAGTGCCAGAAGATAAGATGTGGGATATGATCGAAGAGGTACAAAAAGAGATAAAGTGAGTATTTTGTGAGACTGGATAAGTTTTTATTTGAAAAAGGTTATGTTCAAAGCAGAAGTAGAGCGAAAGAGTATATACAGAATGGTTTTGTAAAAGTTGATGGTAGAGTTATAAAGAGTTCTTCTTTTAAAGTTGGCGAAGAGAGTATGATTGAGATCTTGAAAAAAGATGAGTATGTAAGCAGAGCCGCGGAAAAACTTAAAAGTTTTTTAAAAGGAGGTGAATATGAGTTTATCAAAGGCTCTATTTGCCTCGATGTGGGAGCTAGTACAGGGGGCTTTACTCAAGTTTTGCTCCAAAAAGGAGCTTTGAGGGTTTACGCTTTGGATGTTGGCTCTTCTCAATTGTATGAAACTTTAAAAAAAGATAAAAGAGTTGTTAACCTGGAAAAAACAGATATAAGAGATTTTTTCCCGCTAAAAAGATTTGAGGTAGTTACTTGTGATGTCTCGTTTATAAGCCTTCATAAGATATTATCTGAACTAGATAGAGTATCAAAGGGCGATTTGATAATACTTTTTAAGCCTCAATATGAAGTGGGAAAAGATGTAAAAAGAGACAAAAAAGGCGTCGTTTTGGATAATGAAGCTATCCAAAATGCTAAAGAGAGGTTTGAAAAAGAGTGTGAAAAACTAGGCTGGAGGCTTGTTAGAAAAGAGGTTTCAGTTGTAAAAGGGAAAGAAGGAAATGAAGAGTTTTTTTACCATTTTAAAAAGGATATAGGTTGATTGGTAAAAATATGAGTGAGATAGAAGATATAGCTTTGGGCGCATTTGATGGAATGCATCTAGGCCATAAAGCTCTTTTTGATAGGCTTAGTGAAAAAGGTGCCGTAGTAATTATAGACAAGCACAATGCAAATATAACTCCCGGCAGATATAGATGTGAATATGTAGATCGCCCTTGTTTTTTTTATGATATAAAAGATATAAAAGAACTTGACGCAAAAGGTTTTTTGGAAAGAGTAAAAAAAGATTTCCCTAAGCTTAAAAAGATAGTAGTCGGTTACGATTTTGCATTTGGAAAAGATAGAAAATACTCTATTGAAGATTTAAAAAAATATTTTGACGGTGTGATTGAAGTGGTAGATGAGGTCAAAAAAGATGGTATTTCTGTTCACTCAAGAGTAATAAGAGAGTTTATCAAAAAAGGTGATATAAAAAGAGCCAATACTCTTTTAGGCCATACATATAAGATAGTTGGAGAGGTTGTAAAAGGACAGGGACTCGGCAAGAAAAAACTATATCCTACAGTAAATGTCAACCCTAAAGATTTCGTTTTGCCCAAAAACGGTGTTTATGCAACTATAACCGATGTAAACGGTTTTTATGAGCCTTCCGTAACTTTTATAGGAAAAAGAGTTTCAACTGACAAAATATTTTCAGTAGAGTCTCATATCATAGGTAAAGATATAGGAGAGGCTAAAGGGGAAGTGACGATTTTGTTTTTTGATAGAATAAGAGACAATAAAAAATTTGACAATTTAGAAGATCTGAAAAAGCAGATAGAAAAGGATATAGATATTGCTCTTGAAATTGTTAAAGAGCATATTATATAAGAATTAACGTCTATTATTCTCAATTTTCAATCCCAAATTTAAATCAAGGAAAATGATGAAAAAACTTATATTGTTGATTATTGCAATAAGTTTTCTGTCTGCCGGTCATAAATATACAAACGCATTGATTTATGAAGAATCCCCATACTTACTTCAACATGCTCACAATCCCGTAAATTGGCTTCCATGGGGAGAAGAGGCTTTTAAAAAAGCAAAAAGAGAGCATAAACCCATTTTTTTATCTATAGGCTATAGTACTTGCCACTGGTGTCACGTGATGGAGGAGGAGTCTTTTGAAAATGAGGAGATAGCCAAACTAATAAACGAAAATTTTATACCAATAAAGGTGGATAAAGAGGAGCGTCCCGATATTGATAAATATTACCAAAAAGTTTATCAAGTGATTCATCAAAGAAGTGGAGGCTGGCCTTTAACCATAATACTAACGGAGGATTTGAAACCTTTTTTTGCAGCTACTTACATTCCTCCAGAAGATGGATATGGGGTTAAAGGGTTAAAAACTATTTTACCTGTTTTGGCAAAAGCATATATAAACAATAGGGAAACAATAGAAAAAAGAGCCGACGCCATTCTATCTTTAATGAAAAAAGTAGAGAATGCTGAATATGTTCCGGTTCATCTAGATTTGAGTATCGCTAAAAAGTTTCTTATGCAAACAAAAGAGTATTTTGATCCGGTCTATAAAGGTTTTTCAAAACGTATAAAATTTCCCGAATCCAGTAGAATAAGAGCTTTGATAGATATTTATATGATCACAAAAGAAAAGAGTGCTTTGAAAATGGCTAATGAAACGCTAATAGCTATGGCAAAATGGGGCATTTACGATCAAATAAACGGTGCTTTTTTCAGGTATACCACAGATAGAAAATGGCAAATCCCACATTTTGAGAAGATGTTATATACAAATGCCGAGTTAATAGACGTTTATACAAGAATGTATAAGATTACAAAAAATCCTCTTTTTAAAAAAGTTGTTGAAGAGACTATTAAAGAGATTGATACAAGATTTGGATACGAAGGACTCTATTTTAGTGCAAGCGATGCGGATACGGAGGGAGTAGAAGGGGGATTTTTTATCTACGATTATCAAAAAACTTTCGACTATTTTGTTAAAAACGGTTTTAATAAACAAAAAGCAGAAAAAACATTGGCTTTTTTTGGGATAAAAAAGGATGGAAATATAGACGGTGATTACTCAAATCCATATATAGACTCTGAAATTGAGCTAAATGATAATGATAAAAGTAAAGCTTTGAAACTTTTAAGAGAGATTAGAAAAAAAAGAAAATACCCCTTTATAGATAAAAAGATTATAGCCGCATGGAACGCTATGTATATAGATGCCAAGTTGAGTGCATATTATATACGTGATTACTTCAAAAAAGAGGCATTGAGTTCGTTAAATACATTGATAGAGAAGATGTATATAGACGGAGTATTGTATCACCAATATATCCCCCCATTTAAGCCTACAAAAAAAGCGTTTTTGGAAGATTATGCCTATTTGGTAAAAGCTTTGTTAAGTGCATACGAGTACACTCTTGAAAAAAGATATCTCGAGCTTGCAAACAAATTTTTAAAAGAGGCTAAGGAGAAATTTTTCAAAAAAGGCAAATGGTATTTAAGCAATGAAAAGTTTAGAACAGTTGCGGATCTTAACGATAGCTATTATACCTCCGCCCTATCGGTTATGATACATAACTTTTTAACGATTGGGGCATTAAAAGAAGAGTTGAAATATTTAGAAGATGCAAACTATATCATAAATAGGCATTCCGCTTTGATTTTTCATGATCCAGCAGCTTTCCCCGAAGCGACAAGAGCCGTACTTAGGTTAAAAGTAGGAGATGTTATCATAAAAAGTATGAAAGAGAAGATTTTAAAAAATCTAAAAAGAGTTTTAGATATCAAATATCCTTATATTTTTGTAAAAGAGGAAGATACTGAGCAATTTTTGGCTTGCAAGATCGATACCTGTTTTATTAGCGACTATGATTTAAATAAAGTTATTGAAAAGATAGAAAATCTTTTAAAATTTGAAAAAAAAGGCATTAAAGTTAAGTGGGATAAGAAGATTGAGTAGTACTCTAATAACGGAGAATGGATGGAAGATAAAGTTTTTAGCAAACCTATAAAAAAACAGTTTGAATTTGATGAGGAAGTAGCGTCTGTATTTGACGATATGATAAATAGATCCGTTCCTTTTTATAAGGAGGTTTTGGAACTAGTATCTACATTAGCCGTTAAAAACGTAGAAAATAACGGGTTGATTTACGATCTAGGGTGTTCTACAGGATCTACTTTAATTGAGATTTTCGCTATAAGTGGCAAAAAACTAAGACTTGTAGGTTTAGACAGTTCAAAAGCTATGATAGAAAGAGCCAAAAGAAAAGCAAAAGCATATAACGCAACCATAGAATTTATTGAGGGAGATATTTTAGAGTTTAGTTTCGAAAAGGCAGATCTTTTTATATCGAATTACACTTTGCAGTTTATTAGACCGTTAAAAAGAGATAAACTTGTCAAAAAGATATATAACTCATTAAAAGAAGACGGGATTTTTATATTTAGTGAAAAAGTGATTAGTGAAGATAAGATACTTAATAAACAGCTCATTGATATCTATTTTGATTTTAAAAAAAGACAAGGGTATAGTGATTTTGAGATTATGCAAAAAAGAGAGGCTCTTGAAAACGTATTGGTACCCTATAGCGTAAAAGAGAATGAAGAGATGATTAAAAATGCCGGTTTTAAATATTGTGAAACCATATTTAGATGGGCCAACTTTGTGACTTTTTTTGCAAGAAAATAGATATTTAAAGATAAATTAAAGATATTTATTTAAAATAAACAAACCTTAATAGAACTTAACTAAAGAAAGTTTCTAAATGAACCTAAAGAAAAG
The DNA here is from genome assembly GCF_014466985.1 of Nitrosophilus labii. Lineage (NCBI taxonomy): Bacteria > Pseudomonadati > Campylobacterota > Epsilonproteobacteria > Nautiliales > Nitratiruptoraceae > Nitrosophilus > Nitrosophilus labii. Next base: position 658,854 of record NZ_AP022826.1, read on the forward strand.
ATTTAATCTGTTTTTAGTTCTTTTTGTTTTTGCTATATTGATACCTACAATAATAATATTAATTGTTAGTTTTAGAGACTACTCCTTAAAAAATGCCACTAACAAAGCTCACATTGTAGCCAATATCGTCAAAGACGGTCTTACGACGCATATGGAAAATCACATAATGGATAAAAGAGAGCTGTTTTTATCAAAAATTAAAAGAATAGATGGAGTAAAAGAGTTAAAGATACTTCGTTCTGAAAATGTTGAAAAACAGTTTGGAAAAAGTATAGAGAGTTTTCAAAAAATAGACTCATTGGAAAAGGAAGTTTTAAAAACGGGAGAAAAAAAAAGTAAGATTATAGAAACAAAGGATAAAGTATTTTTAAAAGTTGCAATTCCTTACGTAGCCTCTGCTTATGATATTCCAAACTGCTTAAAATGTCACAATGCTAAAGAAGGGGAAGTTTTAGGCGCTATTAGTATGGAGTTTGATATAACCGATGTTAGAGAAAACTCTTTAGTTACTATCGGAAAAATAGCGTTTTTGATTTTTATAATCTTTGTTATAGGACTTTTATTTATTAATTTTTATACCAAAAAATATGTAGGTTTTTTTGTAAATCTTAAAGGAATTATTCAAAAAGCTTATGAGGGTGACTACAGTGGAAGGCTTGAAACTTTTAAAGATAAAGAATTATCTGAAATTAGTAAAGGATTAAACGCTCTTTTTGAAAAAATAGAAAGAAGTCTAAGTTCTATCACCAAAAGTGTGAATTATTTCATAAATTTTAAAGCAAAAAGTAGCGATCCTTTGTTGTCGGTTCAAGAACTTGTGTATGAGCTTGCCTCTATATACAAATTTAAAAATATTATTGAAAAAGATAAAAACAAATTTCAAATATATAACAGGATTATAGAGCTTTTACACAATAAGTATGAAATATACGATTTTATTTTTTATGAGATAGATAAGAAATCTGGTATCAGAAAAATTATATATAACAATTTAAATGAAGAGATATGTTGCAGTGCCAATGAGGAGATCAATCTATGTAGAGCATTTAGAACACAAAACAGAGTGATCTCCGATAAATATCTTCATATTTGCGAAGCTTCAAAAAGCGAAAAATTTTATCTATGTTTACCTTTAAAGATTACGGATGATTATTCGATAGTTTTATCTTTTGTAACATCTGCTAAAAATGAACACAACAGAGTTAAAGAGATTGTTGATAATTTGAAAAATTATCTAAATGTATCTAAAACAGCAATTGAGACTCAGATATTACTTGAAGAACTCAAAGATCTGAGTTTAAAAGATAGAATGACAGGGGCCTATAATAGAAGATATTTAGATATATTTGTCAAAGAGAGCATTCCTAAAGCTCTAAGGAGTGGTACGCCATATTCTATCTTAATGCTTGATATTGACCATTTTAAGATGGTTAATGACAAATACGGACATGATGCCGGAGATAAAACTATAAAAGAGTTGGTAAATAATATTTCGGCCAATATCAGGGAGTCTGATGTTATTGTTAGATTTGGTGGCGAAGAGTTTTTGGTTTTACTTTATGATTGTAATAAAGAAGATGCCAAAAAAGTTGCACAAAAAATAAAAGATAACTTTAACTCTAAAAAAATAGATGTAGGTAAAGCTGAGATTAGAAAAACGGTTAGTGTAGGAATTTCTGAATTTCCTAAAGATACGAAACAGTTTTGGCAGGCTATCAAGTTTGCAGATATTGCTCTTTATAGAGCAAAAGAGGAGGGGAGAAATAAAATAGTAATTTATAATCTCCAGATGTTTAAAATGACTGAAGATTATTGATTTGTAAAAAGAGAAGGGCGGCTTTTTTTTAGATACTCAATTACTTTTATTATCTCTTCATAACTCATTTTTCCATCCTCTTCAAAAACCTCATCCATGGCTTTTATATAGGCATCTATAGCCCGAGGTATCATTTTTTTAGGGACACCCGCATAATATAGCGCTACGCTTAGCATATCAGCTATTTGCATAGCCATCTCTTCGATCTCAAACTCATCTAGATTGTTTTTTAACTCTTTTTTCACTCTTTTTCCTTTAAAAGTTCTTCTATATAATATTTTAATTCTAAATAGCTAAACTGCTCTTTAAAACCTTTGATCTTACCTCCACTAGCGTTAGGATGCCCACCGCCTTCAGCTATTTCGTAAGCCATTTTTGATACGTCTATTTGATTGTTTGCTCTAAGACTAAAGGTGCCTCTATTGTTTACATTCATAAAAAAATGAAAAGAGGGATTTTTGCTTAAAAAGCCGTTTCCAACAATAGAACTATTTTGGATTCCAAAGGTTAGTATCCCTTTTTTTCCCTTATAATAAATAGTCATTTCCTCCTTTTTGTTATTGAGTAGATTTACCATATATTGAGTAACCATATTGTCAAGGGTATCTTTTTTGTCTTTTATAAAAAATCTTTTTTTTAGCATGTAGATATTGTCGTCTAATTCGATATGTCCATACTCTTTATCGATATATTCGAGGGCAAACTCCAATAGAGAGTGTTTGTAGATTACGTTCTCTTTAGGAAACATAAACCTATTTATCTCTTTTGCTTCATCTACAAGTCTCATAGAGACTTTACCAAACTCAAATAGAGTATCTTCTTGAAGCCAGATATCAACAGCGTTTATAGCATTTATTAATTTTTCAATATTTGTCAGGTTATATTTTTGACTGAAAAAATCATATGTTATTTTAGAAGCAGATCTTGTTATATCAAGATAATACCATTTGAATGTTTGAGCACTTTCTAAACCGGTGGCATGATGGTCTAGTAGTTGTAACTCTATCTCATATCCATTATTTTGAAACTTTTTTACTTTTTCATCCAAATATTTTGATTCTTCTAATGTCAGATTAAGATCAGTAATTAAGATGAAGTTTTTTTTATCTTTTTCTAAACTGTTTAATATCTGATCTATTCTTACTAAAACCTCTTCTCCATAATTTGCGTTTAAATACTCTATATTTTCAAAAATATTTTTAGTTACATATTGACATCCGTAACCGTCAAGATCCGTATGAGAGAGATGAAAAACTTTCAAGTTAGTTCCTTTAATGTGTAAATCAAAAAATATCTATTCCATAAGGTCTTGCAAAGTGAGTTCTTCTAAAAAGATATCGATTTTATTTTGAAGCTTGTTTAAAAATGGCCAGAGTGTACAAAAACTTCCTTTATTGCTTGGACAATACTCTTGAGCCGGTGAACAGTCAAAAACACTAATATTTTTTCCTTCGGCCGATTTGGCAATCTCTTTTATAGATAACTCTTTAGGGGATTTTGCAAGCATAAATCCACCTGTTGCTCCTTTGAACGACTTAAGTATTCCTTGTCTAGCTAGATTTTGTAAAATCTTTGCCAAAAAACTTTTTGGAATACCAAGTTGTCTTGAAAGCATATCAGTTCCCATAGGCTCATTTCTTTTCGCTATTAAAATCAATGAAAGCAATGCATATTCCGTAGCCCTTGTAAATAACATCTTTTACCTCGTTAAATATCTTTTTGGGTTAAATTATACAAAATTTATCCTATTTTTTATTTGAGCTTACTTTGTAACTATTTGTATAAAGAAATTGAAAAGAAAAACTTGCAAAAATATTATATTTAGATATAATGTCACTTTCAAAACAGACCAATCAGGAGGCTAACATGGCTTTGGATTCGGCGAAGAAACAAGAGATCATCGCTAAATTTGCAACAAGTGAGAACGATACAGGTTCACCAGCAGTTCAAATCGCTCTTTTGACAGAGAGAATCAAATATCTGACTGAGCATTTAAAAGAGCATAAAAAAGATCACTCTTCAAGACTTGGACTTTTAAAGCTTGTAGGTCAGAGAAAAAGACTTTTGAGATACTTAAAGAAAAAAGATTACGATAAGTATCAAGAAGTTATAACTGCTTTAAATATAAGAGGATAAAAGGTATCTTTACCTTTTTCCTTATATTTATACTCCTTTAGTACCTCTAAGAATATCTCTTTTTTTATTTTCATCCATCTTGGTTTATTTATTTAATTTTCTTAAGCACTATGATGTTATTATCTGTTTATATTATTTTATTCTATGTCAAGTTATTGATGTAAAATAACTTGACATAATCTAACTCAATGTTATATAATAACTTCAGCAATTAAAGAGTATGAGTGCTAAAGAGTGAAAAAATGAAAGATAAAAAAGAGGTTATTTTAAACACAATAATCAAAGAATATATAAAAAACCCTATACCTGTGAGTTCTAAATATCTTCAATCGAAGTTGGATATTAAAATCTCATCGGCTACAATAAGAAACTATTTTAAAAAAATGGTAGAAGAAGGGGAACTTGAACAGTTTCATATAAGTAGCGGAAGAGTTCCGGCACTACATACTCTTAAAAATTATTGGAAAAAAAAGTTAGACGTAAATAGAGAATTAAATATTGAAAATAGTACAAAGATAAAAGAGTTTACGAAAAATTACAATATATTTTGTGAATTTAAGTTTTTTGAACCAAATAGACTTAAAGAGGTAATTGATCATAAAAATAGATTTTTGATACTTGAATTTGAAAAGA